>DATJGR010000135.1:0-6418 GCA_035494855.1 Pseudomonadales bacterium | reverse complement strand
CGCCGCTTCTTCGGCCGTCAGCCCAACCTCCTCGACGAGCGTTGCTTCGAACACGCTTGGCTGACCGCCCAACGCTTCGTTCACCCTGACGTTGCGACCGATCAACCGCGCGTCCATCGCGCGCGCAAGGAACAGATCGCGGTTCCCACCCGTGCTGTTCTGGCTGATCGAATGCCGCACCTGCTCCCTGGCGTGACGCACCTGCACCGCGAGATAACCCAGCGTGAGAAATACCGCGATGGATCCGAGCACTTCGCCCAGCGCGCCGATTGCATCCCAGTTCATCTGCACCCTCCTGCTGTGGCGCAGGAAGGCTACCACCACCGCCGATTCACTCCCCGCAGACGAACGAACGCCGCGCAGACGCGCGGCGTTTCGTGGAGTGGCAGAAAGCCCGCCTCAGCGACCGCTGACGGAGTGGGCCGACTGGGCGAACGAACCAGACTCGTCGGAGAAGATGATCTCCACCCGACGGTTCTGTTGGCGGCCTTCCTGCGTGTCGTTGCTGGCAACGGGGAACCCTTCGCCGCGTCCGACGGTCTCGACGCGATCACTCTGAATGCCGCGTGATATCAACGCGGCTCTTACCGCATCGGCGCGCCGCTGCGACAGCCCTTCGTTGTACGTATCCGATCCGACGCTGTCGGTGTGCCCTTCGACGATCAGTTTCGTGTTCGGGTTCTGTTGCATGAAGTCGGCGACGCGTCCGAGCGCGAGGTCCGCGCCGGGTTTCAGCGTTGCCGCGCCGGTGTCGAACAGCACGTCGCTGAGCGTGACCACCATGCCGCGATCGGTCTGCTTCGCTTGCAGTTCGGCGAGTTCGCGCTTAGCTTCCTTCGCGTTCTGTTGTTCCTGCTTCGCCGTTGCGGTGGCCACGTCGGCTTGTTGCGTGCGCGCTTCGAGGAGCACTCGATTGCGTTCCGCTTCACCCTTGGCAACCTGTTCTTTCGCACGCATTTGCGCGATGCGCGCTTCACCGGTCTGCGCCTGTTGCGTGGCGAGATAAGAGTAGTGATCGATCGTCGGGAGTGACTTGCCGTGCTGGAACGCGTCTTCCGCTGCGGCGAGCGACTTTCTCGCGGCCGCGAGCTCGCTGCTTGCTGCCTGCGTCACCAGCGGATCCTGCTGCAGCGTTTGCACTTCGCTACGTGCTTGTTCGAGGCTCGCAACGTGTTTCGGCGTAGAGGCGCAGCCACCAAGCCACATGGCGCCAATGGCGATTGGTACTATGAGGATGTGCTTCATGATCGGTTCCTCACTAAGGGTTGGAGTTGGTGTCGTTCAAGGTCGAGCTGCTGATGGTGCTGCTACGTTGCGCTTCGCTGCGCAGCGTCTCGACGCTCTGCTGAACTTCGGTGGCGGCGCGCTGCGCCTCACCGCTGTCGGCCAGTGCCACCGCTAGTTCGGCGTCGGCGGCCGCTTCGGCGGCGCGTTGCTGGGCTTCGTCGTGCCGGCCATTCCGATCGGCCTTTTTCGCCTCGTCCAGCTTGGCGCGCGCTTGTTCGAGTTGCGCCGCCGCGTAGCGCTGCGCGCCCGCTTTCTCGGCCTGATCTATGAGTGTTTGCGCCCGTGTCATTTCCTGCGTCGGGCGTTCCGATTGTGTTGCGCAGCCGGCCAATAGTGCCGCTGCGAACAAGATTGCTATACGCGTAGGCATGATCAATCCCTCGATGTTGGCCTTCTATCCAACGCCATAAGAATCCAAGTGCAGTTCGCAAGGTGTCAGCAGACCGGCAAATCCGCATCGCCCGGCGCTGGTGTCTTCGGTAGGAGTGGTCCGACAGTGTTCCGTCGAGCCAAAACCGGTGGCGCGCGATCGGACTTTTGATCGACACTCGTCCTACACAACTGGTAGGGGTGATTCACATGGCGATCTCGCTGTACGACATCAGCGTGGCTTCTTTTCTGCAGACGCTCGGCGGCGTGGCAGGTTTTCTCGACAAGGGCCTCACACACTGCAAGGCGACCGGCATCGACCTGAACGAACTCGTCGAGACGCGGTTGCAGCCCGACATGCTGCCGTTCCGCTTTCAGGTGATCGCTGTGGCCCACCACTCGCTCGGCGCGATCGAGGGCGTGCAGGCCGGTCTGTTCAAGCCGCCGTCCGGTCCGATGGACCAGGACTACGCCGGATTGCAGAAACTCATCGCCGATGCACGCGCCAAGCTGCAGCAGGCGTCACGCGAGTCGATCGACAAACTCGAAGGCAAGGACGTGATCTTCCAACTGGGGCAAAACAAGCTGCCGTTCGTTGCCGAGGGTTTCCTCTTGTCGTTCTCGATGCCGAACCTGCATTTCCACGCCACGACGGCCTACGACATTCTGCGCATGAAAGGTGCACCGCTCGGCAAGCGCGATTATCTCGGCCCCATGCGAATGAAGACCTGATCGGAAAACCTGTCGGGGCCACCCAGCAGATTCTTTAGATCATCGATACCGCAGCAGAACCTCGCAGCACGCCGGTTAGGCGTGCCGGGGTGGCGTTGGTGCTGGTCAACATCGCGCTCGAAGCGCTCGCCGGCACAATCGCGTTTCCGGTGATGCCGCAGCTGCTGAAATCGCTGACCGGCGGTTCGATGGCGCAGATGTCGACCATCTACGGCGCCACCGCCACTCTGTACGCGGTCATGCAGTTGTTCTCGAGTCCGATACAGGGCGCGCTGTCGGACCGGTTCGGTCGTCGACCTATCCTGCTCGCCTCGAGCGCCGGTCTCGTGGTCAATTCGATATTGCTCGCGTCGGCAACGAACGTCGGCTGGTTGTTCGCGGCCATCGCGGTCTCCGGCATCGCTGCCGGTAGCCTGTCGGCGGCCAATGCGTACATTGCCGACGTCACCGAACCAAACCGGCGGGCAGCTCGCTTCGGTTACCTCGCTGCTGCGTTCAGCGGCGGCGCCGCGGCGGGATTTCTGATCGGCGGACTGGCCGGTGAGATCGGTACGCGAACGCCGTTCTGGATCGCCGCCGCGCTCGCCGCCGTGAACCTGGCGCTCGCCTTCTTGTTCCTGCCTGAGTCCTTGCCGGGGGAGCATCGCGCGACGCTGACGTGGCGTTCGATTCACCCGATCGGCGTGGTGTCCGGCATCTGGCGCGACTACCCGACTCTCAAACCGTGGCAGGGCGCGCTGTTGCTGCTGAATTTCGGCGCCACCGGCGTCAACAGCATTTTCGTCTTGTACGTCACGTTCCGGTTCGGTTGGACACCGCGCTCGATCGGCCTCTACGCGACATTCGTGATGTTGTCGGGCATGGCAGTGCAGACAGGTCTGGTGTCGCGAACAATCCGGCTATTGGGCGAACGCCGAACACTGCTGACCGGCCTGATGCTGCAAACGATGGCGTCGACCCTGTGCGGATTGGCGCTGACCGGCCGGCAGTTCGTCGCCAGCGTATTCGTGATGATCGTCGGCGGCGTGTGCGAGCCGGTCCGACAGGCGATCATGAACCGGATCATCGGTGCATCCGATCGAGGGCGCCTATCCGGTTCGGAGCGCAGCATCGTCAGCCTCAACGGCGTGATCGCGCCGAGCGTGTTCGGCCTGTTGTTCGCCGCCGTGGCCGGCGCGGACCCGCACGCGTTCAGCGTCGGGTCACCGTTCTTCGTTGCTTCCGCGCTGATGGTTGCGGGAGTTGCGATTGCGGTATCGGCCCTGAACCGTTCGCGGACTGACGCCGACACGACACGGTAGGATGCAGGTAGTGGGTGACGGAGACCGCTCATGCCGATGGATGTGAAGACCCATGTTGCGCTCGGACTCGACCGGCCGACGCCGATGGAGGTCAACGGCCGGTCCAACGCGGACATCGTGCCGTCGCTGACTCATGCAGGCGACGCTGCGTATCACCCATGCCCCGAAGCGTTCCCCGATGCGTCGATCGCCGCCGGCACGGTGACGAAACACGCCGAATGGAATCAATCGCGCATCTACCCGAACACGCTGCGCGATCTGTTCGTATACACCCCGGCGGGACTCGACGCATCGCGGCCCGCCGCGCTGATCGTGTTCAACGACGGTTTCGGTTACGTCAGCCGCCGCGGCCCGATCCGCGCAACGCAGGTGCTCGACAGCCTGCACGCGAGCGGCGAAATAGCACCGACGGTGGCGGTCTTCGTAAACCCGGGCAAGCCGCTCGATCCCGACGCCGATCGGTCGCTGCAGAACGACATCGCACTGTCGCAGCGCAGCTTCGAGTACGACTCGCTCACATCGGATTACGGTACGTTCCTGATCGAAGAAATACTGCCGTTCGTTGTACGCGAGCACGCCCTCACGCTCACCGACGATCCCGAGCGCCGTTCGGTGTGCGGCATCAGCAGCGGCGGCATCTGCGCGTTCACCGTGGCGTGGCAACACCCGAACCACTTTCGCCGCGTGCTGAGTCACTGCGGCTCGTTCACGAATATCCGCGGCGGGCACAACTATCCGTATCTGATCCGAACTACACCGCGCAAACCGTTGCGGATATTCCTTCAGAGCGGCGTCAATGACGCCGAAACGCTGTTCGGCAATTGGCCGCTGGCGAACAGGACGATGGATGATGCACTCGGATATGCCGGCTACGACCATCGTTTCGAGTTCGGCACCGGCGGCCACAGTCTGCGGCACGGCGGCGCGCTGTTTGCCGATTCGCTGCGCTGGCTCTGGCGCGCCAATGGAGAAACGTCATGAGCACGCGCTTCACGCCCGATCAGGTGGAACGATGGCGCCGCGACGGTGTGGTCGGCATCGAACGGTTCTTCACGCCCAACGAGGTCGCAGGGGTGCAGGCCGACTTCGAACGCATATTCGGCCGCTCGGAAGGCGGCGACACGCCGTTGGTCAAGAAGAAAGACGGCGAGCTCGGCCGCTTCAATCAGGCGCAGTTCGCCACGTTCGACGCGATTCCGTTCGATTGCTCGCCAGCCCTGAATCTCATCGGCGTGCATCCGGCGCTGATCGAGTTCGCGCGCAGCGCGATGCGCAGCGACGACGTGTATCTGTATCAATGCCAGGCGTGGGCGAAATTCACCGGCGATGCGGATTACGACCAGCCGTTCCACTGCGACTTCGTCAATCACACGCTCACCGCGCCGTCCGACGACGAATGTCTCAACTGCGTCACGATCCTGTGCTACTTCAGCGACGTCACCGAGGCGCACGGGCCCATGCACTACGTGCGCCGAACCGATAGCGCAACGGTTGCGGGTCCGGAGGCGACGCTCCGCGCAATGCCTGAACTACAAGGCAGGCTCATGCCATACGAACGCTCCAGCGCCGCACCGGCGGGCAGCATCTTTCCATACAGCATCGACGTCTTTCATCGCGGCACCAACATGACTGCGCCGCGCGGACATCGCTATGCGGTGATGGCCTGCTACAAGCGGGCGTGCAACGACGCGATCGGCTATCACGCGTGGCCGTTCCACCACATGAAGCCATGGCACAACGTCTTCGATCACGCTACGCCGGAACAGTTGGCGTGCTTCGGGGTACAACCTCCGGGCCATCCGTTCTGGAACGCAACGACGCTGGCACGCGCACAGGCGCGCTATCCGAACTGGGATCTCGCCCCTTATCGGAGTCGTCTGGGCTAGGGAGTCTCGCGGATCGGGCTTCGAGGCACTCGGGAACAAGGCCCTAGGCATTTTGGGTTGTGGCGGTGTGGATTAGGTTCAAAACCAGATGAGCTAGGCTTGGTCGACCCGTTTGGACGGGCAGGGTTTGTTAATAAGGGCGATGGTAGTGCGATGAGCGCCTGCAATCTGCGAAGCGTCGCGCGGGTTGGACTGTCGCCCCTTGTCGTGGCTTGGACCATCGCCCTAATCGATGCGCTCGCCGACCAAAGGTTGTTCCGTGGGCACACCGCGTGATCTAGTCGCCCGCGCCCGCATCAACTCGATCTCGTCAACCCGACACCCGCATTGATTAGGGCGATGGTCCAATTTCAGAGCAACCAACGGTCCAACCGACGCGACATCTCATGCGACGCAGGCGCCCATCGCACCACCACCCCCTCATTACCAAACCAAGCCCGCTAGAACGAATCGACCGTGCCCGATTCACCCACCCCTCGTCGTGCGAGATCTCGCACCGCACAGAGGGACGTTACCCGGCATCCGCGTTTCCACCATGGCCCTAATCTCTCGCCATGGCGCGATCGACCAACAAGCGGAGACCCGAACAACTCACGTTAGATGGGGTGCGCTATCGCACCGGTCGCGGTGGACCGCGCTGCGGCGCAGGTCGGCCGCGAGGAATGCGACCGCGGGTCATGCACCGGCAACGCGAGGGCATCGTTGCCCGCCTGCCGGTGCATGTCACGATCCGCCTGAGACGCGGCATACCGACCTTGCGCCAGCCCCGCTTCGTGCGAAGGTTCCGTTCATCCTTGAGCGAAGCCTGTGTCCGGCACGGCTTCCGGGTGGTGCATTACTCGA
>DATJGR010000134.1:0-6913 GCA_035494855.1 Pseudomonadales bacterium | reverse complement strand
CCGCGCCAACGGCCATGAGCAACCGGCGCCGCGACCAGGTTGGCGTGTCGGGTGACGAGGAATCGGACATGGGAACGGTTTTCCAGAGCGGTGTGCCGTTGGCACAGCCTACAGATTTGCATGCCGCATCTCGACCGGTGTCACGGATCGGAAAACGCTTGGACCCATTCTGCGCCGGCCGCTCAACTCAACTTCGATTCGGGATCCGTTCGGTGCGGTATCTGATTGACACATGTTCGATCGGTCGCGCGATCGCGGACGACACGCGCCCGAATGGAAGTGACAGGAAAACCGATCGGCTTGATGGATACGCTGATCGCGGCGCAGGCACTGGGGCGCCAATTGACCCTGATCACGCACGACACTCGAGACTTTGCCCGCATTCCTCGCCTGCGAGTGCTCGAGATCTGACGCACCCGCACGGAGTCATACGTCGAAATCACGTCGGCTGAAGATTAGCGTACTTGCTAACCGATTTTGCGCACTCTACATTTAGCCTGTCTGCTAATCGTATGGGAGGCAACATGGCGAACAAGGTGATATGCCACTATCGCGTCGCGCGCGGAAACGAAACGAAGTTCGAGGTGCTGCTGAAGAAACACTGGGCGACGCTGCATCAGCTGGGGCTCGTCACCGACGACCCGCCGCAGCATTTCAAAGGCGAGGAACAGGACAACGGCAAGCCGATCTACTTCGAGATTTTCGACTGGCGCGACGGCGCGGTAGACCGTGCGCACGAGCATCCCGAAGTGATGGCCATATGGGAGCCGATGGATCATCTGTGCGAGACGCGGGGCGGCAAGCCGAACATGGAGTTTCCGCACGTCGAAGCAGTGCGTGTCTAAGTCAAAGGCGCTCAAGGAAGTCGAAGTGGCCGACAGCGTGTTTGCGGCGCTGGCCCATCCGGCGCGGCGGCAGATTCTGCTCTCGGTGCATTACCGCGGCGCCTGCAACGCCGGCGAGATCGCAAATCGTTTCGAATGCAGCTGGCCGACCACCAGCCGGCACCTCGCCACGCTCGTGGCAAGCGGATTGCTCGACGTGGATGTGGTCGGGCGGGAGCGGATCTACCGTGCGAACGCACGTTGCGTGCAAGGCGTGCTGAGCAAATGGGCCAGCTACTTCGACTGAGTTCCGACGTACGCACGAACTCAGTCGAGAGAACGATCAGTGTGCGCCCGCATAGGCTTTGATCAGCTGATCGAGGAACTCGCGCCCTTCGTACAACGACTGCACTCGAACCCGCTCGTTCAGGCCATGCGCGTTGGTCGTTTCCGGGTCGGCGAAAATGCCGCTGACGCCATACGTCGGAATGCCGTTCGGCGTCAGGAAGCGACCGTCGGTTGCACCGGCCGCCATGGTCGGCACCACCGGCACGCCCGGCCACATCTTCTGCGTCAGCTTCTCGATCGGCCCGAGTACCGCGTTGGTCAGCGGCGGCGGAGGCGATACTTTTTCCGGCGGATTGACGAACGACACCTTGATGCCTTGATCGTCCACCACGCGTTCGAGCGTGAGCCGCACTTCGTCCTGCGTTACGCCCGGAAAAATCCGGCAGTTCACGTTGGCGCCGGCGCGTTGCGGCAGACCGTTCGGCGCGTGGCCGCCGTCGAGCATCGTGGCGACGCAGGTGGTGTGAAGAATGGAGTTGTAGCTGGGGTCGGCCTGGATGCGCGCCAACGCTTCGGCGTCGGGCGGCGTGCTCAGAATCGCCCGCATGTCGCTTGCCACCTGGCCGGTTTCGATTTTCGACATGCGCTCGAAGTAACCGCGCGTGGCGTCGTTGAACTGGATCGGAAACTGGAAAGCCGAGAGCCGCGTGAGCCCAGCCGCCAGCCGATAGATGGCGTTGTCCTTCACCGGCCGCGAGGAATGGCCGCCGGGATTGGTCACTTCCAACCGATAGTCCTGATATACCTTCTCGCCGGCCTGCACGCCGTTGTAGATCCGTTGGCCTTCGTTGTCGAGCCGTCCGCCGGCGCCTTCGTTGAGCGCGAGTTCTGCATCGATCAGATCGTGGTTGTTCTCGACGAGGTATTCGGCGCCGTCGAAGTCGTACGGCGTTTCCTCGCCGCACGTCAGCGCGATCTTGATGTCGCGCGCCGGCTTATAACCGCTCTTCTTGTACCGCATCATCGCGTCGACGAAGATCGCCGCCATCGCTTTGTCGTCGGCGGTGCCGCGACCGTAGAAATAACCGTCCTCTTCGACCAGCGTGAACGGATCGCGCACCCAGTCTTCGCGTTTCGCTTCGACCACGTCGATGTGCGCGAGCAGCAGAATCGCCTTGGCTTTCTTGTCGGTGCCGTGCAGCACCGCGACCAGGTTGCTCTTCTTCGGCCGGTCGGGCGGGGCGATCTGGCGAATGTCGGTGTCCGCGTACCCCGCGGACTTCAATCGCGCCGCCATCGCTTCCACCGCGCCGATACAGTTGTTCGCCGACAACGTGGTATTGGTTTCGACCAGTTCCTTGTAGATGGCGCGAAACTCCGTTTGCTCCGGTGTCAGCGGCGCAGCGTTCGCCGCTGCAACGAACATGATCAGCGTCGTGGCGGCCAGCACTCGTGCAAGCGTGTCCATGGATTCCCCTTATGCATTCGAAGTGGCGAGCATAGACGCGGCTTTGTTGCGATGCCACGGTCCGCGATAGAGTGCCGCGGTGGCGAATTCGGAGAGTGAGCATGCAACGCAACTGGACGAGGGCATTGCTCTTGTTGGCGCTGGCTGGAATGGTGGCGTGCGAGCCGCACGATCGCCGCCCGGGCCAATGGCTACATGGCGAGGTCGTCACTACCCCGGTCACCGACTGGTCGTTCAGCGACGGCGTCGACGAGATCTTCGTCGAGACGGCCACCTGGTACTTCGTTCCGCATTCGGTGACTACCACGGTGGTGACGAGCGATGGAACCCTGTATGTGCCGTCGCTGTATTACGGGGGCGGCGAATTTCCAACGGAACGCTTCTGGAACCGCAACATCGCCCGCGATCCGAACGTGCGGCTCAAGATCGGCGACAAGGTCTACCCGCGCACCGCCGCGCTGGTCACCGATCCCGCCGAACGATCTCGCGTGCTCGCTGCGTTCGCGGCCAAATACGACCGTTGGCGCGAGATGCTGAAGAACGGCGACCCCGAGAAGCCGAAGATCGTGCTGCTGCGGATGGATCCGCGTAGCACGTGAGTGTTCATTGCGGGGACTGGAGGCTTTCCAGCAGCAGACTCTGAACGTCGCTCAATACTGTATCCGCGTGCAGGAAAGACACGCTGTAGATATTGCGCACGCGGTGCTGCTCGTCGATCAGCATCACGCGCAGGATGTGGGAAACGGCACCGGACTCGTCGCGATAGACGGACTGGTCGTACGCATCGAGCGTCGGCTTCAAGACGTCGTCGGACGCGGTCGTCAGAAACGCCCAGTCGAAGCCCGGCGCGCGCAACCGGGCACCGTATTCAGCCATTACCGCCGGCGTGTCGTGCTGCGGGTCGAACGACAGGCTGACGATGCGCAGCTTGGCGCGCAGGTTCGGATCGGTCACGGCGCGATCCTGCACCCGCTTCAGTACATAGGCGGCCAACGGGCAACCGTTCACGTCGCTGCACGTCGTGTAGATGAAACTCAGCAGTACGACGCGGTCGCCCATGAAGTCGTAGAGGTGCCTGGTGTGGCCGGAGTCGTCGAGCACGGCACCGTCGGCAGCGGCTCGCAGCGGCGGCAGTTGATACGTGCCAGGCACCGGCGCGGGAAACTCGAGCGCGAAATAGCCCGGCGCGAGTACGGTGGGCGCGGGGTGTTGATGCTCCGCTGCGCAAGTGGCGCCGCTCGCCGCGAGAACCGCTGCGGCGAGGGCCACGCGCCATACCGTCATTGTTGGGCCAGTTGCCCCGCCGGCGGCTTCTGACCGTACAGCGAATACGCGCCGAACCGCATCTGGTGTGGCGCGCCGAGTTTCTCTTTGACGAAATCGATGCTGAACTGCTGCTTCAGCGCCTTGCCGTCCCACGCATACAGCTTGAAGAATTGCAGATCGCCGCCGGTCGACGTGGTTTTGTCCCAGTTCGCAAGCAGCGACGAGGTGAAGTACACGCGCTTGCCGTCCCAGCTTTCGGAAACCATGTTCAGCTGCTCGCCGATCTGCTGTTCGAAGACCTGCTTGGGCGCGTGAGGATCGCGAATGTCGTACAGATGCACTTTGCCGTCGTTCCACGTATCGACCCATAGGAGGTCGTCTTCGGCGGAAATCGAGATGTCGACCGGCAGCGGAATCTTGCTGGCGTCGCCGATGTCGGCCACGGCTTTCGCCTGCCATTCGCCGGCATCGTCCAGGTACATCAGCCAGATCTTCGAGGTGAGCGCCGTAGCCGTGAAGCAGTAGTTGTGGTTGGCGCCCCACGCACAGCGCAACTCGAGCGGTGCGCCCGGCATGTCGAAGATCTTCTTCGGTTGTAGCGTGTGCAGGTCCCACACCACGGCGGTGTTGCCGAAGTGCTTCATCGCCTCTGCGTCGGCCATCAGCTTGCCGAGGTTCATCATGTAGTTGTTCCAACCCGTGAACGACGAAGTAACGAGCACGTTGAGGCGCGGCAGCGCGCGCGCGTCATAGCCGTAACCGTCTGCGAACTTGCCGGTTTTCACCGCGCCCTGTAGCGCCCCGTCAATTGGCATCCATGTCGTGGAGACGTACTCGCCATCATTGGTGTATTGCACCATCGCGGTACGGCCACCGTGGTCTTTGTTGTTCGAGAGGCCCGTGAGCAACATCCGGCCTGGCAACGCGTAGCTCGTGTGCGGACCGACAACGCCCCCGCTCGTCTTCACGAAGTCTTCGATGGTGCGCACCAGCTTCGGCTTCGCCGGATCGGTGTGCACGTCGAAGATGAACATGCGGCTGGTGTCGAGCGCGGTCGCCCAGAGGAACTGGCGGTCGTCGGTGAGCCCGGTGTGGTGCGCTTCGTTGCGTCCGCCCACCGACACCTGATCGACCACCTTGCCGAAGTTCTTCGACTTCGGATTGACGTCGACGGTGACGAGCTTGTCCTGCTCGTCGCCTACGCCGACCATGCCGAGCGTCCAGATGTAGACGAAGTCTTCCTGCCCGACGATCTTTGCCATGTACGGCGACATGCACGTTTCGTCGGCGCGCGCGGTGACACACAAGAGGCCGGCCAAACACATTGCGGTGAACGTGGTTCTTTTCATGGGTCTTCTCCCTGCTTCCCGACCTGCATACTACCCAACATGAGTGACAGGTCTACTGCGCGCTTGATTCTCGTAACGATGATCGCGTTCTGTGGCCTGACGCACGCTGCGGACGCCCCGCTGGGATTGCCGCCGCTGGCCGATCCGCCGCCGACGAAAGCGGCCGTCGACCTCGGCCGGAAGCTGTTCTTCGATCGGCGGCTGTCGTTCAACGGCACGCTGTCCTGCGGCATGTGCCACGTGCCGGAGCAGGGGTTCACGCAACATGAACTGGCCACGCCGGTGGGATTCGGCGGCCTGTCGATCAAACGCAACGCACCGGCGCTGTACAACGTGGTGTATCGGCCGCGGCTGTTCCACGACGGCCGCGAGAACTCGCTCGAGTTGCAGATCTGGTCGCCGCTGCTCGCTGCGAACGAGATGGCCAACCCGTCGATCGGCAGTGTGCTCGAGCGTGTGGCGCAGACGCCCGAATACGCCGCGGGATTCGACGCCGCGTTCGGCGAGAAACCCAGCATCGAGAGCATTGGGCGCGCGCTGGCCGCGTACGAGCGCACGCTGGTCTCGGCCGATTCGGCGTTCGATCGCTGGTATTTCGGCCACGACGAGTCAGCGCTGACGATGACGGCACAGCGCGGCTTCGACGCATTTCGCGCGCGCGGCTGCATTGCATGCCACAGCGTTGCCGAACGGTCGGCGCAATTCACCGACGACCTGTATCACGACACCGGCGTCGGTTACGCGGCTGCGATGCGCGGCTCGCCCACACAACTGCAGATCGCGCCCGGTGAAGTGGTGGTGCTGACGACGCCGGTGCAGGTGCCGGTAGCCAACGACCTCGGCCGGTATGAAGCCACTCTGCAACCGGAAGACCGCTGGCGTTATCGCACGCCCAGCCTTCGCAACGTGGCGGTGACTGCGCCTTACATGCACGACGGCAGCATGGCCACGCTCGCGATGGTCATCGATCACTATACGGCCGGCGGCATGGCGCACGAGGGGCTCGACCCATTGATACGGCCGTTCGTTCCGACGGAGCAGGAGCGCGCGGATCTGATCGCATTTCTGAACTCGCTCACCGGATCGAACATCGATGCGCTGGCGGCCGACGCGCGCACGGCACCGGTTGGAGATCGCTGAGCCCGAACGGGCTTCCCTGCGACCGCGACCTGGGTGACCATCGGCATATCAAGGTCCTACACAGGTAGTTGCTCATGGCGGCCCTTTCGCTGTCCCGAATCCTCGCCCATTGGGCGGCCCAACAGCCCGATCGTGTGGCGGTGAGCCACGAAGGCCGCGATGTTACGTTCGCGCAACTGGAAGCGAGTTCGAACCGTCTCGCGCGTGCATACGAGAAACGCGGGGTATCTGCGGACGACTTCGTAACAATCGCGTTGCCCAACAGCATCGCGTTCTTCGACGCCTGCTTCGCAACGTGGAAGCTGGGTGCCACGCCGCAACCCGTTTCGGCGAAGTTGCCGAAGTTCGAACTCGATCAGATCATCGAGGTGGGCAATCCGAAGCTCGTGGTCGGCGCAGATCCCTCGGCCCATCCGGGCGTGACGACGCTGCCGGTTGGATACGAGGCAGATCGAACGTTGTCGTCGGAACCGCTGCCGGAACGCACGGCCATTTCGTGGAAAGCGATGACGTCCGGCGGCAGTACGGGCCGCCCGAAACTGATCGTGACGAAGCAGCCCGCAACGCGCGACCCGGAA
>DATJGR010000133.1:0-5604 GCA_035494855.1 Pseudomonadales bacterium | reverse complement strand
ACCTGGTATCAGCAGGAGTTCCTGCACCAGAAAGACGGCGTGAAACGCGCGATCACCGGCCAATACGAGGACGACTACGTCAAACGCGGCGGCCGCTGGTTCTTTCAGAAGCGTGTGTACAAGGTGCTGAACGCGCAATAGCGAAACTGCGCGTTTCTCTGAGTCGCGTCGTCAGCTCGGGAACGGCGCCATCACCGCCGAGATGCCGCCGTCTGGAACGAATTCCTGGCCACTGATGAACTTCGATTCGTCGGATGCCAGGAACAACACGAGGTTCGCGATGTCGAGCGGCTCACCGAGCCGCTGTTGGGCGGGCGGCGGCGAGTTCGGCGCTTG
This sequence comes from Pseudomonadales bacterium, assembly GCA_035494855.1. Classification (GTDB taxonomy): domain Bacteria; phylum Pseudomonadota; class Gammaproteobacteria; order Pseudomonadales; family Azotimanducaceae; genus DATJGR01. The sequence goes on along the minus strand of DATJGR010000133.1, from coordinate 5,268 downwards.
CTTACCGACGAGACCCGCTGCAACCAACTTCGGGCCGATGCCGCGCACCATCGGCGTATCGATGCTGCCGGGGTGAATCGAGTTGCAGCGCACGTTGTTCTTCTCGATGAGGCAATGCACGGCCACCGCGCGCGATAGGGCTTCGATCGCGCCCTTGGCCGCGCAATAAGCGGCAACGTTGTGCACGCCGCGTTTCGACGCGATCGACGCCATGTTGATGATCGAACCGCCGCCGCTCTTCGTCATGGCCGGCACGGCATATTTGCAGCCGAGGAACGTGCCGTCCGCGCTCACGGCCATCTGCCGTTTGTACTCGTCGTAGGCCTGCGTCTCAATGTTGCCGGGCTCGACGATGCCCGCGTTGTTCACCAGGATGTGCAGCGCGCCGTATTTCTTCACCACGTCGCTGATCAGCTCGATCCATTGCGCTTCGTTCGTTACGTCGTGATAGCGATATTCGCCGCCGACCGCCTTTGCAACCGCGGCACCGCGTTCGCGATTGACGTCGGTCACAACGACACGCGCGCCCTCGCGTGCCAATGCGGTCGAATCGGCCTCGCCCAGACCCATCGCACCGCCGGTGACGATGGCTACCTTCTCGTCTACGCGTCCCATACACACCTCATCGTCTCGTGCCTGCATTGTCGGCAGCCAGTTGCGCATACGCGGCTGCCGTGCCTAGTGCCATCTTGTCGCCGTCGAACGGAATCGACATCTCGGGAGTGAATTCCAATACCACGCGTTCCGGCGTATCGAGAAAGCGGACGAATATCTCCGGATCGAGACCGGCCGTGAATGCGTTGCCTTCGTCTTTCGCACCTGCCATGCCGGCGGCGAGGATGCGGTACATCCACATCTTGGTCTTGTGATCGTCGTGAATGACGGTGTGACCCTTGTAGGTCACCGTCTTGCCACCACCCATCGGCGTGCCTTTGCTGGACATCACCACGGACGAGCGCGGGTCCCGGGCGATCGCTTTGATGCGCACGCGTTCGCGCGTGGCCGTCATCCAGATCTTTCCGTTGAACGGAACATAGGCGGTGATGACGCCGAGCGGGTGCCCGGCCTTGTTTGCCCAGATGAATACGCACTCACCGGCGGTCCTGACCAGTTCCTGCTCCCGTTCGGGGTCGAGCCGGTATTGCTTGACGTCGTCGTAGTTGGTGGCTTGCTTCTCCATCGCGCCTACTTCCCCTCAGTGAAAAAGTCGGCGCGCGGCGTGAACGTCGAATCGTAAACGGGCTCCGAAAGATCGACGCGATACTTCTTGTTGTCGGCGCCTTTCAATCCGATGCGGCCCAATGCGTCGCGCATGTTCAGATAGTTCGGATGCTTGAAGTGGGCGGCCAGGCTCGCTTCGTCGCGCCACAGTTCGTGAACCACCAGTCGTCCGTCCACACACGGGTCGGCCGAGAAGACGTACGCGAGGCAGCCGGGTTCTTCGTCGCGCGTCTTCTGCTGCAGCTTGCTCGCAATGGCGAGCGTTTCCTCGCGCTTACCTGGGTCCTGAAGGTCGATGGTTCCGGCGATGATGATCATCTTCTGCATTGCAGATCTCCTGTTCCTATGCCTGACGCGCCGCCTCGCCGCGGCGTGGGTAACGCGGCGGGCGCCGGCCGTTTTCGTCGACGATTCCGAACTCCTCCGCGAGGTCTTCGACCCATTGGATGGTGCCGCTGCGCTGCATCAGATCACGCGCGGTCAGCAGCGCGACGGCTGCGCGTCCTACGAACAGCGGCGTTTGCGACTGCGACAGATCCATGGCGCGTTCCTTCGCGGCGTCCTGGATGAACTCGGTCGATACCGAGCCCGGATACAGAACCACGGCCGCAACGCCCTTCGGTTTGAGTTCGATGGCCATATCGGCCGTCAGCCGGTCGAGCCCAGCCTTGCCCGCGCCGTACGAACTCGAGAAGTGATAGCTCTGGCCGCCCGGCGACGAGACGTTCAGGATCGCGGCGCCCGGCCCGCTTGCGAACAGCAGCTGCGCCGCATGCCAGCTCGCGACGTAGTGAGCGCGAAGACCGATGCCCACCTGGTCGTCCCAGATCTGGATCGGGTGATCCCAGAAGCCGCCGCCCCACGCCGGCGGGCTGGGAATCTTGTAGACGTTGTTCACCAGATAATCGATGTGGCCCGCTTCGTCGCGAATCCGCGCGAATGCCGCGGCGATGTCGGCATCCACGCCGTGATCGCAACGGATCGCGCGACCGATGCCCCCTGCTTCGGTGACGAGACGCGCGGTGGTATCGATGGTGCGTTCACCCGCACCGGTAGTACGCCCGGTGACGTACACCGTGCAGCCTTCGGCGCCGAGAGCGAGCGCGATGCCTTTGCCGATGCCTCGGCTCGCACCGGTCACCACTGCGATCTTTCCGCTCAATTTACCCATCCGCTATGCCTCGATGCCGGCTCGCTCCGGCGCAGGAGTATAACGAGTTCAACTGTATTGAACATGTTCAAACGCTGCTAGCATCGCTTCATGGACATGCTCACCAAGCAGCGCCTCGAGCGCCGCGCCGCGATGCTCGCGACCGCGCGCGAAATGATCGCCGAAGTCGGCTATGAGGCAGTCAAGGTCCGCGATCTCGCCGAGCGATGCCGCGTCAGCGTGCCGACGCTCTACAACCAGTTCGGCGGTAAGGACGGTTTGCTCGGCGCCGCGATTGAAGATCACTTCGTCGGTGTCATGAACGGTGGGGCGCTGTCGCGCGCCGATTCCGGTTTCAAACGCCTGCTGGTGATCGTCGACCAATGCGCGCAGCAGTTGTTGACACTCTCCGGGTATCACCAGCGTCTGCTCGAAGCGTTCATGTCGCTCGAAAGCACCACCGCCGTGCAGCAACGCATCGCGGTGCGACTCACGGAGGCGTTCGAACGCGAACTCGTGACGATGCGCAGCGAGCGGCAGTTGTCCACCTGGGTGGCGCCGCTGCCGGTCGCCGAACAGCTCACGACGGCGTGCATCAACGCTTCGGTGATCTGGAGCTCGGGGTTGTTCTCCGACGCGAGCCTTCGCCCGAGCATGCGTTTTTCGACGGGGTTGGTGCTGCTCGGCGTGGTCTGCGGGAAATCGCAGGCGCTGTTGCGGGCGCGTGTAGAGGCCGCGCAGAAGCAGCTGGTACGCGAGCGAGCGCAGCTGCCCACTATGTCGCGGTCACGCGTCGGCGGTGTGAAGCGGCCAGGCTGATTGCCTCGCCGATACGACGGTGCTCCGCGCGCGTGATGCCGTAAAAGCTCGCCGCGTAGATCGTCACGGCGATCATCACGAGCACGCCGGGCCCCATGGCCATCCCGAGGAAATTGACTGAGTGCGGATCGAGCGTGGCCACTGTTGCGCTGCGACCGATTCCGGCGAGGTCGACGATGACACCCGAAATCACGATGCCGAATCCGCCGACTGCTTTTGCCGCAAACGACAACGCCGCGAAGTAGATCCCCTCGTTGCGGGTTCCGTGCACCTCTTCGTGCTGATCAGTGATGTCGGCGACCATCGAGCCGATCATCACGCCGAGTACACCGATGCCGATGCTGCAGATCGCATTGGCCGTCATCACGATGTAGAAACCGCGTACATCTCCCGGCTCCGGAAACAGCCCGAGCAAACGCAGAATGATCGGGCTGGTGTTCCAGATCGCGTACCAGGCGAGGCCGCTCATCAACAGCGTTTTCTTCTCGGTGAAGATCCGCGTCAGCGGCGTGGTGAGCGCGGCGCCGATGAACCCGCCCACGACCGAGGCCGGAAAACTCCAACTGATCTGCGTGAGCGTGAACTGGAAGTACAACGTGCCCAGGTACAGAGACAAAGCGGTCACCATCCCCATGGTCATCCCCCACAACACGCACGTTGCGACCATCGCCTTGAACGACCGGAGCGCAAAGGCTCGCATGGCATCCCGCAGTACCTGCGCAAGGCTGAACCGATCTACGGTTGCGGTGTATTGCGGCAATCGTGGGATCTGGTCGTGTGTGCCGAGCGCCGACGCCCACACACCGGCGCAGATGATCAGCGCAAACGTGGCGCCGAACACCGGATATGCCTCGGGATTCAGTTGCCCGTTGGGATACTGCGCGGTTGCTTTGAAGTAGCCCTGCAGGCCGAGCAGAAACACGAGCAGCGTGCCGATCGATCCCATCAGCGAACGCAGCGCCGACAGCAACGTACGTTCGTCGTATTGCGTCGTGAGTTCCGCCGTCATCGCCGTGTGCGGAATCGAATAGCAGGACTGCGTGACGCGCGTGAGAATCGAGAACGACAGCAGCCACGCGAACACACCCACGGTGCCGAGACCCGCGGGCGGCGCGAACAGCAGGTAGAAACACAACGCGAACGGCAGCGCTGCGGCATACATGTAAGGATGTCGGCGTCCCCAACGACCGCGGGTGCGATCGGACAGCGAGCCCACGACGGGATCGACGACCGCGTCCACCACCAGCGCCAGTACGATCGCGACACTCGCGAGCACGCCGGACAGACCGAGCACCTGGTTGTAGAAATACAGCAGGAAGAAACCGAACGCCGTACTCTGCACACCTTCGGAAATCTGTCCGAACGCGAACGTCAGCCGTACGCGCCAACTCGTCCGGCTCGACGTACCGTTCGAGACAGGGGAGTCCGTCATCTCAGCGCGGCTTCAGTCCTCTTGCTTCACGCTCTTTGTTCATTCGCACCCGATCGCCTTCGAGCCTGGCGCCGAGTTCCTCCTCGCTGACCGTGCCTGCCATGTGTCGCCCCGCGAGCGCCGAGTTGTACATGATCTTTTTCACGGGCGTCACGCAGAGCACGACGCGCAGCGGCGAATCGAGCAGGTTGTTGAAGAACTCCTCGCCGGAGGCATTGGTCGGATTCAGTTTTTTCGAAAGCGCCGGATAGAACCAGCCCTTGGTGGTTTCGTCTTCGAAAATCTCGGCGGTCCCTTTGAACGTGATGGCGCCGCGCGCCAGCGAACTCGCGGCGTTTGGCGGGTAGCCTGCGCTGCTGACGCACACCGAAACGCGATTGTCGCGTCGAATGGCGGCCGCGCGATGGCGGTGCGCGGCAAACGTGATCCAGATCTTCCCGTCGCGCCACACGAACGAGTGGGTCACACCGACAGGCCAGCCGTCCTTCGTCGCCCACATGAGCACGCATTCGTTCGAGTTGGCCATCAGCTGATCGATCTCCGCGTCCGAGAACGGATAGATCGAGACGATTTCGTGGTCGTGCGTTTTTGCCATGATGTGGCCTCCTGTGTTGGCAGAGTGAGGTTCGGATTCGTGACGACGCCG
>DATJGR010000132.1:0-7120 GCA_035494855.1 Pseudomonadales bacterium | reverse complement strand
CAGCTGGAACTGCCAGTCCCACGAACCGTCCTGCTTCGGCCACAGCAGACCGTGCAGCGGGATCGCGTCGCCGGTGTGCCAGCCGTACTTCTGCGCCAGCGACGTCGATGCGATCACGCCGATGCGCGTCGCGGCGAATTGCTTGACGACGTCCGATTCGACGATCAACTCGCGATACACGTCGAAGAACGCCGCGGGATCGACCACGTATTGGGCGAAGCCGTTCTTCGGATCCTGGTAGTACGCGCCGAACCAGTTCATCTGCGCGACGCCGGCCACACCGTCGAGCGCGCGGATCTGCGCCACCGAAGCGAGCGGCAGGTTGTCGCTCATCGAGTACTTCGCGTCGACGATCAGGCGATCCATGCCGGCCACCGTCACGCCGCCGGCAAACGCCGCCGCGATGGCGCGCAGCAGCATGAACAGCAGGAACGCGATCATCAGCGACAGCAGCGTGAGCGTGGTGCGCGTGCGGTGCCGGAACAGGTTGGCGAACAGCAAACCCCACATCGTCATGACGCCGAGCGCTCCGTGGCGGCCTCGACGAGCCGACCCTTGTCCATGTGCAGCGCGGTGCGCGCGTATTCAGCGGCTTTCGGATCGTGCGTGACCATCATGATGGTCTTGCCGTGCTCGCGGTTCAGCGACTGCAGCAGGCCGAGGATCTCGTCGGCGGTCGCGCGGTCGAGGTCGCCGGTCGGTTCGTCGCACAGCAGCAGCTGCGGATCGGCGACGATCGCCCGCGCGATCGCCACGCGCTGCTGCTGGCCGCCCGAAAGCTCGCCGGGTTTGTGGTTCGCTCGGTCCGCGAGCCCGACGATCTGCAGTGCCGTCGCCGCGTTCTTCTGACGTTGCGCGCGCGTCAGGTGCGTCAGCAGCAGCGGCAACTCGACGTTGTGTTGCGCGGTGAGCACCGACAGCAGGTTGTAGAACTGGAAAATGAAACCGACGTGCGCGGAGCGCCACTGCGCAAGCGTCGCCCCGGTCATGGCGTTGAGCATCTGCCCCGCTACTTCGATGGTGCCGCGGGTCGGCCGGTCGAGCCCGCCGAGCAGGTTCAGCAACGTCGTCTTGCCGGAGCCGGACGGCCCCATCAGCGCGATGAAGTCGCCGGCACGGATGTGCAGGTCGACGGACGCCAGCACGTCCACCGACACAGTTCCTCCGCGGGACTGGGTGCCCCTCATGTAGCGCTTCGCGATGCCGTTGCAGTTCACGAGGGTTGTCATGTGTGCGTTCGTCTCACCGCTGATGCGGGAGTGAAACTAGCGGCGATGCGGGCGTCGGTCTCGCCAAAAGCTGCGACGGCTGGTCGATTTCAGAAAACGGTGAGGGATTCCGCTTGTCGGTGCTGTTCAGCCGATCGTGCCCGACCGCTGCGCCCGCGCGCGGAACGCCGAGGGCGTCACCCCTTTGCTCTCCTTGAACGCCCGGTTGAATGGATTGATCGACTGATATCCGGCAGTGAGCGCGATCGTCAGGATCGGTAGGTGACGTTTTTCGGGATCGGCCAGCGCGGCGGCTGCGTCGGCGACGCGGTACGCGTGCAGCATCTGGTTGAAGTTGCGGTAGCCGAGCCGGACGTTGATCAAGCGCCGCAGCCGATACTCGGGCACCTTCAATAATGCGGCGAGGGACGCAATGGTGAGCCCTGGCTCCTGATAGATGCGCTTTTCCATCGCTGCCGCGAACGCGGCGTAGTCGAGGTCCATGGTCGGGTCCTCGGCCGCTTCGCTCGGGGTGCCCGCAATCGCGGGCGGCGCGGTGCCGGTCGGATTCCACAGCCACACGATGAACGCGGTGAGCATCAGCAGCTGAAACGCGGTGTACGTTTCGGAGACGTAGAGCATCCGGATGTCGTCGGTAGAGAGCAGCACGCGGGTGAGCAAGGTCTCGGACACGATGTTGATCCCGAAAACCGCGGTCACGAGCATGCGCAGGAAGCGCCGCAGTTCGACCAGGTCGGCCCGCCAGTCTTTCGCCGTCCAGTACAGCGCGAAGCCGACGAATACCGTCTGCAACACGGTCGGCAAGGTTTCGAAGATCAGGTGCAGCGCGACGTTCGCGTCGGTGTCGGTAACGGTCATGCTCGGGTGTGTCGTGATGCCGAGCAGGAGGGGCAGCAGATCCTCGAGCGAGGTCTCGACGATGAACAGGCCCGTCAGAGCGCGTGGAAATCGCGCGCCGGGCTCCTGAAAGAGAAAGAAGCACAGATACATGAACAGGCCGGCCGTCGTGTTCATCATCACCTGCGGAATCAGCAGGAAGATCCCGTGCAGGTCGAGCCGGTACGGTTCCGGAATCCACCCGCCGAACATCACGCGCTGAAACGCGATGAACAGCGCGGCGTTCAGCAGAATCAACGCCGTGAGACGCGCCGCCAAGCTGCGCGGCTGCGACGTCAGCAGACCGCCGCCCAGCACCAGCGCGGCGAACATCGCCAGACAATCGACTACGAAGAAGAATGCGTGAAGACCCATCGATCGCCACTCGAGATCCAGCGGCACTCTACACGATGCCGCCGCGCGAACCCGAGCGCGCGCGAACAGCGATCGGGTAGACTCGCAACGGGAGACACCCACGACACCGTGCCGGAGCACACACGATGAAAAACGTTAGAGCGATCAACGCGATCGTGTTCGGGGTAATGACCTTGGCGACGACGAGCTGCGGCGGAAGCGCGGAGGGGAACACGTATTCCGGCAACGGCGGCGTGGTGAAGATCGAGTTCAAATCCGGCGGCAAGGCGTATGTCGCGACAGGGCCGGTCAGCCAGCAGTGCACGTACTCGGAGAAAGGCAAGACCGTGAGCCTGGTGTGCGAAGGCGACACCACCGAGTTCACCGTTGACGACGACGGTGCCCTCATCGGACCACCCGATGGAATGCTGGGGCGGTTGACGAAGGAAAAGCACTAGACTCAGAAGGGCCGTTCGACGCCGAGCATCACCTGATTGTCGGTATATTCGTACTGGCTGAACTTCGACGAGTTGTTCGAGTACGTGTATTCGCCGAACACGTTCCACGGATCGAACGCGTGATAGGTGACGCGTAGCGCTGCGGTGACGCGGTCGTCGTCGCGCGCGGCCGTCGAAACGGCGCCGTTCGGCTCCACCTCGACGTTCTCGTCGTCGTAGCGACTGAACTCGTAAGCTGCCCGCAGTTCGAGCTCGAGCGCATCGGTGAAGCTTCGAACCGCTTCTGCGTAGAAGCGGTTCCAGACCGGCGAATAGCTGAAGAATTCCGTCGACGTGTTCGAGTCCCGGCGGTTGTTCCATTCGAACTCATAGGCGGCGCGCAGCGCGTAGGCACCGACGCGGCGGCCTATCTGAACGCTGATCCGATCCTGCCAACCGGTCAGATAGCCGAAGTGGTCCGCGCCGTCGACGTAGTCCAAGTCGTTGCGCACTCGAAGATGGTAAGCGCCGAGCGGTTGCAGAAGCTGGGCGCGCGCGGTCGCGGCCGTGGTGTATGCGTCGCCGCCGACGAACTGCGCATTGGCGCGCGCACCGAACTGCCACTGTGCTGTCGGCGTCATGGTGTTGTAGGTCATGCCCAGCGTCGTGGAGCCGTAGTCGAAGTCGTTCAGGTCGCGATAGCCGCGGTAGTAACCGACGGCGTCGGCGCGCCAGCCGCGTTCCTCGTTGCCCTGTACGAAGCCGCTCGCGCTCGCCAGCGCTTCGGCGAAGTAGTCGGACTCGTTGCTGACGTCGACCAGCGATTGATCGTTCAGCAGTACGACGTTGTCGTCGTAGCCGCCGCCAAGCGAGACGATTCCGAACCAGTCGTCGTCGTCGTTCGATGGAGTGGGTCGATCACTGATCTTGAACGACGCGAGTTCTCTCAGTTTGTCGGACTGGGCGGTTTCGTAGGCGACTCGATAGTGTCGTTGGGCCGCGTCGACGTTGCCGAGCTTATCTTCGATGAGGCCGAGGTTGTACTGCGCCAGCGCCCCCCACTTCGGGTCGTTGGCGACCTCTTCGAACGAGCGCAGCGCCCCTGGGTAGTCGCCGAGCTTGAATTGCGCCGAGCCGAGGTTGTAGAGCAGTGTCGGATCGCGTACTCCGGCGTCGTACTCGCGGGCGAAGCGCTGCCGCGCTTCTTCATAGCGCCCCTGCTTGAAGGCGTCGACCCCGAGGCGGTAGTCGTCGTCGCCGCACGCGCCTGGAATGCAGAACCAGAACAGCGATGCGGCCCAAAGCGCGCGGCCGGTCAATTGCGCAGCCACCGGTCGCTCGACTATTGGAATATGTTCGCCAACACCTCTGCGACGACTTGTGTAGCGACCTGAACCAGCACGAGATCCGTGCCGCAGCGCTTCCACTCGTAGTCGGAATAGGTGGGCAGTTGCCGCACGAACTCGGCGCGGGGTGCCTTCTTGGCGATGCCGGGCGGCAGCGGCTTGCCCCGCGCCAGATTCTTGGCGATCCCGGGGGGAAGAGCCTTGTAGCCGGTGTAGTGCTGATCGACCGCGATGCGTCGAATGGCGTCGTAGTTGACGTCGGGCCGGATCAGCTGATCGACCGCGGGCTCGCCGGCGGTCGGTTCGGATGTTTTTTCGGGTTTGCCTTTGCCGGCCGGCGGTGCGGAGGATGCATCATGGGCAACCAGGCAACCGAAGAGAATCGTGACGGCGATGTTCAGAATGCGGACGCTGGCCAATGCGTGAACTCCTCCGATGGACTGGGGTGTGGCGGCCACCGGGTCCTTGTAGCACCTCACGCACAGTATTGCGAACCGGTCGAGATTTTTGCCGGCTTCGCTGCAACCATTGTGTGATTGCTATCGTGTGACGTCGAGATGGCACGCTTTCCGTTCGTCGATCTGCCAGCGGCTCAATCGAAGCGATTCGAGGGTCTGGTGCGCCCGCATGTTCTGTCGCTGTACCAATTCGCGTACCGGTTGCTGAGAAACCGCGCCGATGCAGAGGACCTGGTTCAGGACGTCCTGGCGAAACTGTATCCGCGCACGAACGAGATGACGCAGGTTCGCGACCTCAGACAATGGCTGATGCGGGTCGTTTATCACCAGTTCGTCGACGTGATTCGACGACGCAGCCGGACGCCTGCCACGTTGTCCGAGGCGAACTACCTGGAAATCGCCGATCCGACCCAGGAACCCGAGCATCAGGTGCGCGCGGCGCAGCTGTCGGAGCGTGTGCGGTGGGCCGTGAATCGCCTGCGGCGCGATCAGCAGCTGCTCGTGGGGCTGCATCTGATCGACGGCTTCACACTCGAAGAGGTGGCACAGATGCTCGACGTGCCGCTCGGTACCTTGAAATCGCGGCTGCACCGGACGCGTGCAGAGTTGAAGAAGCTCCTCCAGCTGGAACCTTTAACCCCATCGGAGCGTGTGAGTGGTCATGAAATGCGATGAAGCCCAGGCCGCGATGCGTGCGTCGATCGAGCGTGAAACTCCGCTCGATGCGCGCACCGCGGCGCACCTGACGACCTGCGCAGACTGTAGCGAAGACTTCGGCGACTGGACGCTCGATCATGCCTTGCGATCGCAAGCGGTGCCGCTGCCGGAAGACGATTTCGTCGACCGGGCGATTGCGCATGCGATCGCGCACGCTGCCAGCAGGCGTACACGGCGCGTGGCGATGGCCGCGTCGATTGCCGTGGTGATGGTGGCGTTCGCCGTGCTGTTCGGGCAACCGCAACGCGCTCCAAACGACGCCGCAACGATGGCCCAGGTCACCCTAATCGCGCATGAAGGAAAAACCGTGCGCGTGGTGATCGACAGTCCCGCCGAGCAGGACGCTGCCACGGTGACGATCGAACTCGCAGACAATCTGGAACTCACCGGTTTTCCGAACGAGCGCAGGATCGAGTGGCAAACCACTCTCTCCGAAGGCAAGAACCTGCTGGCGTTGCCGCTGACGTTGCTGGACGACATGGAGAGTCATTTCAACGTTGCGTTGTCGTACGGGGCGACGAAGAAAGACGTGCGAGTCGCGGTGCACGCGGCCGCCAATGCTGCCGAGCCCAAGCGAGCTGAAGCGTAGCGGGAGGTGGCGATGACGCCAAAACTGATTTCGACCTGTCTTTTTCTTGCGGTTCTGACCGCGCAGGTCGCACGTGCGGATGTGGGTGACGAGGCCACCATCACGGTCGTCGACGAAGGCGCTACGCCCGAAGACGTCGTCAAGGTGATCGAACTACCGGACCGAGCCGCGGCGACCGCGGCGAAGGCGACGGGTTCCGAGTCGCCGAACAACAAGGACAAATCCGGTGCGTCGGGTCGGGACTTCGGCCAGCAGGTTTCCGAGGAGGCGCGTGACAAGGACGTGGAAAAGGACGTGGACAAGGACGTGGACAAGGACTTGAAGGATCTGGCGCGTGACGAAGCGAAGCACCAGGGAAAGGGCAATTCGCACAACGACGACCCTGGCGGGAATCGCCACGGCCCACCGCACTGATTGATGCGGCCCTCGCTTGCCGACTCGAGCGATGCCGCGCGACCGAGGACGACGATCACGCGCCCGACTACGGTGCCGCTCGACGTGGGGCCGTTGCGACTGTAGTGTCAACGGCCCTCTTCGCCGCGCGGGAGCGCCGTCTCGATGTTCACACGCAATCCGAGAACGACTCCGCCCCCAAATGAGATTGTCAGCCCCGACTCCGCGACTTGCGCTGCCGATCGACAGCTCGCCGCGATTCGCAAGTACGCGCCGTCGAAGGCCCAGCCGACATCACGCGACGGTGTCCACGTGCGCGAAATCAACGCGTTGATGCGGCGCTGGAAGCCCTGTCCGAAAGCCGCAGGCTAGTCTGCAAACGACACCTGCGGTCGACACCGCGAATTAGACATAGTCGCTGGACACGCTATGTGTTCTGGCGGGCAAGCTGCAGCACATCGGCTGCACCAGCTATCGACGCGGCCACATCTCGGTGTGGATCGGACCTCGAGGCGGGCGCGTGCGAGCGTTACGCCGTGGTCAGGAAGGAGATCCTGCGTCTGCTATCGGACGTGCGACTTTCAGCGGCTTCATCGTTTCGTTGGTTAACGGCAGCGCGTCGAGTCAATCCGCGACCGCTGCTCGCTGTCAGTGAGCGAGCGGTCACAATCCTGTATGAAGGTTTGCGCGCGCCCTGATCGGAATGGTGACAATCACCGCC
>DATJGR010000131.1:0-3843 GCA_035494855.1 Pseudomonadales bacterium | reverse complement strand
TCGGCGGAAATGACCGGGTAGCTCATGGCGCTCCTCTCATGCTCTTCTACTGGTGGTTGACCACCGACTATTCAGCAGCGACCGAAGCCGAGTCAAGCGCCTTCACCCGACGTCCTACGGCCCCGTTGCTTTAGGAAATGGATCGTCCCAAGCTCGCCCGGCAGCAGAATCGGAGCGCGACGATGGAGATGCGGCGGCTGGGTCGCAACGGGCTCGAGGTACCGGTGCTGTGTCTCGGCACCATGACGTTCGGTTTTCAGGTGGACGAACCGCGCAGCATCGAAATTCTCGATGCCGCATTCGAGCGCGGTCTGACTTTCCTCGACACTGCGGACGCTTATCCGCTTGGCGGTTCGCTCGATACCGTGGGCGCCACTGAGTCGATCATCGGCCGGTGGATGAAAGCACGCGGCAATCGCGATCGCATCATTCTGGCGACCAAGTGCTTTGCGCCGACGCGTCGTGGCCCCAACGCGTCCGGCCTGTCGCGCCAACACATCGTCGAGTCGATCGACGCAAGCCTGAAGCGTTTGCAGACCGACTACGTCGACCTGTATCAGGCGCACGCGTTCGACCCGCGCGTGCCGATCGAAGAGTCGCTGCGCGCCTTCGACGATCTGGTGAGGGCCGGCAAAGTTCGCTACATCGGCTGCTCGAACTACCCGGCGTGGCGCCTCGGGCAGGCGCTCGCAGTGGCTGATCGCCTCAGCGTGGCACGCTATGCATCGTTGCAGCCGCGCTACAACCTGCTGTATCGCGAGATCGAAACCGAAATACTGCCGCTGGTGCGCGCAGAAGGTCTCGGCGTGCTGACGTACAACCCGCTCGCCGGCGGCATGCTGTCGGGCAAGTACCGCGGCGACACGAGTCTGCAGCCGCAGACGCGCTTCACGCTCGGTTCGGCCGCGAATACGTATCAGAACCGCTATTGGCAGGACCCGTACTTCAAGGCGGTCGAGGGTCTCGACGCGCTGCTGCGCGACCGGAACCTGCCGATGGTCGGCGTCGCCGTGAGCTGGGTGGTCCGCCAACCGGGCATCACATCGGCGATCATCGGCGTGAGCCGCGCCGATCAGCTCGACGCGAACGTCGCCGCGCTCGAAGTCGCGTGGGACGACGAACTGGTAAAGGGCTGCGACGCGTTGTGGTGGCAGCTGCCGCGCCGGCCCGTCACCGAAGGCTATCGTTAGGCGCTCCACAAGAAGCATCAATCACCGAAGAGGAGTTACCCGTGGCAATCGAAGAAGGCAAGGCGGCGCCGGCGTTCAGTCTGCAGGACGCTAACGGCAAGACTGTGTCGCTGAAGGACTTCAAGGGAAAGAACGTGGTCGTGTACTTCTATCCGAAAGACGACACGCCGGGCTGCACGAAGGAAGCGTGCGGTTTTCGCGATCTGTGGAAAGACATTCAGAAGACCGGCACCGTCGTGCTCGGCGTTTCGGCGGACAACGGCGAGTCGCACAAGAAATTCGCCGCGAAATACAAACTGCCGTTCACGCTGCTGTCCGATCCGGACCGCAGCGTGATGACCGCGTACGACGCGTACGGCGAAAAGATGATGTACGGCAAGAAGACGATCGGCGTCATCCGCTCCACCGTGCTGATCGGGGCCGACGGCAAAGTGCGCAAGCATTGGAAGCGTGTACCGAAAGCCGAAGACCATCCCGCGAAGGTGCTCGAAGAAATCGGTTGAGCACATGTCCGACACGTCGAAAAGCGCTACGGCCACCTTCTACACCGACCACTGGAAGGTCATCGAAGCAGAACGTCTGGTGCGCTACGAACACATGTTCGTCTGGCGACCGGAGCAGGCGCGGCTGCTCGAACCCGCTGGCATCGCCCCGGGGCAACGCGTGCTCGACCTCGGCTGCGGTCCCGGATTCTTCAGCCTCGCGCTGGCGGACATGGTCGGGCGCGACGGCGCGGTACACGGCGTCGACATCAATGCGCGGTTCGTCGCCGACGCACGCGCCCGGGCCGTCCAACGCGGCTTGTCGCACGTTCAGTTCCACCACCTCGACGGCGCAACGCTGCCGCTCGCAAACGCGAGCATCGACCGGGTGATCGCGAAGAACGTGCTCGAATATGTGCCCGATCTGCACGCGACGCTGAGCGAAGCCGTGAGAGTGCTCGCGCCGGGCGGCAAGCTGCACGCGATCGACAGCGACTGGGGTTTCGTGATCGTGGAGCCGTGGGGCCAGGCAACGGTCGACCGCTTCTTCACCGCGGCGGCGCCGGCGTTCCGCGAGCCGCACATCGGCCGCAAGCTGCCCGCCGCTCTTCACGCGGTGGGTCTGCGCGACATCGACGTGCGCATCGTGCCGATCGTCGACCGCAGCGGCGCGCTGCTGTCGGTGCTGCGCAACATGCGCAGCTACATACGCACCTTCGCAACGATGCCCGACGACGAAGTCGACGCGTTGCTCGCGACCGCCGAGCGCGGCATCGACGACGGTACTTACATGGCGTGCCTGCCGCAGTTTCTGGTCACCGGCACGAAATGAGTGAACGACGGTGCCAGGCACCGTCTTTCACTTATCCTCACGCGATCACACCACCGGAGAACCATCATGAGCTACGAAGACATCAAACTGGACACGCGCAACGAAACCAGCTGGATCACCCTGTCGCGACCTGAAGCCATGAACGCGGTGCGACCGCAAACCTACGTCGAACTGGCCGACGCGTTCGAAAAGGCCGACGCCGATCGCGCCACGCGCTTCATCGTGCTCACCGGCGCGGGTCGCGGCTTCTGTGCCGGCGACGATTTCAACGAGATCTTTCTCTCGGAGAAGAATCACCCGAGCAAGCGCAGCGACGGCATGCTGGCGCGCTATCGTTCGAGCCTCGGTGCCGCGACGCCGATCGTCAGCTCGATACTCGAGTGCACGAAGCCGACCATCGCGGCGATCAACGGCGCTGCCGTCGGCATGGGCATGGACCTCGCGCTGCTGTGCGACATGCGCATCGCGTCGGACCACGCGAAGCTCGGCTCGTACTTCGTGCGACGCGGCGTGATCGGCAGCGTCGGCGGCACCTACCTGCTGCCGAGGATCATCGGCGTGTCGCGCGCGATGGAACTGCTGTTGTCCGGCGAACTGGTGAGCGCCGAGGAGGCGTTACGACTCGGGATCGTGTCGCGTGTAGTGCCGCACGAGACGCTGGGCAAAGCCGTAGACGAACTGATCGAAAAACTGTCGTGGGGCGCGCCGCTCGCGCAGCGCGCGATCAAGCGCACGGTGCAGAAGGGGCTCGCAATGCATTGGCAGGAACTCGAAGAATACGGCCGCATGCTGTCCGATGAACTATGGCGTACGGAAGACCACCGCGAAGGCGTGGCCTCGCACGTCGAAAAGCGCAAACCGAAGTTCCGCGAACGCTAGGTTCGCGCGAGATCGAGTTTCAACAGCTGTTCGAACGCGAGTCCCCATGGGGGTCGCAGGAACCCCAGCGCGCGCACGTCTTCGGCCCATTGCCCGAACGGCGCGTCGCGCGCGTAGCTTGCGCCGCCGAGTACTCTGCCGAGATCGGCGAGACATCGTTCGGCAAGCGTCGCGATGGTGGCTTTCGCGCGTGACGCCGCGAGAAGGCCGCCGGAACCGTTCTCGATCGCGCGCAGCGCCCCTTCGTAGGCCTGTTCGGCAAGCCACGCCGAGTTCGTGACTTCCACCCAGGTGACCTGCTCGTACGCTTTCAGGCCGGCCGCACGCGCGCGCACGCGTTCGCGGGCCATGTCGAGCGCATTTCGCAGAATGCCGATGACGACTGCGGCAAACAGCATCGGCGTGAGTTGCGATACCGTCGGCACCGCACTGGCGAACGCCTCGTGCGAAGCGGCCCGTT
>DATJGR010000130.1:0-23093 GCA_035494855.1 Pseudomonadales bacterium | reverse complement strand
GTCCGTGCGCGCGACAGGCGTCTTCGAACGTGGCGAGCGCAATGCGCTCCGTGTCGAGCAGCAGGCCATCCATGTCGAACACGATGGCCTGCGGCGCGAACAGTTTCGTCAAGCGGCGTTCCGGGCCAGGTTGTTCAGCACATACTGCAGAATGCCGCCGCTCTTGAAGTACTCGATTTCGTTGTCGGTGTTGAGCCGGCTCGTAACCGTCACTTCCTGCTTCTTGCCATCGGCGCGGCGGATCGTCAGCAGCAGATCCTGGCTCGGTTTGATTTCCTTCACGCCTGCCGGCAACGCGATGTCGATGATCTCGTCGCCCTTGAGGCCGAGACTCTTGCGCGTCTCTCCAGGCTTGAATTGCATCGGCAGAATGCCCATGCCGATCAGGTTCGAACGGTGGATGCGCTCGAAGCTCTCTGAGATGACGCCCTTCACACCGAGCAGACGCGTACCCTTCGCGGCCCAGTCGCGGCTCGAGCCGGTGCCGTATTCCTTGCCGGCGAACACCACCAATGGCGTGCCTTCTCCCTGATAGCGCATCGCCGCGTCGTAGATCGACAGTTTGTCGCCGCTCGGAATGTGCTTCGTGTAGCCGCCCTCGGTGCCCGGCACCATTTCGTTCTTGATGCGGATGTTCGCGAACGTGCCGCGCATCATCACTTCGTGGTTACCGCGCCGCGAGCCGTACGAATTGAAGTCCGCCACGTCCACGCCGTGCTGCACAAGATAGTGACCGGCGGGACTGTCGGGCTGAATCTCGCCCGCAGGCGAAATGTGGTCGGTGGTCACCGAATCACCGAGCAACGCGAGGATCCGCGCACCGCGGATCTCGACCTGCTGGTCGAGGTCATCGCCCACTTTGAAGAACGGCGGCTGCTTGATGTAGGTCGAGTTCTCCCAGCCGTAAGTACCTTTCGCGTCGACCTTGATCGCCTGCCACGCAGCCGGTCCGGTGAACACGTCGGCGTACTGGCGCTCGAACATGTCGGCCGACACCTGTGCCACTACGTCCGCCACTTCTTTATTGCTCGGCCAGATGTCCTTCAGGAACACCGCTTTGCCATTCTTGTCTTTGCCAATCGGATCCTTCGACAGGTCGATGCGCATCGTGCCGGCAATGGCGTAGGCCACGACCAACGGCGGTGAGGCCAGCCAGTTCGTACGCACCTCTTGGTGCACGCGCCCCTCGAAGTTCCTGTTACCGGAGAGCACCGACGAAACGACGAGATCGCCTTGCGTGATCGCCTTCGAAATCTCTTCCGGCAGCGGACCGGAGTTGCCGATGCAGGTGGTGCAGCCATAGCCGACGAGGTTGAAGCCGAGTTTGTCGAGGGACGCCTGCAGTCCCGCCTTGGCCAGGTACTCCGTGACAACTTTGGAACCCGGCGCAAGCGACGTCTTCACCCACGGCTTCACCGTCAGTCCGAGCGCGAGCGCCTTCTTCGCAACGAGTCCTGCTGCCAGCATTACGGCCGGATTCGACGTGTTGGTGCACGACGTGATCGCCGCGATGACCACGTCGCCGTGGCCGAGGTCGTAACTGCTTCCGGCCACTTTGGTGCGTTCGTCTTTCGATTTGCGCCCTTGCAGATCGAGCTCGTCGTCGACCGCCTTACGCATGCCCGTCATCGCCACGCGATCCTGCGGGCGCTTCGGTCCGGCAAGGCTGGGCACGACAGTGCCGAGATCGAGTTCGAGCGTGTCGGTGTAAACCGGATCGACCGAACTCGCGTCGCGCCACATACCCTGCGCCTTTGCGTACGCTTCGACGAGCGCGACGGTGTCCGCCGGACGGCCGGACAGCTTCAGATAGGTGATCGTTTCGGCATCGATCGGGAAGAAGCCGCAGGTCGCACCGTATTCCGGCGCCATGTTCGCGATCGTCGCGCGATCGGCGAGCGGCAGATGATCGAGGCCGGCGCCGAAGAACTCGACGAACTTGTCGACCACACCCTTCTTTCGCAGCATCTCGACGACGCGCAGCACGAGGTCGGTGGCGGTGATGCCTTCGTTGAGCTTACCGGTGAGACGAAAGCCGATGACGTCAGGAATCAGCATCGAGATCGGTTGCCCGAGCATCGCTGCTTCCGCTTCGATGCCGCCGACGCCCCAACCCAGTACACCCAAACCGTTGATCATGGTGGTGTGGCTGTCGGTGCCGACCAGCGTATCGGGATACGCGACGGTCTTGCCGTTCTCGGTCTTCGTCCAGACCACTTTCGCGAGGTATTCCAGGTTCACCTGGTGACAGATGCCGGTGCCGGGCGGCACGACGCGGAAGTTGTCGAATGCGGTCTGACCCCAGCGCAGGAACCGATACCGTTCGCGGTTGCGTTCCATCTCGATGTCGACGTTTTCGTCGAACGCTTTGCTGGTGCCGAACTTGTCGACCATCACCGAGTGATCGATGACGAGATCGACGGGCGAGAGTGGATTGATGATCTTCGGATCGAGCCCGGCGGCGACGACTGCGCTGCGCATCGCAGCGAGGTCGGCGACGCCCGGCACACCGGTGAAGTCCTGCATTAGCACGCGCGCCGGACGATACGCGATCTCTTCGGCCGGCGGAGGCGTAACGGCCCAGTTGCCGAGCGCTTTGATGTCTTCCTTGCGCACGGTGTTGCCGTCTTCGAATCGCAACAGATTCTCGAGCAGGATCTTCAGCGACATCGGCAACCGGCTCACCGCACCGACGCCGGCCTGTTCCGCGGCCGGGAGGCTGAAGTAGTCGAACTGTTGCTTGCCTACCGTTAGCGTCTTGCGCGTATTGAAGGTGTCGTCACTCATTGCCGTTCTGTCTCCTGCGGTCGCAACGGGGCCAGCGCCCCTCGGATTTGCCTGTGTTGAGGCTGCGCATTCTAAAGGCGTGAAAACGAAAGAAAAGCGAAAGCGCGAAAACTAACACATGCCGTCAGGGAATGAGTGTTTCGACAGGAAAAACGGAGCCCGGATCGTCTGCGAACGACGATCCGGGCGCAGCGGGCAAGTTACTTGACGTTGACTTCGATCGCCCGCGGCTTCACTTCCGCGCGCTTCGGCACTTTCAGGTACAGCATGCCATCCTTCGAGTTCGCTTCGATGCGGCTTTCGTCGACATTCTCGGGCAACCGGAACGTGCGTGTGAAGCGACCATAACGACGCTCGACGCGATGTACCTTACCGGTCGTTTCCTTTTCGTATTTGCGTTCGCCGCTGACGGCGAGCACGCCGTCCTTGAATGTGACCTTCACGTCCGACGGCTGCACTGCCGGCACTTCGAGATCGATCTGGTAATCCTCGTCCGTTTCGCGGATGTCGACCGCCGGATTCCAATCGCTGGTCGCGATGTTCTCGCCCCAGCCATTGAAGCCCTGGTCCA
Source organism: Pseudomonadales bacterium (assembly GCA_035494855.1). Lineage (GTDB taxonomy): Bacteria > Pseudomonadota > Gammaproteobacteria > Pseudomonadales > Azotimanducaceae > DATJGR01. The sequence goes on along the minus strand of DATJGR010000130.1, from coordinate 19,735 downwards.
CGAAGCGGTTGAAGAACTGATCGAGTTCCCGCGACGGATTCCAACGTACAATGCTCATGTTCCAAACCTCCACGATCTTGTCTGATTCGGAATCACCATGATTCCGGCACGCACACATCAATGGGGGATGGCCAGCAAAATCAAAGGGATTGAAAAACAACGCTTCGATCCCCACTCAACGGCGTCTTTTGGAAGGAGCCCGTTTCGTGACGAAGATGACTCAACAGGAAAAGGAACTGTTTCTCGCCGGACTGCACGTTGGGGTACTCGCGATACCCGATCCGTCACACGGCCCGCTGACCGTTCCGGTGTGGTACGACTACAAGCCCGGCGGCGACCTGTGGTTTCTGACAGGTCCGACCTCGCGCAAGGGCAAACTGCTGAGACAGGGCGTCCGTGTCAGCCTGTGTGCGCAAACCGAAACGCCCCCTTACAAGTACGTCAGCATCGAAGGACCGGTGATGTCGATCGCGCCGTCCGATCGGGAGAAGTACGGGCGCCCCATGGCGCATCGTTACCTCGGCAAGAAACTCGGCGATCAATACACCGACGCGGGCGACGCCGAAGCAAGCGTGATCGTGCGCATTCGCCCGGAACAGTGGCTCGCGGTCGACTACGCCAAGATGCGCCTCTGAGCAGATCCGCTCAGCGCCGGATGAAATCGATCACGATTTCGACGATGCGCGGCGCCAGCGCTTCGGGAATGTCGTGCCCCATCCCCGCGATGACCTCGAGGCGCGCCCCTGGAACGACTGCTGCCGTATCGCGACCGGCGGCGACTGGTATCAGCGGGTCGTCGGCGCCGTGGATCACCAGGGTGGGAACCTTCAACGCATGCAATCGCGCCACGCGGCTGCCGTCCGCGATCACGGCGCGCATCTGTCGTGCGACGCCGGCGGGGCGGAAACTGCGTTCATGCGCGCGTCGCGCCGCCGCAAGGCGTACGTCGAGCGTTTCGTGATAAGCAGGGCTGCCGAACACCGCGCGATTCTTCGCGTTCAATTCGATCAACGCTTCGCGCGAATGCGCGTTCTCGACCAGGCGCGCGCGCATTTCGGGTGAGGGTTGCGGCAGATCCGGGTTGCCTGTGCTCGACATCACCGAGATCAGCGAAACGACCCGCGCGGCGTGACCGATCGCCACATGCTGGGCGATCATCCCGCCCATCGAGATGCCGAAGATGTGCGCTCGCTCCACCTGCAGGTGATCCATCAGTCCGACGACGTCGCCGGCCATGTCGGCGAGCGAATACGTGTCGGTCATCTCGGTAGAGAGACCCGCGTCGCGGTTGTCGAACACGACCACGCGCAATCCGCGGCGCACGAATCCCACCAGCAAGGCCTCCGGCCACTCGATCAACTGTGTTCCGAGGCCGCGGATCAATACGATTGTTGGCGACGTGCGCGCACCCTGCGTCTCGTAGCACAGCGAGATACCGTTGACCGCGGCCATCGGCACGTCAGCGCTCCTTGATGACCCGGTACGTGCTTTCGGCAGCGGTTCGGATTCCCTGCCCCTGGAACCGCGGCGGTGCGGGTTCTGCAGCTGAGCGCTCCAGCAGCTCGATCGCGCAGCGGCCGCTGAACAACGCCGTCACTTCGTTCGCCGGTACCGCAAACGGCGGCCCCGACGCGACGTTCTGATCGTATTCGATCGTCAGCAGAAGAATCTGTGCGCCAAGAGGGAGCACCGTCAGCAGATGCTCCGCGTAGCGACGTCGCATCTCCTGCGGCAGCGCCACGAGCGAACCGCGATCGAATACGCCCGCCACATCCGACAGATCGAGCGGCGTCAGGTCGAAGAAATCGCCGCAGAGAATGCTGACGCCGTTTCCTTCGAAGGCCTGGAACACGCCCGACTGACGACGTTGACAAGGCGCATTCGCCTCGGTGAAGAACGCTTCGACGGCGGTCTGCGACAGTTCGATGCCCAGCACCGGATGCCCCCGCTGCGCGAGCCACCACATGTCACGGCTCTTGCCGCACAACGGTACGAATGCCTTTGCGTCGTTTCGAAGGCCGAGGGCCGGCCAGAACTGCAACAGCCGCGCGTTGTAGTCGGCCTGGTGGAAGCCGATCTGATGGGTACGCCAGCGCTCCAGCCAGAATTCCTTGTCCATGCTTCAGTATCCTGCGGCACCGCCGCGGTTGCGCGGATCGCTCATGCCGAGCAGATCGTCGCCGGAACGCATCACCGTATTGGCGTCGCCGATGCCGCGACCCCACGGCAGCGGTACGAACGTATGGCCGCGGCTCTGCAGGATCTTCAGCGTATCCGGCGAAATGCCCCAGGGCTCGTAAACGACGCGATCCGGCATCCACTGATGGTGGAAGCGCGGCGCGCCGACGGCGTCCGACACGTCCATGCCGTGATCGATCACGTTGATCACGATCTGCAGTACGGTGGTGATGATGGTGCTGCCGCCCGGCGATCCGGTCACGAGCCGCGTACGTCCTTCCGAGTCGACCACGATGGTCGGCGTCATCGACGATAGCATGCGCTTGTTAGGCTCGATCGAATTGGCCACGCGTCCGATCAGCCCATACGAGTTCGGTGTGTTCGCGCGCGCCGAGAAGTCGTCCATTTCGTTGTTCAACAGGAATCCGGCGCCTTCTACGACGATCTTCGAGCCGAACGACAGGTTCAACGTGGTGGTGCACGCCACGGCGTTGCCGGCCGCATCCATCACCGAGAAATGCGTCGTTTGCGGGCTTTCCTCGCGCGCGAGTCCCGGGCCTACGCTGGTCGACAGCGTCGCGCGCGTTGCGTCGAAGTCGGAGAAGCGCTGAACCGCGTAGCGTTTGTCGGTCAGCTTCGCGATCGGCACCGGATAGAAATCCGGATCGCCGAGATACTCGGCGCGGTCAGCGTAAGCGCGACGTTCCGCTTCGACCATGAGGTGAATCGTCGCCGCCGAACCGTAGCCAGATGCCTTGATGTCGAACGGCTCAAGCATGTTCAGCATCTGCACCAGCAGAACTCCGCCGGACGACGGCGGCGCCATCGAATAGATCTGATAACCCCGATACTGGCCTTTGATCGGTTCGCGCCACACCGACTTGTAGTCGGCGAGGTCGGCGGCGGAAATCAAGCCGCCGCCGCGTTTCATCTCCGCGACGATCAGGTCCGCCGTCTTGCCCGTGTAGAAACCGTCCTTCCCCTTCGCCGCGATCAACTCCAGCGTCCTGGCGAGCTCCGGCTGTTTGAATCTGTCTCCTGGACGGTATCTTCCGCCGTCCTTCTTCAGGAATACGCGCGCGCTGCCCGCGTGTTTCGAGAATTCCTCTGCCGCTTCGCCGAACTGTTCTGCGAGGTCGCCGTTCAATACGAAGCCATCGCTTGCCAATCGAATCGCGGGCGCCATGATCGTCTTGCGCGGCAGCGTGCCGTATTTCTCCAGCACATCGAGCATGCCTGCGACGCTGCCCGGCACACCGGCCGCGAGATGCGTCTGTGTAGAACGACCCGCGACTACGTTGCCGGACGCATCGAGATACATGTCGCGTTGTGCTCCGGCCGGCGCGCGCTCGCGATGATCGTTCGTCACCACGCGGCCATCGGCTAGACGAATCACCATGAACCCACCACCGCCGAGATTGCCGGCGTCCGGATACGTGACTGCCAGCGCGAATCCCGTCGCAACCGCTGCATCGATGGCGTTGCCGCCGCCGCGCATGATGTCGGCACCGACCTGCGACGCGAGTGCGGACCGCGATGCAACCATGCCGTGCTGGCCATGCACCGCTTCAGGGCTGGCTGCCCACGCAACGGAGGTCACCTGAAATGCGATGGCAACGACGAGCCCGAACAGCCAACGGGCTGTGCTATACATGCGGATCCCCGATCCCTGGAAAAGGCAGCGATTCTGACGGATGGCTACGTCGACCGGCAACTCGTTGCGTCGCATCGCGCTCGATGCGCAAGGTCTGACGCGCGCCGAACCGTTCGGTAGAGGCGTCGACGCAACGCACCGGGCGCTCGAGCAGCTCGGCTACGTGCAGATCGACACGATCTCGATCGTTGCGCGCGCGCATCACCACACGTTCTGGAACCGCGTACCCAACTACAACCCCTCGCACCTCGACCGGCTCGTTAGAGATGGTCGCGCCTTCGAATACTGGTTCCACGCGGCTTCATTTCTGCCGATGCGCGACTATCGCTATGCGCTGCCGCGTATGCATGCGCTGAAGAGCGGCGAGCGCCACTGGTTCGCAAAAGACCGAAAGCTGATGCGCGCGGTGCTCGATCGGATTCGCGACGAAGGTCCCTTAATGGCACGTGACTTCGAGACCCCCAAGGGTCGCAATCAGGGGTGGTGGGACTGGAAACCGGCGAAGCGCGCACTCGAACAGCTGTTCATGCAGGGTGATCTGATGACCGCGGGGCGCGAAGGCTTTCAGAAGATCTACGACCTGCCCGAACGCGTGTTGCCGTCGGATGTAGACACCTCCACGCCCACCCTCGACGAACTCGCCGGGTATCTGCTCGACACGGCGCTGCGGGCGCACGGATTCGCGATTCCGAAGGAAGTGACGTACCTGCGTCGCGGGTCGTCGATTCGAACCGCCCTACGCGCGCGACTCGACGCAGACGTCTGCGAAGGCAAACTGGTCAGGATCAGAGAGGGTCGCAGCGAATATTACGCGCGCCCCGAATTGCTCGACCGAGCGGCACCTCGCATGCCAGCGCGCGTGCGGCTGCTGTCGCCGTTCGACAACGCAGTGATTCAGCGCGATCGCAACGTGGCGCTGCACGAGTTCGACTACCAGATCGAATGCTATGTGCCGGCGCCGAAGCGCCGCTTTGGTTATTTCTGCCTGCCGATTCTGTACCGCGACCGCTTCGTCGGTCGTGTGGACTGCAAGGCACAGCGCAAGGAGCGGCGGCTCGACCTCCTGCTTCTGCACATCGAACGCGACATCCCGGACCGGGACCGGTTCGCCGCGGAATTCGCAAAGTCCGCGCGCGAGTTCGCTGCGTTCAACGACTGCGACGCGGTGAACCTCGTCAAGGTCTCACCCGCCAATTGGGGTCGCGAGGTACGCAAGGCGCTCGCGACTGGTGTTTAATCCGTCGCTCGACCGGAGCTTCTCCATGAACTACAGCCACCCGGAATATCTGACGTCCGCAGAAGACGTGCTCGATGGAATCGAACGGCGCGACAAACGCCTGCGCATCTTCGACACCACGGTGTATCTGCACCCCGATCCACCGCGCTATCGCGTAGAGAGCGGTCGCGACAACTATCTGAAGGGACATATCCCGACCGCCGGCCTGCTCGACCTCACGCGCGGCATGTCCGACGCATCGAGCCCGCTCGCATTCACCCTGCCCGGCGCGCAGCAGCTGCAGGACGAATTCCGCAAGTACGGCGTCGCCGAAGACAGTCTGGTGGTGCTGTACAGCACCACGCACATCATGTGGGCGACGCGGTTGTGGTGGATGCTGCACTGGGCGGGTCACAAGAACGTGACGCTGCTCGACGGGGGCTACACCGGCTGGATCGCCGCCGGCCTTCCGATCGACAACAACCCGACCCCGTATCCCACCAGCAACATGACGGTAGTGCCGCAACCCGGCTTGTGGGCAACGCGCGAGGAAGTGCTCGCCGCAGTCGGCGACGGCGCCGTGTGCACGATCAACGCGCTGTCGCCGGACGTATACGCCGGCACGTCGAAAACGAACTACGGCCGGCCCGGACACATTCCGGGCAGCAAGAACCTGTACTACGGCTCCATCCTCGACGGCCAATCGTTCCGCAGTGCCGATGAAATAGCGGTGGCCGTCGAAAACGTGGGCGCCCGCACCGCCAATCGCATCATCACGTACTGCGGCGGTGGTATATCCGCCACCGTCGATGCGTTCGCGCTGAAGCTGATCGGCTACGACAACGTCGCCGTGTACGACGGATCGATGTCGGACTGGGTGAGAGACCCGGCACTCCCGCTGGTTACCGGCCCCGCCCCCTGATGCTCCCGTTAGGCGTCCCGATAATCCGGGTTGCGTTTTTCGAGAAACGCACCGACGCCTTCGCGCATGTCGCCCGTCTGCGCGACCAGAATCTGCTGCCGATCCTCCATTGCGATGACGGCCTCCAGACTGCCTGCATCGACGCTCATGTTGAGACATTCCTTCGTCAACCGAACGCCGACAGGCGAGTTGCCGAGAATCTCGTGCGCCATCGCGCGGCCGGCGGCGGCCAATTCCTCCTGCGCGACAACCTGCGAAATCAAACCGACACGGTGCGCGCGCTCGGCATCGATGAAACGGCCGGTCAGCAGCAGTTCGGACGCCAGCGCAGAACCAACCAGCCGCGGCAGGAAGTACGACACGCCGACGTCGCAGGCGGTGAGTCCGATGCGGATGAACGCCGCATTCATCCGCGCCGCCGGCGCTGCTATGCGGATGTCCGAAGCCAGCGCCAACGCAAAGCCGCCGCCGCTCGCCGGCCCGTTGATCAGAGCGATGATCGGCTGTGGCGCACGGCGCATGCGCATCACGATCTCGCTGACGCGCCGTTGCACGCGCAACCCCGCAACCGGGCCTGACTCGCCGTCGACGCGGTCTTCCTTCAGATCGAGGCCGGCACAGAATCCGCGGCCCGCCCCTGTGAGCACCACCACCCTGACCGAGTGGTCGGTGTAGAGCTCGCCGAAGTAATGCTGCAGTTCCAGCATCATCGTGCGACTCATGGCGTTCAGCGCGGAAGGTCGATTCAGCGTAAGCCAGTCGATGGCGCCTTCCTTGACCACCGAAAGCGTTTCGTAGGAACCATCCGGCTTCACCTTGGGTGAATAAAGACCTTCGCTCATGCTCCCTCCTATTCGACGACCGTGTTCACCACTAAGCTTCGTTTGGACAGGGACATCTTTCGATGGTCAAGGATGACCACCCTCCCCCGCCGACTGCAACTCGCTCCACCCTACCGAAGATGCCGCGCGGTTGCCCAGTACTTCCCCGCAATGATCCTGCACGGCGTCTCTTGTAGACTCGCGACTCGCCCATCGAATCGTGGTGTACCGTGTCGATCCAATCTCTGAACGAAGATCTCGCAGCGCTCGAGCGCGACGTGCGCGCGCTGGTGAAGGAAACCAACAAACCGGCGGACGACGTGAACCGAAAGGTGCGAACGGTCGAAGAGGAAGTGGTGGCCGCCGAATTCATCGCCACCGAGGAAACCATCGAAAACGTCAGCGGTGTGCTGGCGGCCCTTTCGCAGATCGGCGAAATCCACAACGAACAGATCCGCAGCTTCTTCACCGATCATCGCGACACCCTGAAAGCGCTAATGGAAGCGCGGTCGCCGCTCGATCTCGCGCGACTCGGTTTCGAACACTGGAACCGCAGAGCGACGCACATCGCCGACGGCCTGACGCGCACGGTCCAGGTGATTTCCAGCGAGAGTCGCCGCGCGACCGGCTCGATCTCCGAGATGTGGAAGCCGTTCGTCGAACTCGTGCGCGGCGATTGGGCGGTGCGTCGCTAGATCTGCCGAGCGCGGCCGGCCCAATACGGCGCGCGCACGTGGCGGCGCTGGATCTTGCCGCTCGGCAGACGCGGCAGGTCGCTCACGAAATCGATCGACCGCGGCGTTTTGAATCCCGGCAGACGCGAGCGCGCGAACGCGATCAGTTCGGCGGCGAGTTCCGGAGTTCCCACTCGGCCGTCTTCGAGCTGCACGACGCTCTTCACCTCTTCGCCCCACTCGTCGTTCGGCACACCGACGGTGCACACGTCGACCACCGCCGGATGCTTCAGCAGTTCCGCATCGATCTCCTGCGGATAGATGTTCACGCCTCCGGAGATGATCGTTTCGGCGTTGCGGCCGTTGAGAAACAGATAACCGTCGGCGTCGAGATAGCCCATGTCGCCGAGGGTGAACCAGTCGCCGCGATAGCTCTGCGAAGTTTTCTCGGGTGCCTTGAAGTATTCGAATCGGCCGACGTCGGGCGCCTTGAAATACAGCGTACCGGACTGGCCTTGCGCCACCTCGTTGCCGTCGTCGTCGAGAATCCGCGTGAGCTCCGGAGTGGGCGATCTCCCCACGGTGCCGGGTTTGCGCATCCACTCTTCTGCGGTGACGAAATAGTTGCCGCCGCCCTCTGTCGCGGCGTAGTACTCGTATATCACCGGCCCCAACCACTCGATCATGGCGCGCTTCTCGTGCACCGGCGTCGGCGCAGCGCCGTGCAGCACGAAGCGCAGGCTCGACAGGTCGTAACCGCTCCTCACGTCGTCGGTCAGCTGCAGCAGGCGATGAAACATGGTCGCGACCATGTGCGTATGCGTGACGCGGTGTTGCGCGACGAGCCGCAATGTCTCTTCCGCATCCCATTTGTCCATGAACACCACCCCGACACCCACGCTGAGGGGCGCGGCGACGTTGAACGCCAGCGGTGCCGCGTGATACGCAGGACCGGTGCACAGGCACACGTCGGTTTCCAGGTTCCACGCGGCGGCCACCTGCGAGGCGCTGCGCACCACTGGTTGCTGACGGCGGTAGACGCCCTTCGGCCGTCCGGTGGTGCCGGAGGTGTACAACATCTGGGTACCGCGCACCGGGTCGTCGATGTCGTCGCCGACGTACGGCGCGATCGCGTCTTCGTAATCGGTGAAACCTTCCACCGCCCCGTCGACGATCAGTCTGAGCCGTGCGCGCGGCGCATAGCGCAGTGAGTCCGAAGCCGTCGGCAGCGTGCCGTCGTAGATCACCACGCTCGCTTCGCAGTCATCCACCACGTAGCCCACTTCCTCGGCGGTCAGATGAAAGTTGACCGGCGTGAAGCGGATGCCGGTTCGCAGCGCGGCGAGATAGGCCTCGACGAACGCGGGTCGATTGCGCGATACGAGCGCCATCGAGTCGCCGGCGCCGACGCCGTTTGCGCGCAGCAGGCGCGCCAACTGGTTTACCCGCGCATTGAGTTCGGCGAACGTCCGGCTGCCGAACGGTGACGCCACCGCAAGCTTGTTGGGAAATCGCGACGCCACGTGCGCCACCACCATGCCGTGCAGCGCCGCCTGTTCCAGCGCGTCGGCCCGCGAACCGCTCACTCCGTTCCCCTGCCCCATCGCATCCCCCTCGTTGCTGATCGATCCCCTCAGATCGCGAGTTCCACCGCTCGCGCATCGCCGCGCAGGCCGCGCATCCACAACTGCTGCCCGCGTTCGTAGAACACCACGCCGTCGAGAAAGTCGACCGCGCCGGACGTTTCCACACCCAATCCCAACAGCCGGTCGCGCACCAGGTACAGCGACATGTCGTGCGATACACACACGTCGAGCTGCGGTCGTTCGAGCGGCGCTTCGAGCTTCGATGCCACCACGCGGCTGACGAGTTTCGCCGCGAGATCGGCCGGCATCATCACGTCGGGCGGTACGGCACCTGCAAACCATTGTGCGAGAAACGCGACCTGTCCCTCTGCAGCCGTCATCGCGCGATACATCCGCATCTGATCGAGCACGTAGAACACGCCGAGTGCTTCGATCGGCCGGTGGCGCGTCACGCGGCCACCGTCGCCGCCGTGGCCCTTCAGAATGAGCTGAACCGTTTCGACACAGCGTTCTGCCGGGCTCGCATAGCCGCGCACCAGCAGATTCTTCGGCAACGCCTTACCGAAATCTTCGGCGAAGATGCGGCCCTCGTCAGTGAGCGGATTCAGCAGATCGTGACGTCCGGGTTCGAACTCGCGCGCCGAATGTCGAATCAGGGCAGCCACGTGATCCGCGCCTTCGCTATACACATCCGCGATCAGCGCAAGTGTGGCTTGTCCGTAGTGATTCACGCGCACAACCTCGTAGCAGAGCCAGTTCGCCTGTATTAGTATCGATCCCCTCTCGCGATGACAAGTGTCGCGCGATCATTCGAAAGATCTAACGCGCGTCGCACGTTGCATTCGAACTAAAACACTGGGGGAAGACACATGGACCTTGGTATCTCCGAGCGCGTCAAGCCGCTCCGAAACGACATTCTCGATTTCATCGACAAGAACATCGTTCCCAACGAGCGCGTGTTCACCGAACAGATCAACGCAGGCGATCGCTGGGAACCCGCGCCGATCATGGAAGAACTGAAGGAGCGCGCGAAGAAGCGCGGGCTGTGGAACTTCTTTCTGCCGCATTCCGAACGCGGCGCCGGGCTCAACAACCTCGACTATTCGCACCTCGCCGAGATCATGGGCGCGTACCCGATGTCGTCTGAGGTATTCAACTGCGCGGCGCCCGACACCGGCAACATGGAAGTGATCGAGCGCTACGGCAGCGACGAGCACAAAGAGCGCTGGCTGAAGCCGCTGCTGAACGGCGAAATTCGTTCCGCGTTCTGCATGACCGAACCGCTCGTTGCTTCGTCGGATGCCACCAACATTTCTCTCGAGGCGCGACTCGACGGCGACGAATGGGTGCTGAACGGCGAGAAGTGGTGGTCCTCCGGCATCGGCGACCCGCGATGCAAAGTGCTGATCGTCATGTGCGTCACCGAACCGGACGCAGCGCGGCATTCGCGCCAGTCGCAGATCCTCGTTCCGCGCGACGCGAAAGGCATCGAAATCATCAAGATGCAGACCGTGTTCGGCTACGATGACGCGCCGCACGGCCACGGCCACGTACGCTTCAACAACGTCCGCGTTCCGAAGGAGAACATCCTGCTCGGGTCCGGTCGCGGTTTCGAAATCGCGCAGGGCCGTCTCGGACCGGGCCGCATCCACCACTGCATGCGATCGATCGGCGTGGCCGAACGCGCGCTGGAACTGATGTGCCGCCGCTCCGTATCGCGCGTGGCATTCGGTAAGCCGCTGTCGGAACTGGGCGGCAACCTCGACAAGATCGCCGACGCGCGCATCAACATCGAAATGGCGCGGCTGCTCACGCTGAAAGCGGCGTGGATGATGGACACTGTCGGCAACAAGGTTGCGCGCAGCGAAATCGCGCAGATCAAGGTTGCGGTGCCGAAGATCGCGCTGCAGGTGATCGACGACGCGATTCAGATGCACGGCGGAGCGGGCGTATCGCAGGTGTTCCCGCTCGCGAGAATGTACGCGGGCATGCGCACGCTGCGCCTGGCAGACGGTCCGGACGAGGTGCATCGCCGCACCGTCGCGCGGATGGAACTGGGCAAATACCCGGACAAGGATCCGCCGCGTACCGACGTCTGGTAAGCGGTTGAGCTGAACGCGGAGGCGCTTAGCGCAGGGGCGCTGAACGCGGGGGCAAACGACTGGGAGGGAGCATGGGCAGGCTCGACGGTCGAATCGCGGTGATCACCGGTGCCGGTCGAGGAATCGGCGCCGAAATCGCGAAGCTGATGGCGCGCGAAGGCGCGAAGGTCGTGGTCAACGATCTCGGCGGCAACACCGACGGCACCGGCACCGGCAAGATCGCCGACGAGGTGGTGGCCGAGATCCGCGCCGCCGGCGGCGAAGCGGTCTCGAACACGCAGTCCGTCACCGATGTGAAAGGCGGCGAATCGCTGCTTCAGACTGCGCTCGACGCGTTCGGCGGCATGGACGTTCTCGTCAACAACGCCGGCATCCTGCGCGACAAGACGATCTTCAACATGGAGGAGTCGGACTGGGATGCCGTGATGGCCGTGCATCTCAGAGGCCACTACTGCTGCTCGCGACCGTTCGCGAAGTACATTCGCGAGCAGAACCGCACCAACTGCCGGATCGTGAATTTCTCCAGCACGTCCGGACTGTTCGGCAATTTCGGTCAGGCGAACTATGGCGCGGCGAAAGCCGGCATCGCGGGATTCACGCGCGTGCTCGCGCTCGAACTCGCGAAGTACGGCTGCACTGTGAACACGATTTCTCCCGGCGCGCTCACGCGCATGACGATTCCGCTGCGCGAAGCCCGCGGCGAGAAGGTGGCGAGCGCGGAACTCGAGGCCGGTGGACCACAGCACATCGCGCCCATCGTCGCGTGGCTCGCAACCGAAGGTGCGGGCAGCGTATCGAATCAGATTTTCCACACCGGTCGCGGCGGCATCGGCATCATGCAGCAGCCGGCCATCATCAAGTCGTTCTCGAAACGCAAAGGTACGTGGACGCTCGACGAACTCGATCGCTATGTGCCGCAGCTCATCGAAGCGCGCAAAACGCACGATGCGGCCGTGAAAGCCGCGGGCAAGTCGATTCCAATCGATTGACCACGCGCACTACCGGCATCTCGATGTCGTTGGGAGTTCGATGAAACGCTACGACGAACTCACCGCGATCACTTTCACCAGCAAGACGCCCGCGGAATTCCGCGACCAGTTGCGCGTGGCGCGCGCGGCGGGCGCCGTCGCAAACATCAGCGGTGCTCCGCCTTGGGTGGTTCGCCATTCAGCGGTGGCGAATTTGATGCGCGACAAACGTCTGCGCGGCATCGGCATGGATCTCGCACGGATGGGTGGCATCCCCGAAGACAGCCGTGCGTGGCGTTGGACAGAGCGACAGCTGCTGTTCATGGACGGTGCGGACCACCACCGACTGCGACGCCTCATCGCCCGAGCATTCACATCGAATGCCGTCGCAGCCCTGCGACCATATGTGCGCTCCGTGATCCGCAAACTCGTCGATGTCGTATTCGATTCGGGACGTTGCGATGCAGTCGAACAATTCACGGATCCGTTTCCCGTTCCCGTCATCTGCTCACTGCTCGGAGTGGAGCGAGAGAGCGCGGCCGATATGAGTCGTTGGGCAGGCGCAATCACCAAGGTGGAGCGCCTCGACGCCGGCACGCACCTGCGCGAAATCGAAACGGCCCTGGAGGAACTCGACGCCTACGTCGATGCGCAGATCGAGCGTCGTCGCGCCGCGCCAACCAATGATTTACTGGGTCGCCTGATCGCAGCCGAAGAAGCGGGTGATCGCTTGTCGAGCGACGAGCTCAAAGCGACGGTCTCGGGTCTGCTCGTCGCCGGCACCGACACTACGCGCAATCAGCTCGCCTGCATGCTGCAGACCTTCATCGAACATCCCGATCAGTGGAACCTGTTGCGGTCGCGACTCGACCTGGTGCCGAACGCGGTCGAAGAGGCAATCCGTTGGCAGCCTACGGCCGTCGTCGCTCCACGCGTGCCGCTGGAGGACATCGAGATCGACGGTGTGGTGATTCCCGCAGGAACGTATCTGTTGCTGTCGTCGTTGGCGGCGAATCACGACGAGTCCGTGCTGCCCGGCGCTGCGCGATTCGACATCACCCGCGAAGCACCCACCGCCTGGACAGTGTCGACATTCGGTGGCGGACTGCACTACTGCCTCGGCGCGAGCCTCGCGCGCCTCGAACTGGTCGAAGCACTGGCCGAGTTCGCCGCGCGATTCGTCAATCTGCGCGCAGACGGCGTTGCCGTTCCAAACCCGCCCGAAGCGCCGTTTCGAGGCTACCAGCGTCTTCCGGTTGCGTGGGACAGCTGACGAAAGCCATCGTGGTGTTCGTCACCAGTAATACGTCCAGCGCAGGTACCACTGCGAGCCGCCGCCGGTCGTGAGATCGCCGGCCGGCGGCGGTAGTTCGATTTCACCGTACTCTTCGCCCGTTCCGCCGAGGTTCCGCACGTAGCCGATATCGAGATGCTGCGCGTCGGTCGGCTCGTATGCGAGTTGCGTCTGCACCAGGTTCGAGCCGTCGTGCAGGTTGGTGATCAACGTGATGCTTTGCGTCACCAGTGGATGCCACTCGACGCGCGCGCCCAACGCCGAGTAATCCTGCATCAGCGTGAACAGCTCGCCGCGCAGCAGTCGGGCGCTGAGCGCCTTGGGCAATTTGGTGAGATCAACCGGCTGCGTGTTGGTGCCGAAGCCGTTGTGAAAATACTCGCCGAACACGTACCAGTTGCGGTCGCGCCATACGAAGCTGTAGTCGAGATTCACCGCGCCCGACGTTTTGTACCCACCGTCGTCGAGGTTGGTGAACAGCCAGTCGGTGCGCAACACCGCGCCGGCAAGCGCGCGCTTCACGCTGACACCGGCGACGTGATCCCGATAGTGCTTTGCGCCCAGCAGTTCCACCTCGTAGCTTCCGAGCAGGCTGTGCCACTTGCCGCCGAACGAATCGACCGACCCGGTCCGATCGCCCTGCAGGTTTCTCCTGAAAACTCCGAGCAGCTGCCAGTCGCTGCCGTGCTCGGTGACGCCGTCGATCTTCACCAGATCCTCGCCCGGCTTGTAGTCGCGATCGACGGTCGTTGGTGCAAACGGCGCAAAGATGTCGAGCGGCTGGAAGACGATGCCGCTGCCCCAGCTGACCGCATCGCGGCCGACCGTCACGCCCCAGTGTTCGGCGCGGTATTCCACGGCGAGGCGATCGAAGCGCTGGATGTTCTCGTGGCGCGGACCGTCCTCGAGTGTCCACGTCAGGTCCATGTACCGCAGCCGATCGTTGCGCGGCGTCTGGTCGAGCGTGTCCTGCGGATTGCTGATGAACGCGAACTGGTCGCCGACTTCGTACAGCGTGATCAGCGCAGCGTTCAGGTGCCACCCTGCGTATTCGTCGCGAAACATCAGTCGCAGATCGGCGCTCGCCTCGTACACGGGTGTGCCGTCCACCACGCGTTGCAGATCGTCCTCGGACAGCAGCTCCGCGTTACCGAAAACGCGTGCTCGCGCGTCGAGGTCCCAGGCGAAAGCGGAACCGGCGTGGAGCATGCCGACGCACAGCAGCGGGGCTATGAGCGCCTTCATGCGGTCTCGGCGGACACCCTCTGGTCCGACGCGATGCGGCCGTCCAACAGTTGTACTCGTCTGCGCGCGTAGCTCATCACCATCGGATCGTGCGTGGCGGTAACGATCGTGACGTGCCGCTCCTGATTGATGCGTTTCAGCAGTTCGAGCAGGCCTCTCGTCGTTTCGGAATCGAGGTTCGCGCTCGGCTCGTCCGCCAGAAGCAACGCCGGACGGGTGACGATGGCGCGCGCGACGGCGACGCGCTGCTGCTGGCCGCCGGACATTTCTCCGGGACGCCGATCGGCGAGCTCCGCCATCCCGAGCGATGCCAGTATCTCGAGCGCGCGTTCGCGCCGCTCGGCCGGCACCACGCCCTGGAGCTGCATGATGAACTCGACGTTCTCGCGCGCCGACAGCACCGGAATCAGGTTGTATGCCTGGAACACGAAACCGATCTTGGTCAGGCGCAGGTCGGCGAGTTGCGCCTCGCTGAGTCCGGCCAGCGCAACCCCGTCCACGGTCACCTCGCCGCTGCTCGGCCGGTCGAGTCCACCGATGAGATTGAGCAGCGTCGACTTACCCGACCCAGACGGACCCGCGAGGCTGACGAACTCGCCCGGTGCAACGTCGAGATCGACACCGCGCAGCGCGTGCACCGGAATTGCCTCGTCGTCGTACGTTCGGCCGAGATTGCGACATCTAACGACCAGGTCAGGGTTCATCCCATCATCTCCTCAGTGCATCGAGCGGCTTGATGCGTACCGCGCGCCAGGCCGGATAGGCGCTCGCCAGCACCGCCAGCGCAAACGCGAGCACAGCCAGCGAAATCACGTCGCGCATCACCAGATGCGGCACGAGCCTGCTGCGCATGCCGGCGAGTTCGGCTCCAGCGGCGTAGTTAGACAGATCGATGCCGTCGGCAAAGAGCGCAACCAGTCCGAGACCCACCACGATGCCGCCCGCCAGCGCGAAGGCGACGATCAATACCGATTCGATCACCACCTGCGCGACGATCACGCGCGGCCTCATGCCGAGCGCGCGCAGCATGCCGAACTCGCGCACCCGTTCGAGCACCGCCGTGATCAGCGAGTTGATGAGCCCGAAGGCCAGTGCAAGCAACAGGATCACGTACCAGATCGTTATGCCGACGTCCGCGATCTCGTAGAACGCTGCCGCTTGCGGATCGAGCTGGCGCCAGTTCAACACCTCGAGGCCGTTCATTTCAGTGGTCAGTGCCCGATTCGCGGACGCGCTGAATCGATCGTCGCGAAGCCGGACCGACACTTCGGTTACGTCGTTGGTTCCCAACAACTTCTGCAAGGGGCGGATGCCGGTGAACGCATAGCTCTTTTCCAGCGCGGTGCCCGGTGCGTCGTATAAGCCGGCGATGCGAAAGCCGGCCTCGCGGTTCCGCCCATCCGCACCCTGCGTCATGACGACGACTCTTCGCCCGACCGCAGTATCGAGGCGCGCCGCCAGTTCCGCGCCCAACAGAATGCGGTCGTCGCCACCGTCGGTGAGCGCCTCGCCGCGAACGCCGACCTGCGCCAGGAACGAAATGGCACGCTCCTCGGCCGGGTCGATGCCCACCAGCGAAATGCCTCGCGTTTCTCGCTCCGACGTGACTACCGCGGGCACGCGCACGCGGCGCGTCCAGCCGATCATCTCGTCGTCCGGAATGTCCGGCCGATAACCGTCGTGCAACGGAAACGCGCGCTCGATCGATGGGTCTTCACGATACCCGGGCGCCAGCACCTTCAGGTTGCCGGACAGGTTTTCGACCGCGTCTTTCATCATGTCGTTCTGCATGCCTCGAATGAGGCTGCCGAGCAGCACGCACGCGGCTATCGCGACGAGGATCGCGGTGAACAGCATCAGATTGCGGCGTCGATACCGCCACAGATTGCGCCAACTGAGTTGAAGCAGAAGACGCAGCGGCACCGTCAGGCCCCCACGCGCAACGCGGCAACCGGTACGAGCGTGCGTATTCGCAGCGCCGGAATCAGGGCGGCCAGTTGCGTGGCAAGCAGCATCAGCAACGGCGCGATCAGCATCGCGCTGGTGTTGAGCGGCGGATAGATCCGGTCCGGCAGGTGAAACCGACGGGCCAGTTCGCCGGCCATCTGGCCCAGCGGGATGCCGACGTGATGGGTGGCCGTCATCACCGCGCCGCCGATCACGAGCCCGATGGCCGCACCGAGCAGGGCCAGCCACGCCGCCTCGATCTGCAGCACGCCGATGATGCCGGCCGGCCGCATGCCGATCGCGAGCAGCATGCCGAACTCCCGCGTGCGCTCGAACACCGTCATCATGAAGCTGTTGAAAATGCTGAACGTCACGAGCACAGCTACCAGCGACAGCATCACCAGACTGCTCGCGCGTTTCAGTTGCATCGTCTGCGCAACCTCGGGCATCAACCGTTGCCACGGCAGGACAACGCTCCCTGTCCCCAGCCGCGCGATCGCGGCATCGACCTGGGGCAACGCCGCACCGACGTGCTCGAAATCGGCCACCCGCGCCACCACCATGTGCACCTGATCGCCGAGCCCGAACTCTTCCTGAAACGCCGCCAGCTGGATCTGCACCAGCGCGCGATCGAGTTCGGCCGAACCGGATTCGACGATGCCGCACACGCGTAGCGACAACGCGGCGACGCTGCCGTCGAGCTTGCTGCCGAGCAGGACGAACTCGTCGCCCACGCCGATGCCGAGGTTGCGCGCGATCACCGACCCGAGTAGCGCGTCGCCCGGGCCCACGATGTAACGCCCTTTCACCACCAGGGTGGCCAGCGAAGAGACGGCGGGTTCCAACTGCGGGTCGATGCCCATCACCTGCGCGCCGTAACTGCGCTCGCCGACCGACACCAGCGCGAAACCCATCGCGCGTTGGGAAACCGCCGTCACGCCCGGAATGCTCTGCAGCGCGCGCGCCACCGCGGTGGCGTCCGTCACGAGGTTGCGCAACGACGGATCGTCGGCATACGCGGCATTCTGGACTTGCAGGTGGCCGGTGAGCAGTTGCGTCGCCTGATCGGCCATGGCGTCCATCGCGCCGCCCTGCAACGAATAAGCGGCAACGATCAACATCACCGCAAACGCGATGCCGCCGGCCGTGAGCGTGGTGCGCAGACGGTTACGCCACAGGTTTCGCCACGCCAGCGCCGCATTCAAGCCGACGCCGCGGGCGCGTTGGACACGCGTTCCCGGCGGCACGATCCCCGCTGTCGCACTCTCACGCGGCACGCAACGCCTCCACGGGCTGAATACGCAACACGCGCAGCGCCGGCAACAGCGCCGCGAGTTGCGAGCACACCATCAGTAGAACGACGCTCCGCACGATCGCCGCCGTGCTCAACGCAGGGTGCAGTCGGTCCGCGATGTGGAACGCGCGCATCGCGGCGCCCGAATCTCCCACCGGAATGCCGATTCGGCCCACGAGGAGCACCAACGGAACGCCGATCGCGACCCCAGCGGCACAACCCATTGCGGAAAGCAGCAATGCTTCGGCCTGCAGCAGCACGAGCACGGCGCGGGCGCGCATCCCCATCGCCAGCAACATGCCGAACTCGCGCGTGCGCTCGAACACCGTCATCAGAAAGCTGTTGAGAACGCCGATCGTGACGATGGCGGCCAGTATGCCGAACATCACGTTGCCGGCCGCACGATCGAGCATGATGGCCTGCTCCAGATCGGGTAACAGCGCTGGCCATTCGAGCACCACCTCATCGGCGCGCGCGTCTTTTCGCAGCGCTTGTGCAACCGCAGCGGCGCGCGGCACCGACTCGGCTCTGACCACGATCGCGTGCGCGGAATCGTCCATCTCGAACGCTTCAGCGACAGCCGCGTACGGAACCTCCAGCAGCTGCCGATCCAGTTCCGCGATACCGGACGCGAACGTTCCGACGAGCGTGACCGCCAGCGCCGCGACTCCGCCGCTCGGCCCGGTGCCGAGCACGACGATCTGGCCGCCGACCGACACGTCGAGATTGCGCGCCAGCACGCGCCCTGCATACGCCTCGGCGCCGTTCTCGATGTATCGCCCCTCTGAGAGCATGTTGGGCAGTGTCGACAATGCGCGTTCGCCGGCCGGATCGACGCCGAGCAACTGCGCCCCAAAGCTGCGGTCGTAGCCGGAGACCAGAGCAAACGCGGCGATGCGCGACGTTGCGGCGACCACTCCCGGGATCGCGCGGATCTGCGCCACGCGATCCGCTGCCGGGTGCAGCGCGTTCTCGATACGCGGATCGTCGAGATAACCGCGGCGCTGCAACTGAAGGTGGCCATGAAGCAGTTGTGTGGCATTGTCGACCATCGTGCCGTACGTGCCGGCCTGCATCGACATCGCGAACGTCAGCAATGCCACTGAAAACGCGATGGCACCGGCCGACAGCAGCGTCCGACGTCGGTTGCGCCAAAGGTTGCGCCACGCGAGCGCGCCAGACAGCCCCAGCTTCACCGGCGCGTGGCCGGGACGCGGCACACTCGATACGGCGACGTTCACTGGGTACGGCCGGACTGCAAGGCGAACACGGTGAACATGCCATCGTCGATCTTCATGTCGAATTGCGCCTGGTCGTACGCGATCTCCGTCCATTCATCGGGCTTGTCGAGCGGCACCATCCGCATGCGCGTGGCGAACGTGCGTCCGCCCATCGTCCTGATCTCGCGCGACTCGAGCCGCTTCAGCGGCTTCATGGCCTGGTCGAAGAACGTCTGCCCGAGCAACACGTAGTCGTCCCGCAACACGAGCTGTTCCTTGCCCCACACCACCGGCGCGTCGTCGTGCGGGACCGCCTCAACCGTGTACTGCCGGTGACCATCGCGCGTTTCGTCGCCGATCAACGCCAGCTCGTAGTCGTGCAGCAACTGGTCGGTGCGTGAGAGGTCGTTGTACGAAAAGTCGGAACCGGCCCACCCTTGCGACATCATGCTGAACGGCAGACGGATGACTCGGTTCAGCTTCGGCGTGAACGTCCACATCTGCTGGCCCTGCTTCAAAGTCGCATTGCCGGCGTCTTTCGCCGGCGCGGTGAAGCGAATCAGCGCGTCTTCGCGGCCGCGCGTCCATGCGACGAGCTTCGACGAGCGTTCCCA
>DATJGR010000129.1:0-23696 GCA_035494855.1 Pseudomonadales bacterium | reverse complement strand
GATCTCCCGGAAACGTCCGAGGAGATCCGTGCCGAGCTGGAGCGGCGCGCCCAACGCGAAGGTCTGGCCGCGTTGCACCGGGAACTGCAGCGCATCGACCCGGTCGCTGCCGCCGGGATCCATCCGAACAATCCGCAACGTCTGTTGCGCGCGCTCGAGGTGTACGCGACATCGGGCCGGCCGATCTCGGAATTCTGGGCGCGACAGCCGAACGGCGGCGTCGCACAGGCGCTCGGTTGTCGGCTGCTGGAGTTTGCGATCGAGGCGCCTCGCGATGTGGTGAACGCCCGCATCGAACGCCGCTTCGGCGACATGCTGAACGGCGGATTGCTCGACGAAGTGCGCGCGCTGATGGTGCGAGGCGATCTGTCGTTGGAATTTCCGTCGATGCGCGCCGTCGGATATCGGCAGGTCTGGCAGCATCTGAGCGGCGAGATCGACCGTGAGACCATGGTCGATCGCGCGGTTGCGGCAACCCGTCAGCTGGCTAAGCGACAACGCACTTGGCTGCGCAGCTGGTCAGGTAAAACCGTGCTGAACGACGCAGTAGAGGCGGGCCCAATCTTGCAATCTATACGGGGTGACCGCATAGTACGGCGGTCCTGATAATGAAAAAACGGGTGCGCCCGTCGAATAAGGGACACAGGAGGTCGTGATGTCGAAAGGGCATTCCTTACAAGACCCTTATCTGAACACCTTGAGAAAAGAGCGTGTTCCCGTTTCGATCTATCTGGTGAACGGTATCAAGCTGCAAGGGCAGATCGAATCGTTCGACCAGTTCGTGATTCTGCTGCGCAATTCGGTGAGTCAGATGGTCTACAAGCATGCCGTCTCGACCGTGGTGCCGGCGCGCAACATCCGTCTACCGAGTTCATCGACCGGAGATGACGAAGATGCGCCAGAAGCCTGACACGTACGAGGCGCCTCGTAGCACGCGCGGCGCGTAGCGACGGTAGTTCGCCTACCTCACACACGGGCCCGTGGCCCGGTACGTAAGCCAAACACATCAACGGTGCCGTATCTCGAGTGTGATACGCGAGGCGGCATCGCCATTGAGCGGTAAAGACATTGTTTTTTGACAGACCCGAAACCGGACAGCGCGCGGTACTCGTGCACGTGCGCTTTTCTCAACTCGAAGAGCAGGAGGAGATCGCCGAGTTCGAAGAACTGGTGCGCTCCGCCGAGATAGAACAGCTCGCGATTCTGATCGCGCGCCGCAAGCGCCCCGATGCACGCCTGTTCGTCGGCTCCGGCAAGCTGGAGGAGTTGCGTGCGTTGCTGACGGAACATTCGGCCGATCTCGTCGTGATAGACCACGACCTGACGCCGTCGCAGCAGCGCAACATCGAAGAGGAACTGAAGTGCCGCGTGGTGACGCGCACCGAATTGATCCTCTACATCTTCGGCGCGCGTGCGCGAACGCACGAGGGTCAGCTGCAGGTAGAGCTCGCGCAGCTGCGGCACGCGGAGACGCGCCTGGTGCGTGGGTGGACCCACCTCGATCGGCAGAAAGGCGGCATCGGCCTGCGCGGTGCTGGCGAAACGCAGATCGAACTCGACCAGCGCATCCTGTCCGATCGCGCGAAGGCGATCGACAAGCGTCTCGAGAAAGTGCGCAAGCAACGCGAACAGGGGCGTCGCGCGCGACAACGCGCCGACGTGCTGACAGTGGCGCTGGTCGGCTACACGAACGCGGGCAAGTCGACGCTGTTCAACTCGATGACGCAGGCACACGTGCTCGCGGAGGATCGCCTGTTCGCAACGCTCGAT
This sequence comes from Pseudomonadales bacterium, assembly GCA_035494855.1. Classification (GTDB taxonomy): domain Bacteria; phylum Pseudomonadota; class Gammaproteobacteria; order Pseudomonadales; family Azotimanducaceae; genus DATJGR01. Next base: position 21,926 of record DATJGR010000129.1, on the reverse strand, counting down.
CCGACGTTGCGCAAGCTCGATATCAACGGCCTGGGTGACGTCGTGCTGGCCGACACCGTCGGTTTCATCCGGCATCTGCCGCACAGCCTGGTCGAAGCGTTCAAAGCGACGCTGGTCGAGGTCGCGCAGGCCGATCTGCTCGTTCACGTGATCGACGCGTCGATGCACGGCGACGACGAAGAACGCGCGAAACAGGTGCGCGCCGTTCTCGCGGAGATTGGCGCGGACGAACGGCCGATGCTCGAGGTGTACAACAAGATCGATGTGGTGAACGAGCCCGCCCGCATCGACCGCGGCGCACACGGCGAACCCGTTGCGGTCTGGTTGAGCGCGAAGCGCGGCAACGGCATCGATCTGTTGCTCGAAGCCATCACCGAGCGGTTGACCGTCGACAGTCCGCCGATGCGCGTGCGGCTCTCTCCGGCCGCAGGCAAAACGCGTTCGTGGCTGTATCAACAGGGTGTCGTGTTGAACGAACAGGCGTCGGCTGACGGCGGCATGGAGTTGACCGTACGCCTCAATCCGCAATCGCTCGCGCGCCTCGCGGCGCAACCCGGTGTTTTGTTGCCAGGGTCACAGGGCGTAAATAGAATCTCGCCCTCGCCCGGACCGTAACTAGAGGCTGATACGAATGGCATGGAATGAACCTGGGGGAAGTAAAGACAAAGACCCCTGGGGCCAGAAGGGCGCGGATCAGGGTCCTCCTGATTTGGATGAAGCATTTCGCAAACTTCAGAGCCAGCTCGCGGGCATCTTCGGCGGCCGAACCGGCGGTTCTGGCGGCGGTTCGGGACCAGCATCGGTCAATCCGCGCACGCTGCTGATCGTCCTCGTCGTTGCCGTGGTGATCTACGTGCTCTCCGGGTTGTATCAGATCGACCAACAGGAACGCGGTGTCGTGTTCCGCTTCGGCGCGGTGAAGAACGACGTCGTCATGCCGGGGCTGCACTGGTATCCGCGTTTCATCGACACGGTGCAGACCGTGAACGTCACGCGTGTCAACTCGATCAAGCACCAGGCGCTGATGCTGACGCAGGACGAGAACATCGTCGACGTCACGCTGACGGTGCAGTGGGTGATCGACAGCCCGATCGACTTCGCGACGAAAGTGCGCGATCCGGAGAACAGTCTCGAGAACGCGGCGGAAAGTGCGCTGCGGCACGTCGTCGGCAGCACGCAGATGGACGACGTCATCACCGAAGGTCGCGCCGCGATCGCGGTGGAAGTGGGAGAGAGGCTGCAGACGTACCTGAACCGTTACGGCACCGGCATTCTGGTGAGCAAAGCGAACATCGACCAGAGCGTGCCGCCGAAGCAGGTGCAGGACGCGTTCGACGACGTGCAGCGCGCCAAAGAAGATCAGCAGCGCGTCATCAACGAAGCGACCGCGTATCGGGAGAGCATCGTTCCAGAAGCGCGCGGCGATGCGCAGAAGGAGATCCTGCAGGCCGAGGCGTATCGCGACCAGGTGACGGCACGCGCAGAAGGCGAAGCGCAACGGTTCAACAAACTGCTGGGCGAGTACAAGGTCGCGAAGCAGGTGACGCGCGACCGACTGTACATAGACGCGATGGAGACGGTGTTGTCGCACACGACGAAGATCCTCGTCGACGTGAAAGGCGCCAACAACATGTTGTACCTGCCGCTCGATCGCCTGATGCAGCAGACCACGACCGCTACGCCTCCGGCAACCGACGCGGCGAATACGCCGACCGTCGTCGCTCCTAACGACCGCGCAGCGACGCGGCGAACCAGCCGCTAAGGGAGCGCACCATGAGAAACCTCGTGTTCTTCGTCATCGTCGTGCTCGTGCTGCTGCTCGCGCTCGACGGCGTGTTCGAAGTGAAGCAGACCGAACGCGCGGTCCTGCTGCGCTTCGGCGCGGTACAGAGCTCCAACGTGCAGCCAGGCCTGCATTTCAAATGGCCGATCGCCGACAGCGTGAAAATAACCGACGCCCGCGTGCTGACGCTCGACTCGCAGGCCGAGCGCTACTACACGCTGGAGAAGAAGCCGCTGATCGTCGATTCGTTCGTGAAGTGGCGCGTCGCCGACGTATCCACCTTCTATACCGCGACGTCGTTCGACGAGAGGCAGGCGGAACGGCTGTTGTCGGAGCGGGTGAACGAAGGGCTGCGCAACCAGATCAGCCGCCGCACGATGCACGAAGTGATCTCCGGCGCGCGCGACGAATTGATGAAGGAACTGACCGAGTCGCTCGACAAGTTCATGCGGCGCGACGTGGGCGTCGAAGTGCTCGACGTGCGCGTGAAACGCATCGACCTGCCGCCGGAAGTCAGCAGCGCGGTTTACGATCGGATGAATTCCGAGCGCCAGATTCTGGCGCGGCAATTCCGCGCGACCGGACGCGAACGCGCGCTCGAAATCCGCGGCGATGCCGACCGGCAGGTGGTCGTGGTCGCGGCCGATGCGTACAAGAAAGCGGAAGAGACCCGCGGCGACGGCGATGCGAAGTCGGCGGCGATCTACGCGGGCGCGTTCAACTCGGATCCGGAGTTCTACCGGTTTTACCGCAGCGTCAACGCGTACGTGAACGTATTCGAAGACAAGACGGATCTGCTCGTACTCGATCCGGAGAACGAGTTCTTCAGATACCTCAAACAAAGCGAGAAGTAGCGGCGAACGACCACCGGACGGCGGCGATGTTGTGGAACGAACTGGCGGCTGCGCTGTGCATGGTGCTCGTCATCGAGGGCATCCTCCCGTTCCTCTCACCCCGCAGATGGCGGTCGGTCGCGGAAATGGCCGTGCGGGTCGACGACCTGACGGTCCGAATGCTCGGCTTCACGAGCATGATGATCGGCACGACGTTGCTGTACTTCGTTCGCTGATCTTGGGTTCGAAGTCCGAGGACGGGTTCTCTTGAATCGACATACGTGGCGTCTTCCTGACGGAATCGATGAGGTGCTGCCGCCCGACGCGTGGGCGCTCGAGCAGCTGCGCCGGCGCGTGCTCGATCTGTTCGTCGCGTGGGGCTATCAGTACGTGGAGCCGCCGCTCGTCGAGTTTCTCGATTCGCTGCTCGTCGGTTCCGGCAACGACCTGGAGCTGCAGACGTTCCGCATGGTCGACCAACGCAGCGGACGGATGCTCGGCATTCGCGCCGACATGACGTCGCAGGCCGCGCGCATCGATGCGGCGAGCTTGCGCGGCGACGGTACCCGGCGACTCTGCTATGCCGGCACCGTGGTCCATGCGAACCCGACCGGCGTGCTGGAATCACGCGTGCCGCTGCTCGCGGGCGCGGAGCTGTTCGGCGCAAATGACGCGGAGGCGGATGCGGAAGTCGTCGCTTTGATGGTCGATGCGCTGCACTGCGCCGGCATCGACGAGCCGGTGATCGAGCTCGGCCACGTCGGAATCTTTCGCAGCCTCGCGGCGGCCGGAGATTTCGACCGCGCACGCGAGCAGGCGCTGTTTCTGGCGCTGCAGCGCAAAGCGAAACCCGACCTCGAAGAACTGCTCGCCGGATCGGTTCCGGGATCGGTATCGCGCAGCGTTGCAGCGGCGATCCTGGCGCTGCCCGATCTGCTCGGCGACGTCGGCGTGCTCGATCGTGCGCGCAAGGCGTTCGCCGGACTGCCGGACGGTGTGCACGAAGCGCTCAATGAGTTGCAGGTGCTGGCGCACGCGGTGGCGCAGCGGTGCGAGCAGGTGAAGCTGCGGTTCGATCTGTGCGAACTGACCGGATACGGCTACCACACCGGTGCGGTGTTCGCCGCGTACAGCGAGAACTTCGGTCGCGCCGTCGCGCGCGGCGGTCGCTACGACGGTGTCGGCGTATCCTTCGGACGCGCGCGGCCTGCCACCGGGTTCGACGTCGATCTGAAGCGGCTGCCGAGAGCGTCGGGCGCAAATGCCGGCACCGCGGTATGGGCGCCTGGACTCAGATGGGTGCCGGCCGAGAGACGCGACGCGCTATGGTGCGCGGTTCGCGACCTGCGCGCGGCCGGCGAGCGTGTGATCGGTGCATTGAACGAGAGCGAGGCACCGACCGACGATTGCGATCGCGAGTTCGTGTGGCAGAAGAACGCATGGCGGGTGCAGACCTTGAAACGACGTCGATGAAGGCGGAATGAGCAATGGGTAGCAACGTAGTGGTGATCGGCACCCAGTGGGGTGACGAGGGCAAAGGCAAGATCGTCGATCTGCTCACCGAGAACGTCGCCGCGGTCGTGCGCTTTCAAGGCGGCCACAACGCCGGACACACGCTCGTCATCGACGGCGTGAAGACGGTTCTGCATCTGATTCCGTCCGGCATTCTGCGGCCGAACGTGCAGTGTCTGATCGGCAATGGCGTGGTGCTGGCGCCGCACGCCCTGATGAACGAGATCTCGAAGCTCGAAGGCAACGGCGTGCCGGTGCGCGAACGGCTGCGCATCAGCCCGGCGTGTCAGTTGATTCTGCCGTATCACGCGGCGCTCGATCTCGCGCGCGAGAACCAGCGCGGCGAGTTGAAGATCGGCACCACCGGCCGCGGCATCGGGCCGGCGTACGAAGACAAGGCGGCGCGCCGCGGGGTGCGGTTGGGCGATCTTTTCTACCTGCAGGAGTTCGCCGCCAAACTCGCCGAGGTGATGGACTACCACAACTTCGTGCTCGCCAACTATTACAAGGTCAAGACCGTCGATTTCCAGCAGACGCTCGACGAGACGCTGCAGATCGCCGAGCAGATCCGTCCGATGGTGGCCGACATCATCCCGATCCTGCACGGCCTTCGGAAATCGGGTGCTAACCTGTTGTTCGAAGGGGCGCAGGGGGCGTTGCTCGACATCGACCTCGGAACTTATCCGTTCGTGACGTCGTCCAACACGACCGCCGGCGGAACCGCGGTGGGCAGCGGTTTCGGCCCGCGCTACCTCGACTACATCCTCGGTATCACCAAGGCGTACTCGACGCGTGTCGGCTCCGGCCCGTTCCCGACCGAACTGTTCGACGACGTCGGTAAGCGGCTCGCGAGTCGCGGAGCCGAGTTCGGTTCCACCACGGGGCGCGCGCGCCGCTGCGGCTGGTTCGACGCGGTTGCGCTGCGGCATGCGGCGCAGATCAACAGCATTTCCGGTCTGTGCATCACCAAGCTCGACGTACTCGACGGTCTCGAAACACTGCGCATCTGCGTCGACTACGAAGGACCCGACGGTGAGGCAGGGCAGGTGCGGTTCGGCAGCGAGTATTACTCCGGCGTCAAGGCGGTGTACGAAGAAATGCCGGGCTGGAAGGAGTCGACGCTCGGCATCCAGCGCATCGACGAGTTGCCATTGAATGCGCGCCACTATCTGCGCCGTATCGAAGAGACCTCCGGCACGCCGATCGACATCATCTCGACCGGGCCGGATCGCGACGAGACGATCGTTCTGCGCGATCCGTTCGCCCGTTAGACCCGCGCCCGGATCCGCTCGAACGGTCGACGAGGCCGGGCTAGACTGGCCGTTCGCTACGCAACCGCCCTCGAAGGACCGCATGCTCGACGCAAAACTGCTGGAAATCCTGGTCTGCCCGGTCACGAAGGCATCGCTGGTCTACAAAGTGGAACAACGCGAACTGTGGTGCCGGGCCAGCGGTCTGGCCTACCCGGTTCGCGACGGAATCCCGGTGATGCTCGAACAGGAAGCGCGGCAGTTGACCGCTGAGGAACGGTCGAGTCTCTCGAGCTGAAGTCCGTTCAGGTGGAACGGCGCATGTGCCGGTGCACGAAGAAGTAATACATCGCGACCAGTACCGCGCCAGCACCTGCCAGCCACAATGTGATCCGCGACAGGCTGCCCTGCATCAGCGCCTCGTCCTGCCCCGCTGTCACGCCGACCCAGCACAACACCGCCGACCAGATCGCCGAACCGACCAGCGTTGCCAGCGAATACCAGCCGTAGTGCATCCGCACGATGCCCGCCGGTAGACCGATCAGATGACGGATCACCGGCAGCAGGCGTGAGACGAACACGCCCGGCGCGCCGAAGCGGTCGGACCACGCCTCCGCGGCTTCGATCTTCTGTTGGGGCAGCAACACGTAGCGGCCGTATTTCATCAGCAATGGACGGCCGAGCAGCCGCGCACCCCAATACATGATCGTCGCGCCGACCCACGATCCCAAGGTTCCCGCGATGACGATGCCGGACAGCGTCATGTTGCCGTTCGTATACGCAAGATGCGCCGCCGGCGGTATGACGACCTCGCTCGGCAGCGGCACGATCGAACTCTCGAGCGCCATCAGACCGGCAATGAGCGGATAGCCCCCGGATTCGAGCGCGCCCAGATACCAGTCGAGGAACGCTTTGATCACGCTTCGCGCGCAACCGATGTCGGGAGGCTCTTCAGGGGGCGGCTGAACAGATTCTTGAGCATGTGCGGCAGCGCCAGCATCGCCGGCGTGCACACCAGTGTGAGCACCGTTGCAAACGTCAGGCCCCACACGATCGCCTGTGACAACGGCACCCAGAACAGCGACATCTGACTGCCGAAGATGATGCTGCGGTTGACGAAGTCGACCGAGATGTTGAACGCCATCGGCAGCAGGCCGAGCACGGTGACGATGGTCGTCAGCAACACGGGCCGCACGCGTTGAGCGCCGGCGCGCACGATCACCGCGACGTAGTCGAGTTCCGGATGCTCGCGCCGCAGATGGTTGTACGAACTCAGCAGGATGATGTTGTGGTTCACCACGATGCCGGCGAGCGAGACCACACCGACGCCGGTGAGAATCGCGCTGAACGGTTTGCCCATGATCACCAGTCCGAGCAACACGCCGGCCGTCGACATGACCACCGCCGAAACGATCAGGAACGCCTGATAGAGGCTGTTGAACTGACCGACGAGCATCACGAACATCAACAGCACGGCGAGCAGGAACGCCACCGCGATGAACTGCATCGACTCGGACTGCTCCTCGTTCGCGCCCTTGAATTCGATGCGCAAGGCCGGGTCCCATTGCTGCGAGCCGATCCACGCCTGCATCTCTTTGACCTTGTTGTCGGCCAGCACGCCTTTCATCACGTCGGCGTGAATGTACTGAACCGGCACGCCGTCGATGCGCTCGAACGTGTCCACTTTCGGTCCCGGCACGCGCTTCACGAAGCTCGAAATCGGAACCAGGCCGTTTCTGGTGTTGATCTTGATCGCGTCCAGCGCGAGCAGGCCGCGATCCGCAAGCGGGTAGCGAACGCGGATGTCGACTTCGTCGAGCGCGCCGTCGGGTCGGTATTCGCCCACTTTCAGTCCGTTGGTGACGAGCTGCACCGCCATCCCGACCTGGGAGACGTCGGCCCCGAACAGGGCCGCTTGGGCGCGATCGACCTCGAGTCTCCACTCGATGCCAGGCATCGGACGAGTGTCGTCGATGTCGCGCAGTCCTTGTACCTGCGTATCCATGTATTCGCGCACGCGGGTCACTGCCGGCTCGAGCAGCTTTCGATCGCGCGATCGGAATTCGAGTTCGATCGGCTTGCCGACACGTGGTCCCTGCTCCATCGCCTTCACTTCGACCGAGACGCCGGCTAACGACGCCGTTCGGTTGCGTATCTCTTCCAGAATCGCCGAGCTGGGTCTGTCGCGTTCGCTCTCGCCGACCACCTCGACGAACATCTGACCGATGCGGTCGAGCCCGCGTCGCGTATCGCCGGAAACCGTCGTCCAGGTGTTCAGGCTCTTCAGGCCGCGCACGTCGAGAATGCGCGCTTCGACTTCGTTGACGAGTTGGCTGATCTGGTCGGCCGCGAGATTGCCGCGCGACTTGATCACGATCGAGGCGAACTGGGTTTCGCCTTCGTTGAAGAACACCATGCCTTTGCCGTATTTGCCGTACAGCATGAACGACCCGATCAGCGCTGCGAGCATCAGGATTACCGTCAATGGTGCCCAGCGGACCGCGCCCTGAGCCATGCGTGCATAGAGTCCGAGCAGCGTGCGCAGTTTCGTCGGATCGCCTTCCTCGAGCTCCCGCAACGAATCAGTGCTCTTGCGGTCCATGGCCCCGGCTTTGCCGAACAACGCGCCGAGACACGGACAGATGATCAATGCGTAGAACAAAGAACCCGCGAGCGAAGCGAACACGGTCACCGGCAGGTAGCGCATGAATTTGCCGGAGATTCCGGGCCAGAACATCAGCGGTAAAAACGCGGCGAGCGTGGCGCCGGTTGAAGTCACCACCGGCCAGAACATCCGTTTTGCAGCGAGCGTGTACGCGGCCTGGCGATCGAATCCTTCCACCAGTTTGCGGTCGGCGTACTCGGTAACGACGATCGCGCCGTCGACTACCAGACCCAGGCCGAGCAGCAGCCCGAACATCACCATGAAGTTGTAGGTGTAGCCGATCAGGTAGATCGCCGTCAGCGCGACCAGGAACGACACCGGCACCGACAGCGCAACGATGATGCCGCTGCGCACGCCCATCGAGGCGACCACGACGATCATCACGAGAGCGAGCGCGGTGACGATGTTGCCTTGCAGTTCCGTGACCTGCTCCTGAGCGAACGGTGCCTGGTCCTGCGTGTAGAGAATCTCGACGCTGCTCGGAATGTGAGGACGGGCCGCTTCGACGACGGCGCGCACCTTCGCGACCGTGTCGATGATGTTGGCGTTGGTGCGCTTGCTGACGTTCAGCGAGATCGCCGGTTTGCCGTTCACGCGCGCATAGCTGACGCGGTCTTTGAACGTGGGCCGGATCTGCGCGACGTCGCGCAGCGTCACGACGGTGTCGCCTTCGGATTTGACCGGGATGTCGAAGATGTCCTGCGCCTGTTCGATGACGCTTGGAACCTTCACCGCAAACCGACCTTCGCCGGTGTCGAGTGCGCCGGCAGGAATGAGGCGGTTGTTGTTGACGATGTTCGTCCACAGCTGTTCGTTCGAGATCTGATAGCTCTCGAGCGCGGAGGGGTCGATCAGGGCTTCGAGTACTTCCTCGCGCTGTCCGTTGAGGTCGGCGGACAGCACTTGCGGGATGGCTTCGATGTCGTCGCGCAACTGAACGGCCGTGTTGTACAGCACGCGTTCCGGCACGTCGTCGCCGAGCAGGTTGATCTGAATGATCGGAAAGTCGTTGGCGTTCTGCTCCTGAACGATCGGCTCTTCGGCCGTGTTAGGAATCTTCGCCTTCGCGCGATCGACGGCGTCGCGCACATCGATCGACGCTTTGGCGAGCGGATAGTCGGCGTTGAACTCGATGACGAGGGTGCCGGCGCCTTCGGATGCGTATGACGTCAGTTCCTTGATGCCCTCGATCGAGCGCATCTCGGTTTCCATCGGCATGACCAGCAGGCGCTCGGAATCCTCCGGTGAGATGCCTTCGTGCGGAATCGTCACGACGAAGAACGGCACTTCGATGTGTGGCTCCGACTCGACCAGAATCGCCCTGTCCGACGCGATGCCGGCGATGACGACCATCGCGAGAATCAGCAGCGTCGTCCGCGAACGTTGGATCGCGGCGTCAATGATTGCGTACATCGTCGGATCTCGCGGGCGAGGGTGAGGACCAGGGGAACCGTTGCGCGGGCGCTAGTTTATGCCGTAAGCGCATGCCGCGCGATTGTCCGGGGCGATCGGCAGCGGTTACTCTGCCGGTCCGGCAGTGCGGGTAGAGCTTCACGGTATGTACCAGTCCGACGGGCGGGTGCGCTGGCCCGTCAAGTTGTGGTACGCGGCCGGCCAGGCCGGTCAGTCGATCACCGACTTCGGTTTCGGCACACTGCTGTTCATCTACTACAACCAGGTGCTCGGCCTTTCGGGGTCATACACCGGGCTCGGTGTCGCGATTGCGCTGTTCTTCGATGCGCTCGTCGATCCCGCGGTGGGTTCCTGGTCCGATGGTTTTCAGTCGAAGTGGGGACGCCGCCACCTGTTCATGGCGGCCGCGATCGTTCCGCTCGGACTGATGTTCTTCGGCCTGTTCTGGCCGCCCGAAGGGCTGACGCAGATCCAGCTGTTCCTCTGGTTCACGCTGTTCAGCGTGCTGGTGCGCACGGCGCTGACGTTCTTCAACGTGCCGTTTCTGTCGCTCGGTGCGGAGCTGTCGCAGGACTATTCGGAGCGGACGCAGATCGTCGCGGTGCGCATCGCGGTCGGGGTGTTCTTCATTCTCGCGATCACCGCCATCGGCTGGAATTTCTTCTTCGTCGGCACAGCGCAGAATCCGACGCCGCAGCTGACGCGCGCGCCGTATTTCTCGTATGCGATCGCATCGGCGCTGCTGATGGTGGTTGTGCTCTCGGCATCGACGCTCTACACCGCGCGAGCGATTCCGCATCTGGCGGGCTCCCGGCAGAAGCGGCGCGAATTCGGCGTGAAGAGGGTCTACCGGGACCTTTACGAAGCGCTCAGCAACGATTCGTTCCGCGTGCTGTTCGTCGGCACGCTGATCTACTTCATCTATGCCGGCACGCAAGGCGCATTGTCGATGCACCTGATGACCTTCTACTGGCAGCTCGACACCACTGGCATCCAGTGGATTCAGTACGCGGGCTTGATCGGCGCGATCTGCGGCGTGCCGCTCGCCCCACAGTTCAACCGTTGGTTCGACAAGAAGTGGACGGTCATCGTCGGCGTTTCGGTCGGTGCGCTGACCGACACCGTGCCGGTGTTGCTGAAACTGGTCGGTGCGATGCCGGAAAATCAGGCGACGCTGGTGTACATACTGATTCCGCTGTCGAGCCTCGGCTCTTTCTTCGGAGTGCAGGCCTCGATCACGGTGGCGTCGATGATGGGTGACGTCGCCGACGAGCACGAACTGAAGCACGGCACGCGCCAGGAAGGCGTGTATTTCGGCTCCTACAGCTTTTCGCAGAAATGCACCGGCGCGCTGGGTAATTTCATGGCCGGCGTCGCGATCGACCTGATCGGCCTCAATCCGAATTCGAAAGTGGGCGAAGTCCCGCAGGACGTGCTGAACCACTTCGGCGCGTCGTATGGTTTGATTGCGCTGTTGATCGTGGCGGCGATCTGGGTTTTCCTGCCGTACTCGCTCAACAGCAAACGGCACGCGCAGGTGCTGGTGGAACTGGCGAAGCGGCGGCCGCCAGACGCGGAGTCGGTGCCGGGAATGGCGCGAACCGATGCACCTGCACCGGCGCCCGGCGGATAGAGGACAGGAGGTGACGACATGAACCGGCGCGGCGTGCTCTTTCCCACCGAACAGTTCGACCCGGCCGCGCTCGTGGACTTTGCGAATGCGCTCGATTCGCGCGGCTACGAGAGCCTCTGGCTGCCGGAACTCTTCGGCCGCGAGCCGATCGCGACCGCGGGTTATCTGCTCGGCAGGACCGATCGAATCGCCGTCGCCACCGGCATTGCCAACGTGTACGTGCGCGACGCGCACGCCATGGCGCAAGCGCGGCAGACGCTGGCCGAATTGTCCGACGGTCGCTTCATGCTCGGGCTCGGCGTATCGAACGCCGGACTGAATACGTTGCGCGGTCACACGTGGCAACCCCCGCTGAAAAAGATGACGGCCTTTCTGGATGCGCTCGACAAAGTCGAGGTCGCAGCCCCTGCCGCGCGGCAGCGATGCCCCACGTACATCGCCGCGCACGGTCCGCAATTGCAGGCGCTCGGCGCGCGCCGTACCGACGGCGTCATCACGTATCTGATGACGCCGCAGCACGCCCGGCAATCACGCGAGCGAATCGGGGCGAATTCGACGCTCAGCGTCGTTGCATTGTTCCTGGCCGAGACCGATCCCGCCGTGGCCCGCGCGAAGGCGCGCGCTGCGCTGAAGATGTACGTTCGCCTCGATTACTACCACCGCGAGTGGCGCAAGCTCGGCTTTGTCGACGCCGACTTCGCCGACGGGGGCAGCGATCGGCTGGTGGATACGCTGGTGGCCTGGGGCGATGCCGACGCGCTGCGTGCGCGCATCGCCAGCTTCGAGCAGGCGGGCGCGAACCGCGTGATCGTGACGGCGCTCGGCGTTCAGACGAAACAGGGGCTCGACCTGCGCGTGCTGGATGCGCTTGCGCCGGCGATGGCGTAGAGGTCGAACGGCAGCAGACCCTGGCTCAGCAGGAAATCGTGATACGCGTGTGCGTCGAAACGGCCGGTGGCGTCGATCACGAGCAGGAGCAGCAGCGTTCGAATCGTGCGGGACTTCCTTACAGATCCTGGGCGGGACATCGCAATATGATCGCGCATCGGAACTTCAGGAGACACGACATGGCTGAGACTGACGCCGAACTGGGCACCATCAAACGGGCGCGAGGCAGCTTCGAAGCGCGCCTCGAACGATTCCTCGAACACGATCAGAAAGCGGTGTGGACGATGCTGACCGATCCGGCGCGGTTGCCCGAATGGTTGGCGCCGGGCGAGTTGTCGTCGAAGAAAGGCGGTCCGGCGAAGCTCAACTTCCCGGAGAGCGGCACCGTCATCGACAGCGTCGTGAGCGCGATCGACGCGCCGCGCCTGATCGAATACTCGTGGAGCGGTCCAGGCGAGCCGGAACGACCGGTGCGGTGGGAAACCGCGGCCGAGAACGGCGGCACCCGCCTGACGCTGACGTTGCGGATTCCCGATGCGGAAGACATCGCGCGATCCTGCGCGGGTTGGGAAGCGCACCTGCAGATGCTGCTGGCCGCCATCGAAGGCGTGCCGATCAAGTTCCCGTTCGACCGCTTCAAAGCGACGCGCGAAGCGTACAAGGCGCTCGTTGCGGCAAGCGGTTGACCGCGGGCCGCGAGTCGAAACGCAGGGCGGTCTCCTTGCTTTTCGACGACTGTTCCATTCCACGCGCGTCTTCGGCGTTGGTTGCCACTACAATCGAATGCCACCTTTCCCGAGACGACCGCCGATGAACGCGAACGCCCTCGACGAACGCATGCACCCGGTGCGCAACGAACCGGCCTGGAGCGAGAGCTACTACTTCAACTTCGTCGATCCGGACACCAAGCTCGCGATGTTCACGCGGATGGGATTTCGTCCAGGCGACGGTTGGGCCGACGGTCTGCACGCGGTGTATCTCGGCGGTGACCGCGTTGCATTCACTTACGGCCGCCGCACCATCGACGCGGATCTGTCGCGTTACGACGGGGACCTCACCGTCGGCGGACTGCGCCTAGAGTGCGTGGAACCATTCGGGCTGTGGCGCGTCGGTTACTCCGGTCCGGCGCAGGACATCGCCGATGCGGCGATTCTGCTCGAGCGCAGCAAGTTGCGGCCGGAGGGTTGGTATCGCGACGCGACGCTCGAGATGACGGTCGAGTTCCGGGCACTCACCGAACCGCACTACGCGGCGACCGGTTCGCGCGGCCACTTCGAACAAACAGGTGAGGTGAGGGGCGAGATCGCGATCGGCGGACGCGCTACTCGCGTCTCCGGCTACGGCGTTCGCGACAAGTCCTGGGGTCCGCGCGACTGGGGTGCCGCCGCACCGGCGCAACCGTCCAGCGCCTCGATGAAACCGTCAGGGCCGTCGCCGTTCGTCAACTGGTTCTCGATGAATTTCGGCCCCGACCTGGCGTTGGGCGGCTCATGCGGCCGCGCGGCGGACGGCGCAATGCGCGGCGCCGGCTGGATACATCACGACGGACTCACCGAGGATCTGCACGACGTGGTCATTCAGAGCGAATACAACCCTGGTTCGATCCTGCACACGGCGATTCGATTGACCGGACGCGCGGCGAACGGCCGCAAAGTCGAGGTCGATGGTCGCGTGTTGACCGTGTGCCCCACCAAGATACCGATGCCCGGCGGCGCGACGTTCGTCAACGAAGGGCTCGCGGAATTCCGTTGCGGCGGCCTCACCGGTTACGGCATCAGCGAGCACTGGCATCGGGTGACCGGCGGCTGACGATCACGGACGTACGCTGCGCAGATAGTCGTTGAGGAACGTTCCGGCGGGATCGATGGCATCGCGCGCTTGCCACCACTCGTGCCAGCGCGGATGCCGCTCTGCGAGCGTGGCACCGTCGAGATAGTTCACTTTGCCCCAGTGCGGCCGCCCCGCGTAGGCATCGAAGATTTCCTCGCACGCGCGGAAATACGGTTCGTCGTCCACGGTCACGTCCTGGTGCACCGAGATGGTCACCGTCGGTCGTTCGTATGCGGTCGACAGCCACACGTCGTCGGCCGCGAGCGTGCGGTATTCCACCGGCCACTTGAGGTCGGGAAACTGCTTGCGAATCAGCGCGCGGATTTCCTGCATGCACGCGGGGCCGTCTTCAGCGGGCACGCTGTATTCCATCTCGGTGTGCAGCAGCGGCCGATGATTCGACAGCACTTCGTAACTCCACGCGCAGCGCGAACCTTCTTCGGCGAGCGGATACACGGGCGCCGACGTAGTCGTGTCGGTGGCTTTCGCCACGGCGACGTCGGTGTGCGGATACCAGAAGAACTCGAAGTGGCGCGTTTGCTCGATCAATGAGTCGAGCTTCGGCATCAGGGTTTCGTACGGTTCCGACCAGCCGCGTTCCTGCAGCCGATACGCGTCGGCCAACTGCAGTTGCAGCTGCGTGACCACGCCGAAGGCGCCGAGATTCAGCCGCGCGGCGCGGAACAGAGCGGCATTCTGCTGCGCGCTGCACTCGACGACCTCGCCAGATGCAGCGATCAGACGGATGCCGGTAACCGACGAGGTCAGATTCTGCAGCGTGCGTCCGGTGCCGTGTGTGCCGGTGGCGACCGCCCCCGCAATGGCCTGCCGATCGATGTCGCCCTGATTCCTGAGCCCGAGACCTTGATCGTGCAGCGCGCGACCGAGTGCATAGATGCGCGTACCGGACCACACCCACGCGCGCTTCGCAGCGGCATCGGTGCTGACGACGCCGGCGAGACCCGATGCGTCGACGATGATGCCGTCGCTCAGCACCAGCGGCGCGTGACTATGACCCGCGCCCGCGACTCGAATCGATCGTTGGGAGGCGACGGCATCGCGGACGATTGCCGCTGTGTCGGCTTCGCTGCGGATGAAGTGCAGCGCGGCCGGTTTCGAGCGCTGGCGACCCGACCAGTTCTTCCAGGAAGCCATGTTCCGTCCTCTGTCGATGCAAAGCCGCACGCTTACATCGAATGGTGATGTCGTCAACCGATGGAGGTGTGCGCCATACTCGCCCGGCAGCAAGCTCCGAGCGCATCGCCATGAACCTGGACCGCGTCACCACCGGCAATGACGTGCCGCACGAAATCAACGTCGTGATCGAGATTCCGATGAACTCGGATCCGATCAAGTACGAGCTCGACAAGAACACGGGCGCGATGTTCGTCGACCGGTTCGTATCCACGTCGATGCACTATCCGTGCAACTACGGCTACATCCCGCACACGCTGGCGGACGACGGCGACCCGGTGGACGTGCTCGTCGTTACGCCATTCCCCGTCGTTCCCGGAGTAGTCGTGCGGTGTCGGCCGGTCGGGATGCTCGCGATGACCGACGAAGAGGGCGGCGATACGAAATTGTTGGCCGTACCGATCGAGAAGCTGTCGCCACTCTATCGTCGCGTCGGATCGCCGCAGGACTTCGCGCCGCTGGTGCTCGACCAGATTCAGCACTTCTTCGCGCATTACAAGGATCTCGAGCCCGGCAAGTGGGTGAGGATCGAAGGCTGGAAAGACGCCGATGCGGCGAAGCGCGAGATTCTGCTCAGCGTCGAGCGGTACGGGCGCGCCGATCCGAAGCCGGTCTATTGAGACCGCGGGTTGCGGCCGTAGCTGGAAATCTTCCCGAGAACTGTCGAAACGCCCCGCCGCGCGACGACTAAGGTCGACCTCGAACAGAAGGAAGACCGAAATGAAACTCTATGGAACGCCTCCCACCCGCGCGCTGCGTGTGTTGTGGCTTCTGAACGAACTGAACATCGAGTGCGAAGTCGTCACGGTGAACATGGGGATCGGCGAGCACCTCGCACCGGAGTTCCTCGCACTCAATCCGGCCGGAAAGCTGCCGGCGCTGGTCGACGGCGACCTGGTGCTGACCGAGTCGTCGGCGATTCAGCTGTATCTCGCCGAGAAGTATCCGGAACGGGGCTTCATTCCGCGCGCGCTCACCGATCGCGCGGAGATGTATCGCTGGATCTTCTTTCTCGTCACCGAAATCGAGCAACCGCTGTGGCGGATCGCACTGCACACGCGGATCTACCCGCAAAACGAACGCATACCGCAGGAACTTCCGCTCGCGACGCGCGACTGCAGGAACATGGTGACAGTGCTCGAACGGCACATGCGGGGGCGTGAGTTCGTCGCAGGAGACGGCGTGAGCGTGGCCGACTTCAACGCCGCGTACACGCTCGATTGGGCGAGCGAAGCGGGGATGCTGAGCGATGCACCTGCGCTGCGTGACTATCTCGCGAAGATGTACGCGCGGCCGGCCGCGCCTCCGACGATCGCGGAAGGATTCAAAGCGCTGGGTTTGCGGATGTCCGGTTGATCGGCGCAGGCGTTCTGGGCACCGAACGTCACGGCGTCAATGAATAACCCTTGGCAGTCATGCAGGTCGAGTAAGTCTGTTTCGACGCCGTCTCCGCCGTCTGGGTCGCCTGGGTTGCCTGCTGCTCTGCGGCTTTCTCCTGTTCGCGCCGCGATTGCCGCTGCTTCGCACCGCCGACCACCGCACCGGCTGCCGCCGCGCTTTTGGCCTGGTCCTGCCGGTACTCCTGCTGCACGTCGCTGTCGACCTTGTCGTAGTTGTCGTGCTGATTGCCCTGGACTTGAGCGGACGCGGCGCCGGCGGCGGCGCCCACCGCGGCACCGCGAGCGCGGCCGCCGGATTTCTTCTCGCTCGTCGAGTCGGCCGCGGCGTTGGCCGAAGCCATCGACTGGTCCTGCGCGGTCTTCGCCTGCGCCTGACAATCCGTCGTGTCTTTCTGAACCTGATCGGGCGCCTGGCCTTTCATCGGAACGACGGTCTCGGCGTGAGCGACGATGCTGAATGCAGCGAGCGCGGCTGCGCACGCGAGGACGACAGTTCTGCGGGCCATTGCCTGAAAACCCCGATCGGATGAGTGTGGTCAGCATACGCGCTTCGAACGCATTAATTCCTATGTAGTCCAGGGTTGGGCTTTCATGTGGTCATCCGAAAGGTGGTCAGCGTGTTCCTTCAGGGCTATGACGATCTGGCGCTTCAGTTCCACCATGTCGATCGCCGTCAGTCGAAACCTGGTCGAACTGCAGACTTCTCGAAGCACGAATGGCTCCGCGTCCCTGTTCCCATTCCGCGGGTCATAGTCAACGAACATCGATGCCATTTTGCAGTCCTCAGTTTTGCCGATCGTTCCCCGCGTTTGTGGCGCCCTGTGCTGCGAACGGTTCAACTGGAGAAAGATTCTTCGGCCCTTGAACCGAATGGTGATCATGCCGCACTAAACGCGGCAAATGGGCTTGCCACGGACGGCATGCCGGTCTTACTTCGACTTCGTGGATTGTGGATTGGTGGAGCTGAGGGGGATCGAACCCCTGACCTCTGCATTGCGAACGCAGCGCTCTCCCAGCTGAGCTACAGCCCCGTTTAACGAATCCGAGGACGGTGCGAAAAATAACCGGTTTCGCACTGCTTTTGCACCTTTACTGTGAACCGCTACCACGCTTCCACGCCGGCGAGGCGCGCACCCAATGCGGTCAGTTGCGGCGGTGGGCCGGGTTCCGGATCGAGTTGTCCGGCAACGTTCTGCCGGATCGCCCAGGCGGGCGGGTGCTTTTCGATGCAGTCACGGGCGTTGCGCAGGCGCGACTCCTCTGAGCCGGCCGGCGTCATCGTCACATATTGCACCAGCCGCGGCCTGGTCGCGTTGTTGGCGAGGCTGGTGTGCGGCATCTTCCGGTGCCACAACACGACGCTGCCCTGCGGTCCGCCGACCGGCACCAGCGGATAGCCCGACACATCGGGTCTGCGCGCTTCGGCGTCGGTACGCTCGACCGCGAGCCATTCATCGAGCGTGCGATAGAGTTCCGGCACCATCGCGAACGCGCCCTGTTCGGCCGGCGTATCGGTCAGGTATACGAGACCCTGGACCGCCAGATCTTGGGCCGCGCGCGGGTCGCCGTCCCAGTGCACCGCGTCCATGCGAAAACCCGATTCGTGGAAACTGCTCGGCACTTTGAACGAACCGCGGTCGAAGCTCACCCACAACTTCTGCGTCTGGTAGATGACGCTGAACAACGCGTGCAGTTGCGGCAACTGACGCACGTCCCACAACGCCTGATGGTGATGCAGCGGAACGACGCCATGGCCGTGCGTCACGTAGTTGCGCCACGTGGCGGGTTCTTGCGGATCGACGTGGATGAATTCGCATAGCGCGGCGGCGGACCGCTCGCACAGTGCTTTCGGTACGACGTCGGGAATCATCAGCCAACCCTGCTCGACGAGCTGGTCGCGATGCTTGGATGTCAGTCGCTGCATGATGTCGATTCGAAGAAAGCGCGCACGCGATCGGCGATCACGTTGGCCTGACTCGCGTCGATCTCCCGCGGATCGATCAGCGCGATGCCGTCGTCGAGATGGTGATTGCGCGTACGGATACTGGGCGAACCCGCCGCAAGGTACTTCACGAGCGCACGGATGTCACCACCGTCGGTGCGTTCGAGCGCGAGCCGTTCGATGCCGCGACCGGCCTCGTCCGGCTTGCGGTACACACGCAGTGGGGAGACCGCTGCGAGTTGCTTCTCCAGTGCTCCAACGACCGCGTTCTGGCGCGCCCGATCGGCGGCCGAATCGCGAGCAGAGTACTGCTCCAGTGCCACGAGCAGCCCCACGATCGCTTCCTTGCCCACCTTCATTGCGCGCGCAATCCCGCGTTGCTGCAGCTCGCATGCGTCGATCAGGTTGCGGCGGCCGGCCACGAAACCCACCGTCGGTCCGCCGATCGCCTTGCCGCCCGAGTAGGTGACGAGGTCGGCGCCGAGCTCGACATAGCGCCGCAGGTCTTCCTCCGCGGCGGCATCGACGATCACCGGCACGCGATGGCGCTGCGCGGCGGCGATGCAATCGGCGAGCGGCACCATCTGTTCCTGCACGCTGTGATGCGACTGCACGTACAGCAGCGCGACGACGTCGGGACGGGTGGCGAGCGCATCGTCGAGCAGCGTCTTCGGCACGCTGTTCACCCAGCCGATCACCTCGGGTACGCCGCCGCCGAGCCGGATCATCTGCGCGACCGACGCGCCGAAGTTGATGTCGTGCCCGGCCTGCAGCAGCACGCGCCGGTTCAGACCTTCGGTGTCGGGTACGCGCAGCACGTGGTCGAGGTGCGTGCCGGTGATGCAGGCGGCGACGGCGACCGCGATTCCGGCCGCCGCACCGGACGTGATCGACGCCGCTTCGGAGCCGACGTAGTGCGCGACCAGTTCGCCGGCGCGGCGGCGCAACGTTTCGAGATCGACGTGGCTTTGTGCGGCCTCGGCCTGTGCGCGCGCCACGGCATCGCTCTGCGCGGTGCCGCCGAGCGCGGTCATCTTGCCGGAGGCGTTGATCACCCCGTCGAGTCCGAACCGGCGATAGATGCTCTCTGCCATCTCAGAGCTCCGCGCTGCGTTCGTGGCAGATTCCGTCGACGAACACGGCGCGCGGCACGATCCACTGTTTCGCCGTGCGCTTCTCGCCTTCTGCGTCTTCGATCTCGCGCGCTTCGTCGCGCACGTCGAAGATCGTGACGTGCGCGGGAGCGCCGACCGCAAGCGATCCAAACCCGCGTTCGTCCAGATGCAGCATGCGAGCGGGCGTTGCGGTGACCGCGCGTACGACGTCCGCGAGCGGCATGCCGAGCGCCAACAGTTTGCTCATGGTGCGCGATAGCGAAATTGCATAGCGTTTGACGTTGCCGGCGTGAAGGTCGCTCGAAATAGAATGCACGGGCATGCCTTGTTCGAGCGCGCGCTCGCAGGTGCGGAAGCTGAACGACGCCTGGCCGTGGCCGATGTCGGTGAACACGCCACGTTCGATCGCCGCGCGGAACGCTGGCAGAACCTTGTCTTTGTACGTCAGCACGCCACCGACCTTGCCGTGATAGGTATGCGTGATGATGTCGCCGGGTCGCAGCAGGTCGAGCACGTCGTCGATCACGGGTGGTGCGTTGCCGATGTGCAGCATCATCGGTTTGTCGACCAGCTCGGCCGCTTTGCGCGCCATCTTCACCGCCTGCTCGCCGAATGCTTCCGTATGCGAGGCCGACGCCAGCACTTTGACGCCGAGCAACCAGTCGCCGTGGCGGTCGAACGCTTTGACGACGCCAGGCAGATCGCACAGATCCGGCCGCGACGCATGTCCGCCGCCGACATTCGGCAAGCCGGGCGAACCGATGTTGATGAACGCGTATGCACGGGTCCTCTGCGTCTGATGCACGAACTGCGGGAACGCATCGACCATGTTGGCGCCGAACGAGCCGGCGTCTACGCAACACGCCACGCCCTGTTGCACGCCGATCCGGTCGGCATGAACGCGTCCGGTTCGAAACAAGGGGTGCGCGAAGACGTGCGTGTGGCTGTCGATGAAGCCCGCGGATACGTACGCGCCCGCAGCGTCAAATACGGTCGCACCGGATTCGGCCGCCACGTCGACCCGACCAACTGCAGCGACGCGGGCTCCGTCGATCAACACGTCGCCGATGCTGAAGGCGTTGAGTGCGGCGTCGTAGATCTGGCCGCCGCGTATCAGGGTTGTCGGCATGCGCTCGCGGATTCCGTCATCGTTCGAGTTCGAGCATAGCGAATTGTCAGCGACCGGTCGCGAACGCGGCCGCGGCGCGTGCGCACCGTCCGATTTCGTCCCACGCGTGTTCGGCGATGAGACGCCGTGGCGCAATCCACGATCCGGACACGGCGATCACGTTCGTCCGCGCCAGGTAGTCGGGCGCGTTGTCCGCGGCGACGCCGCCGGTCGGCACCAGCATCACGTCGGGAAACGGTCCGGCGAGCGCGTCGACCAGTTCGAAGCGCGACGGAAACAGCTTCTGTATGCGGTAACCCGCGTCGGCGAGCGTCATCACTTCGCTCGCGGTCGCGACGCCTGGCAACCACGGCAGCGTCGCGTCGCGCGCCGCTTCGATCAATGCCGGCGTCGTGCCGGGGCTGATCATCGCGACGGCGCCGGATCGGGCCGCTGCGCGCATGTCGTCGACGCTCCGAACGGTGCCGATCGCGACGTCGATCCCGACATTCGCGTCGCGGATCGCGCGTAGCGCGGGCAATCCCGCGGGCGTGCGCAGGGTGATCTCGATCAGCGTGAGACCGGCATCGACCAGGCAGCGCGCCAGCGGCACTGCATCGTGGACGCTATCCAGCGCGATCACCGGAATTACAACGGCGCGGCGCAGCAGGCTCTCGAACATGGTGATTCAGCCAAACGACGCAACACGATACCGCGCCGCGCCGGCTGATACAGTCGTGCTTTGTGTGAACGAAGTCGTGATGTTGCAGCGGCGCTTTCTGGTCGGCACTTACACCACGCAGCGCGCATCGCGCGGCCTCTATCTGTGCGCGATGGATCCTTCGGGCCGAATCGACGTCGTCGACGCGTGCGAAATGGCGGATCCGTCGTTCGTCGTGCTGCATCCGACGCTGCCGCTCGCGTACGTCGTCAACGAAACGCCGACCGGCCACGGTTGCGTGTCGGCGGTTGCGATCGGCGATCGCCTCGAGCCGCGGCAACGCGTCGATTCCGAAGGCGAACTGCCATGCCATCTGGCGGTGCTCGACGGCGGGCTTGGACTCGCGGTGGCGCACTACGGTTGCGGCACGATCGGCGTGTTCGAACTCGACGCGCGCGGCGCGATCGCAGCGCCGGCACGAACCTGGCGACATGTCGGGGCATCCGTGCATCCGCGCCGCCAGAGTTCGGCGCATCCCCATAACGTGCTCGTTGACACCTCGGGCGACGTCCACGTCGCCGATCTCGGCCAGGACTGCGTGGTGCGTTACACCGGCGCCGGATGGGAGGAGGCGTCGCGCTGTGCGATCCACGCCGGTGCGGGACCGCGGCATCTGTGTCTTGATGAAACGCACGGAGT
>DATJGR010000128.1:0-9528 GCA_035494855.1 Pseudomonadales bacterium | reverse complement strand
GTTCCGGGTGCTTACTGCGGCGTGTATGGACACCGGCCGTCCGAAACGGCGATTCCGCGCGAAGGTTCGTTCCCGATGGGGGACTTGCCGAACCCGGCGGGTTTGATGGGCGTGCAGGGACCGCTGGCGCGCAGCGCGACGGATCTCGAATTGCTGTTCGACGTCATCGCGGGGCCGTGCATCGGCGAAGACGCGGCCTGGAAGCTCGCGTTGCCCGAATCGCGCGGTGCGCGGCTGAAAGACTTCCGTGTTGCCGTA
Source organism: Pseudomonadales bacterium (assembly GCA_035494855.1). Lineage (GTDB taxonomy): Bacteria > Pseudomonadota > Gammaproteobacteria > Pseudomonadales > Azotimanducaceae > DATJGR01. Next base: position 9,270 of record DATJGR010000128.1, on the reverse strand, counting down.
ATGCCGCCGATGCCGTGGGTGAAAGCCGCATCCGAGATGCAGGGCAAGGTCGACGAACTCGCGCACTTCCTCTCCCAACGAGGCGCCAAAGTCGCGCAGGGAATGCCGAACCTCGATTTCGAGCAGTATTTTCGCGATTACCTGTGTCTGCTGACGGTGATCACATCGCAAGGCCGGAGTCGCGCGGAACGCGAAGCCACCGCGGCGAGGCTCCGCGGCTCCAGCGCGCTTTCCGCACAGGCGGACGGGTTCGTTCTCGATGCGGCCGGTTTCCTCGCGCTGGTGCACCGCCGCGAATCGGCGCGCGCCGCGTGGCGTGCGTTCTTTGAAGACTGGGACGTGCTGATCGGCCCGATGACGCTCGATGCGGCGTTCGAACATCAGACCGGTCCGTTCAACGAGCGCACGCTGCGCGTGGACAACGAAACCGTGCCTTACGCGCTGAACCTGGTGTATCCGATGTGGGCGATCTTCGCCGGCCAGCCATCGACGGCGTTTCCGGGCGGGCTCAACCGGGCCGGGCTACCGCTCGGCCTGCAGGCCATAGGGCCTTATCTCGAAGATCGCACCACGATGCGCTTCGCACAGCTGCTCGAGCGCGAGTGGCAGGGCTTCGTGCCGCCGCCGGGTTACTGATCGCAAACGAAACACCGATTGACTGAGTGAGGAGCACGCACATGAACGTTGGTATGGCGTCGATTTTCCAGAATCCGGGCAAACACACGACGGATCGCGAAGTATACGAACAGGACATGCGTCTCGCGTGTCTCGCCGAACCGCTCGGCTTCGATTCGGTGTGGACCGTCGAGCACCACTTCACCGACTACACGATGTGTCCGGACCCGTTGCAGTTCCTGACGTACATGGCCGGCCGCACCACGCGCGTGCAACTCGGGTCGATGGTGGTCGTGTTGCCGTGGCACGACCCGATGCGCGTCGCCGAACAGATCAGCATGCTCGACCATTTGTCCGGCGGGCGGCTGATCCTCGGTCTCGGTCGCGGCGCCGGCCGCGTAGAGTTCGACGGCTTCCGCCAGGACATGGGTGATTCACGACCGCGCTTCGTCGAAAGCGCCGAGTGCGTGTTGCAGGGGTTGGAGCGAGGCTATTGCGAATATCACGGCGACTTCGTACAGCAGCCGCGCACCGACATCCGCCCCACACCTTATCTGACGTTCCGCGGGCGAACGTATGCAGCTGCGGTGTCGCCGGAATCGTTGCCTATCATGGCGAAACTCGGCGTCGGTATTCTGGTCGTTCCGCAAAAGCCGTGGGAAGCAGTCGAGGCGGAAATCGCGCAGTACAACGTGCTCTACAAGCAGCACAACGGCGAAGATCCGCCGGCACCGATCCTCGCCGGCTGGACGTTCGTCGATCCCGATCGCGATCGGGCGTACGAATATGCGAAGCGATACATCGGCGGCTACTGGCAAACCGTGCTCGATCATTACCAGTTCGGCGGCGATCACCTGAAAGGCCAGAAGGGCTACGAGTACTACGGCCGCTTCGCCGACAACATTCAGAAGAACGGTCCCGACGCGGCGATCGAATTCTTTCTGAACATCCAGACGTGGGGCACGCCGGAGATGTGCGTAGAGCGCATCGTCGACAACGCAAAGCGCATCGGCGCCGAAACGTACGTCGGTGTATTCAGTTATGCAGGAATGCCGTGGGACGAAGCGGAGCGCAACCTGCGGCTGTTCAGCGAGACGGTGATGCCGAAGCTCCAGGCGCGCGAGATCCGCGGCAAGGTGGCATACGGCGCGGCGAAACTGCGTTCGTCCTAACGGATGGTAGAAGGCGCGCCGACGAGGCCATGGTGCAGGCTTCGCGCGAGGTCCTGCTGATGATTGCGCCGTTACTCCAGCTCGAGAACCGCGTTCCAGTGTTCTTCGCTGACCGGCATGACCGAGAGGCGGTTGCCGCGCCGCAACAGAGTGAAACCGTCGAGGCGCGGCTCCTGTTTCAGCTCTTCGAGGCTGATGACCCGCTTGAACCGACGGACGAATTTGACGTCGACTCCCATCCAGATCGGCTTCTGGGGATCGCTCTTCGGGTCGTAGTACGGGCTCTTCGAATCGAACGCGGTCGGGTCGGGATACGCCTCTCGCGCAACCGTGGCGATGCCGACGATGCCCGGTTCCGGGCAGCTCGAGTGATAGAAGAACACCTTGTCGCCTTTCTTCATGCCGTCGCGCATGAAGTTGCGCGCCTGATAATTGCGGACGCCGTCCCAGAACGAAGTGCGTTGCGGTTTCGCCTTCAGATCGTCGATACCGAACACCGAGGGTTCGGACTTCATCAACCAGTACGCCATCGCTCGCCTCCGTCGATCACCTCGCAGGTATCAGGCCGCGCATGTTACTTCTTTCGGGGGAACCATTGCGGCGCCAGATCGCTGGCGGCGTCCAGCGTGGCGTCGATCAGTTCGCGATCCCACTTTGAAAGCTTCATCTCGTCGAGATTGCGCGTCATCTGGAACAACGCTCGGATGAAGTACGCCTGCACACTCGTGCCGGTTGCAAACTCCGGCGTCACCGCCCCATGCATCAACGCCGTGGCGGCGAGCGTCAGCGGCTGTGGCGGAGATCCGTGACGACGCGTGAAGATCGCGTCGGCGGTTCGCCACGCGGCGACCACGAGATCGAGCGCCGTCGTTGGGGGCACGACCACACCGCTGAACGATTCCCGGGCCTGCCGATCGAACTGCTCCTGAATGAGCGCCGCGGCCTTAGCTTTGTTCATGTCTGACTGGTGTCGCGATGGTTGAGCCAACGACGTGTCGGCGGTCGTCGAGCGGCGCGCATTCTAGTGGCCGCAGGGTATTGCGCTGGTCTGGCCGGGCCAATTGCTCGTCCGTCTCGGCCATTCGGGGACGGACGCGTTAGACTCGCGCGCCATGATCGAATACATGACAACGTTGGCGCTGGGGCACGAAGCGACGTCGCGCGTGCTGAAGAACCATCAGGTCGACCCGGCGCAGGTATTCGAGGCCGCCGGTATCGATCCCGAACCGTATCGCGACCCCGACAGCCGCTTGCGGGCGCCCGCGATCCGCAAGCTCTGGGACCAGTGCACGAAGCTGACGAAAAATCCGTGCTTCGCCTTCGAAGTGGGTATGGCGGTGCATCCGGGCAACCTGCACGCGGTCGGATATGCCTGGCTCGCGAGCCGCAACGTGCGCGAAGCGTTACAGCGGCTCGTGCGGTACCACCGCGTGCTGTCCACCGCGATGGATCTGCGGCTCGAGGAAACCGACGCGGAGCTCACGCTCGTCGTCGAACCGTCGCGGGGGTGGCCGCAGGAGGGCATCGATGCGCTGACGGCGGCAGTCGTCGCGATGTGCCGCGAGATCACGTACGAGGACTTCAGACCGCTGCGCATCGAGATGGCGCGCCCGCAGCCAACGTGCGTGAAGCAGCTCGCGAAGTACTTCCTGTGCCCGATGCGCTATGGCGCGGAGCGTACGTGCATCGTGTTTCGCCGCGATCAGACCGAAAAGTTCCTGCCGCGGCAGAACCCGGCGCTTGCGCGCGCCAACGACGAAGTTGCGTTGCGGTACATCGCACAGATGGATCGCAGCGACGTCTTGAGCCGATCGAAGCTCGCGATGATGGAAATGCTGAGCAACGGCGAACCGTCGCGCAAAGCGCTTGCCGAGCGATTACACATGAGCGAGCGGACGCTGGCGCGGCGCCTGCGCGAACGCGGTCTGTCGTTCCGCAGCCTGTTGGACGGCGTGCGCAAGGAACTCGGGCTCGGCTACATGGAAGAATTGCGTCACGCCATCACCGACGTGGCGTATCTGCTCGGTTTCTCCGATCAGTCGAACTTCGCCCGATCGTTCCGGCGCTGGACCGGATCGACGCCGTCGGAATACCGCGCGTCCAGGAAAGCGCCGAACCTGTCCACCGAGGCGACGTCAGGCGGCTCGGAGGCCTGACAGTCGCGTAAAGGTGCGATCTGCGCGTATCGAATTCGCCATAAATCTACGCACTGGTGAGTAGCGCTGAGCGGTGGTTACGCTGCGGCCTATGGGTTTAGTATCGGCGGTCGCAGCCCGCCCGAGGGGCCATCAAACAGGAGTAAACGGATGACGCTCGAGAACAGAAGCGCGCTTGGATTCGATCCCGATGCCCTGCGCGAGAGGTACCGCCAGGAACGAGACAAGCGAGTGCGCGTCGATGGCAACGAGCAGTATCGCGAGGTGAAAGGCGATTTCGCGCGCTATCTGGACGACCCGTACGTCGCCCCCGGTTTCAAGCGGGCGCGTCTCGACGACGAAGTGGAAGTGATCGTCATCGGTGGTGGGTTCGGTGGATTGCTCGCCGCCGCCCGATTGCGCGAAGCCGGCATCGAAAACATCCGCATCATCGAGAAAGGCGGCGATTTCGGCGGCACCTGGTATTGGAACCGTTATCCGGGCGCGCAGTGCGACATCGAGGCATACATTTATCTGCCACTGCTCGAAGAGCTGGACTACATCCCGAAAGAAAAGTACTCGCATGCGCCGGAAATTCTCGCGCACAGCCGCGCGATCGGCGAGCACTACGATCTCTATCGGAACGCCTGCTTCCAGACCGAAGTGACCGACATGCGCTGGGACGACGCCGCTGCGCGCTGGATCGTTTCGACGAACCGCGGCGACGAGATGCGTGCGCGTTATGTCGCGATGTCGAACGGGCCATTGAACCGGCCGAAGCTGCCGGCGATTCCGGGCGTCGAAACGTTCGAGGGTCATACGTTCCACACCAGCCGCTGGGACTACGACTACACCGGCGGCGATCCCACCGGCAATCTGTCGAAGTTGCGGGACAAACGCATCGCGGTGATCGGTACCGGGGCAACGGCGGTGCAGTGCGTGCCGCATCTCGGCGCGGCCGCGAAAGAGCTCTACGTTTTTCAACGCACGCCGTCGTCGATCGACGTGCGCAACAACCGGCCGACCGATCCGCAATGGGCGCAGTCGCTCGAGCCGGGCTGGCAGCAGAAACGCATGACGAACTTCAACGTGCTCGTCACGGGCGGCTTCCAGGAAGAAGACCTGGTGGCCGACGGCTGGACCGACATCATCCGCAATCTCGGCGGATTGGCGGCGCGCGCGCCGAGCGGCAATCAGTCGCCGGAAGAAATGGCGGCGATGGTCGAACTGGCAGATTTCCAGAAGATGGAGCAGGTGCGTTCGCGCGTCGATCAGGTGGTGCGCGATCCGGACACCGCCGCGGCGCTGAAGCCTTACTATCGGCAGTTCTGCAAGCGGCCGTGTTTTCACGACGAATATCTAGACACGTTCAATCGGCCGAACGTGAAACTGATCGATACGCAAGGGCGCGGCGTCGATCGCATCACCGAGAATGCGGTGGTGGTCGGCGGCCACGCGTACGAAGTCGACTGCATCATCTATGCGACCGGCTTCGAGGTGGGCACCAGCTACACGCGTCGTGCCGGCTACGAAGTGGTGGGCCGCAACGGGCAGACGCTGACGCAGAAGTGGGACAAGGGGCCCGCCACGTTGCACGGCTTCCAGACGCGCGGCTTCCCCAACTGCTTCTTCATGGGCGTGACGCAGGGCGGCTTCACCGCGAACTTTCCGCACATGCTGAACGAGCAGAGTCTGCACATCGCCTACATCGTGAAACAGGCGATGGCGCGGCAGGCGCGCACAATCGAGGCCTCTGCCGAAGGCGAGGCGGAGTGGGTGGCGACGATGCAGCGGTTGAAGGCGAACAACCTGAAATTCCTGATGGAATGCACGCCGGGCTACTACAACAACGAAGGTCGACCCGGCACGGGCACCAGCCTGCTCGACGCGCAATACGGTGGTGGCCCCGAAGAGTTCTTCCGCATCATCCGCGAGTGGCGTGACGAAGGAAGCCTGAAAGGTGTCGAGGTGGGTTGATTCGAAGGAGATTGCCATGCTGCAGCAGCAGAACTACGAAACGATGCAGATCGAACGGCGCGATCACGGCATTGCGATCGTCACGCTGAATCGGCCGGAGCGACTCAATGCCGTCAACGGACGCATGCACGCGGAACTCGCGCGCTTCAGCCGCGATTTCGCCAACGATCGCGAACTGCGCGTGCTCGTGCTCACGGGCATGGGCAGGGCGTTCTGCGCCGGCGGCGACTTCGGTCCGGGCGACCCGATCGGCTCCGACCCGAACGGGCCCGACATGTGGGCAGAGGGGCGGCAGATCGTCGATCACATTCTGGAGTGCGAGAAGCCGATCATCAGCGCGGTGAACGGGTTTGCGATGGGGCTTGGCGCGAACGTGGCGCTGCTGTGCGACGTAGTCGTGGCCGGCCCGAACGCGGTGTTCGCCGATACGCACGTCAACATGGGCATCGGCGCCGGCGACGGCGGTCAGCTGATCTGGCCGTTCCTGATCGGCGTGAACAAGGCGAAGTACTTCCTGATGACGGGCGACCGCGTGAAAGGCAGGGAAGCGTTCGACCTCGGCCTCGTGAATTTCTACGTCGAAGACCAGGCCCAGCTGATGCCGAAGGCGCTGGAGATCGCAGAACGGCTCGCTGCAGGTGCCCCGAAAGCGATCGCGGCGTCGAAGATGGCGGTGAATGCGTATCTGCGCTCGGTGTCGAGCATGATCATGCCGATGTGCCTCTCCGCGGAAGCGCAGACGATGCACACCGCCGATCACCGCGAAGCGGTGCTCGCGTTTCAGGAGAAGCGGGCGGCGAAGTTCTCCGGCAAGTAATTCGTTGTTTCCCGACTGGATCGCCGAATGCCTATGCCGATGACGTTGAAGTAGCCGGATCAGTCACGCGCGAGACGTCGTCAGTGGGCATTGCGCTGCGTCAGTTCGCGCTGGATCCGAACGAGTGCGCGTCTGTCGAGGCGATAGCGCAGCAGCATCGCCACCGACAGTGCCGAGATGCACGACGTGCCGGGTCCGAAGATCAGGCCGAGGCTGCGCAGCGTATCGGGCGGGATGACCTGACCCGGATTCACGCCGAGGTCCTTGGGAAAACCGATCAGATCGAGCGCAACACCGGCAATCATCGAGCCGATGCCTACGGCGCACTTTCCGGAAAACACGAGGCCGGCAAAGTACAGTGCTTCGCGGCGAACGCCGAACAGCAGGTCGTGTTCGTCGGCCGCGTCGATCATCATCGATCCGAACGTGATCGAAACGCACGTTGCGCTGCAACCGATTGCCACTTGAAACGTGGCGAGCGTCGCGTACAACGCAAAGCCTATCTCCGGCATCAATCCGGCAACGCTGAGCGTCGGCGGCAGGAACAGACAGAGGCAGATCAACGCGAGACCGCCGGCGGAAATGTCACGTTTCTCGAAACGGCCCAACAACGCCGCGCACACCGGAATTCCGCACATCAGTCCCACGGTTCCGAGAATCAGGATGTTCTGGATCACCGAAGACGGCAGCTCCCAGAAATAGCGGAACGCGTGTACGGACAGGCTGCCCGCGGTGCCCTGCGCGACCCAGAAGACCAGCACCGTCAGGAACAGAACGCGGAACGACCGGTTGCGAAACACGTCGATGATTTCGCCGGCGAAGCGGGCGACCGCGGAGCGGGCGTTAGCCGCAGGTGCCTGCAGGCGATGGCGCAATGCAAGCGTGCTCCTGGCGGAGACCAGTACGCTGACCAGTACGATGCCGGCGCAAACCCAGCCGAACGGTGAATACGCGGCGCGAGTGGTCAGCCCGTCCGCGCCACTCATGAAAACACCGAAACCGAGTACGACGCACGAAACGTTCGCGCAGATGTTGAAGAAGTTCCGGTAAGTCAGGATCACCGAGCGCTCTGTGTAATCTTTCGACAGTTCTGCGCCGACTGCTGCGTATGGCAGCACGAAGGTCGAGAACGACACGCGCAGTACGATCAACACCGCGACGACGTACGCGAACAGTGCCCAGGTCGATTCGAAGGCCGGTATGGAGTAGATCATCCCCAACGCACCCGCAAAGGGGATGGCGGAGGCGAACATGTAAGGGTGCCTGCGCCCCCAACGCGAGCGCGTATTGTCGGAAATGTATCCGATCAAAGGATCCACGACGGCATCGACCATCAGCGAGATTGCAACAGCTGCGCCGGCGAGTGAACCGGGCAAACCGCATACGGCGGTGAGGTAGAACAGCAGGAACGTGCCAAGCGAGACGTTCGTGATGCCGTCTGCGAGGTCTCCTGCTGCGTAAAGTGATTTCTCGCGGACGCTCAAACGCGGAGCGCCGCCCGGATCGGCGGCGCTCGCATGGGTGGACGATGGATTCTCTGTTGTGAAGCCGATGACGTCGTGCCCGAGAAATCGCACCGGATTCTGGCACGCACGCAATGGCGCCAACAAGCCGACGCGGTGTGCGGTCAGCCCGCTGCGACGGGAGCTGCGACCCGTGTGTCGACGGGCGGCTGCGCGACGGGACCGATGTGCCAGAAGTCCGACGTGAGTTGCACGAGCAGCACCGTGGCGGCCATCCCGAATGCGGGCAGCAGTGCCGCGTTGAGAGTGCCCCACGATTGCGCCGCGTAACCGATCGCGAGCGAGCCGATCGGCATGCCGGCGCTCATCGCGAACGCATAGATCGACAGCAGACGCGCGCTCAGTTCCGGCGGGGCCGACTCCTGCACGATGCTGCGCCCCATCGTCATCGTCAGGCCGCCGCCCAGTCCCCACACGAAGCACAACACGAAGAACGCCCAGTACGGCAGCCTGAGATACAGCAGCGACAACATCACGCTGCCGAACAAGAGGGACAGCATGAATGCGCGGCCCAGCCGCTGCACGCCGCCGCGCTGCATCAGGAACGCGATCACGACGATGGTTCCGGCCATGTTCAGGCCGAATGCGAGCGACAGATCGGCGGCGGCGCCGTGGTACACGTCGCGGATGATGAGCGGCAGCAGCACGAAGAAGGTGCCGACGAAGAACAGACCGAGCGCGAACGTCAGAATCAGAGCAGGACGGATGCGGTCCGAACGCATCGCCATCGCGAGACCGACGCCGATCTCGCGCAGCGGATGGCGGGTCATGGCGGTGCCGGGCTCGCTTCTGGGGAGCTGCGCGCACGGAATCGCGCCGAGCGCAAACATCGCGGCAGAGACCACCAGCAGGGTCGGCGCGCCGATGCGATCGGTGACGCTGGCGAGCGCGAACCCGATCATCTGCGCGCCGAACTGCAGACCGATGACGAGGATCACCGTGTGCTGGATGCGCGCACCGGCCACGCGCGACAGCATCGCGTCGCGCGGCGGACCGGAGAACGTGCCGGCGATGCCGCCGAGCAGCGCGAG
>DATJGR010000127.1:0-52164 GCA_035494855.1 Pseudomonadales bacterium | reverse complement strand
CCGATGTTGGCGAGTAGATATGCGCGCAGCTCTCGGGTCACGTGCAGGCTCGTTTCGCAGATGCCGCATCATCCACGGGTCGCGGCGCGCAAGCAATTTGCGCGAACGATCGATGCGAGGCGTGATAACGTCGCTCGCTCGGTTCACGCACGATTTTTCACGTTCAAGGGAAGTCCGAACATCGACAAGCGAATGACCCCAAGTACGCGTTGGTTGTACGGATTCGGCGCGGTGGCCTTCGGCGTGAAGGACAACGGTTTTTCCTACTTCCTGATGTTCTATTACAACCAGGTGCTCGGGCTTCCCGGCTCGCTCGCCGGCATGGCGATCTTCATCGCGATGATGATCGACGCCGCGTGCGACCCGATCATCGGTTTCTGGTCCGACAACACGCGCTCCCGGCTCGGACGGCGCCATCCGTTCATGTACGCAGCCGCCGTTCCCGTGGCGGTGGCGTATTTCTTCATCTGGAACCCACCCGTTCTATCCGAGTTCGCGCTGTTCATGTATCTGACGGTGCTCTCGGTGCTCGTGCGGCTGTTCGTGTCGATGTACGAAACGCCAAGCACGGCGATCGTGGCGGAACTCACCGAAGACTATGACGAACGCACGCGGCTGTTGTCGCTGCGCTACATGTTCGGCTGGGTCGGCGGTCTCGCGATGGCATTCCTGATGTGGCACTACTTCATGGTGAAGTACGGCGTAACGGGGCACCTCACCTTCGAGACCTACGGCTTAGTCGGATCGCTTGCGATGGTATCTGCAATTCTGCTTTCCGCCGGCGGACTACACCGGCAGATTCCGCATCTGCACCAGCCGCCGCCGCGACAGCGCTTCCGCCTCGGTCAGATCGTCAGCCAGGTGGGCGTGACGCTGTCCAACCGCAACTTCCTGTCGCTGTTCATGGCCGGCCTGTTCGCCGCGGTCGGCGCCGGCGTGGCGACCAACTTCGACACCTACATCAACACGCACTTCTGGGAATTCACGCCGGAGCAGGTGAGCTGGATCGTACTGTCGCTGTTCATCTCGGCGGCGCTGGCCGCCGGGTTCTCCACGCAGGTGACGCAACGGTTCGACAAGAAGGCCACCGCCATCGGTATCTACGCGGTGTCGATCGTCTGGAGCACCGGGCCGGTGGTGCTGCGCCTGCTCGAGTGGTTTCCGCCCAATCACTCGCCGTGGCTGTTTCCGATCATGGTGGTGCACACGGTCATCGCGGTGACGCTGATCATCATGTTCGGCATCGTGCAGAGTTCCATGCTGGCCGACATCGTGGAAGAGAGTGAACTGAAGACGGGCCGACGCGAAGAGGGGCTGTTCTTCGCCGCGCGAACGTTCGCCGCGAAGGCAACATCGGGCATCGGCACGCTGATGGCTGGCGTCGCGCTCGATCTGATCCATTTCCCGCGCGGCGATGCGCCGGGGACGGTGCCGCCGGAAGCCGTGTTCAATCTGGGGTTGATCTACGGACCGATGCTGATGGTGTTCTATCTTCTAGCGCTCGGCTCGATGTGTTTCTACCGCATCACGCGCTCGAAGCACGACCACCATCTGCAGGTGCTGCATCGCCGGCCGGCGTAGCGGCGAACTCGCGCAACAGTTGAACCGTTAGATCCGGCGCCTCGAGCGGTAACAGATGCCCCACGTCGGGAACGCGCATCGTGCATCGAGGCAGCAAACGGCGCAGGTGTTCGAATGCCTCTGGCGGCAGCGTGCCGCGTCCGGCGCGCACCAGCAGCACAGGTGCGGAGACGTGCGGCGCAGCCGCGAAGATGTCGAGATCGCCGCTCGTCGCGAAGATCGTCGCTTCCACATCCGGCCGACATTTCAGTTCGACCTGCCCGTCGGATCGGTCGCGAAATCCCTCGGCGAGATACAGCTCGAACGCGCGCGGTTGCCACGCCTTGAACATTGGTTTGTCCTGCCACGCGGCGCGCGCACTGTCGCGCGACGGCCACACGGCATTGCGCTTGCGAGCCTGCGCTGCAATGAGCGGTCGTGGGTCGACGATGCCGCCGCTCGGATCCAGCCGCGCGCGCAGCGCGTCGTCAGGATGAATCGGTGGATCGAGCATCGCGATGCGTTCGAACAGTCCGCTCCGGTCCGCTTCAGCCATCGCAATGACGATTCCGCCGAACGAACTGCCGATGCCGTACGCGATGCGCGCGTGTCCGGTTTCCGAAAGCAGCGCCTCGGCCACCGCTGTCAGATCGTCGACGAAGCCGCGCATCGGATATCCGTCCGGCGCCGGCGGCGCCGACGAATCGCCGTGGCCGCGCGCATCGATCGCGACGACGCGATACCAACTCGCGAGCCGTTCGGCCACGAGCGCCAAGGTTGCGCCGCACATGCCGTTCGCGTGCTGCAGCAGTGCGATCGGTCGGTCGCCGCCCCAGTCCCACGCGGCGATCTCCATGCCGGCCGTCGTGGCGAATCTACGCTGTCGCGGTTGCACTGCCTCGATCTCCCAACTGTTCCGTAATGTCGCGAAACGTCATGCGGTGATTGCCGCGAAGACTTCGGCGAACCGCGGCACGACGAGAAAATGACCTTCGTCCGGGTAGCGGTGCAGCACCGCGTCTTTCACCTGAGACGCCATCAGCTCGGCGTGCGGCGCCGGCACGTTGCGATCGAGGCCGCCCTGCCAGAAGTGCACGCGCGTGCGGATGTCGCCGAGTGAGAATCCCCATGGCGCCGCGAACAACTCGAAGTCCTGCGCGGCTGCGAGCCCGGTCGTGGTGGAGTTGTTGCGGGTTTCGTCGATCATCATCGCGCGGAACGCGGGATTGGCCAGAATCACCTGATCGGGTTCGGGCAGTTGCCGCGACAGCATGTCCAGGCCGCGTTCCGGGTTTCGTTTCATGATCGAAACCTGGAATTTCATGAGCGCTCGCAGCAGCGGACGGGCGTGTCGCGCGAGCATGGTGAGCCATCGGTTCAGCGGCAGCATGCCTTGCGCGGCGGCCGGGTCCCACAACGGCCCCACGCCGCTCACGCAACCGATTCCGATGAGGCGCGGTGCGAGCGCATGCGCGCACGCGAGCACGTGCGGGCCGCCGCCCGAAATACCAAACGCCGCGAAGCGATCGATGCCGAGATAGTCGGCGATCGCCGTAACGTCGCCGGGCCAATCGGTCAGGCGCCGTTCGGGATAGAAGGTGGAGTGTCCGTAGCCGGGCCGGTCAGGCACGATCAGGCGAATGCCGGACGGCAGTGGCGTGACCGCGGTCGGTGCGACCTGCAGCCGGGAACCCGGCGTACCGTGGAATCCGAACACCGGAATGCCCGAGCGATCGCCGAATTCGCAGTACGAGAGTTCCCGCCCACCCGGGAGTCGAAGCACCGATGCCGTCAGCGTCGTTGCGGTCATGGTCTTTCCTCCGGGTGGCGGTCTGCGTCGGACACGGTACACAGGAGGCTCGGGCGGTTCAAACCGCGCGCCGCCGTTGGGGTGTACCATCGTGCGGTAACGAGCGAACCGGGGGGAGCGCCGTTGACGCTGGGGGAGATCCATCGCCGATTGATCGTCGGTCACTCCATGGCGGCGTACATCGGCTTCGCGTTGTTGGGTGTGATCCCGATCGCGCTCGCGTATGTCCTCGGCTACGGATTCGACCGGCCGCTGCCTGCCGGAGCGTTGCGCGCGTGTATCGACGCCGGCCGTGTCGCGCCGACGGAGGCCATCGTCATGCGCGGCTTCTTCGCGCGGCCGAACTGGACCGCATATCCGTTGATGCTGCCGCTTGCACTGCTGGTGGTTCGTTCGACGCTGCGGATGATGTACGGCGAGTCCAAGGCATCGCCGCTTTCACATAACCCTGCCTACGCGCTCATCCGCCAACGCGTGCAGGCGCTCGCTTCGGACGGACGCTCGCTCGGTGTCGCGATGATCGTCACGCTGGTGGTGACGGTCATCGACAAGTATCCCGACGCGCTGCAGATCGGGCGCGACGGCGACGTATGCCCCACCAGTTTCGACTGGAGCTGGTACGCGACCGTGTTCGACGACTTGCGCTGGCCCAGCGCGATCGTCATGCACCTCGTCACCACGTTCGAACAGTTCGTGATCATCACGCTACCCATCGTGCTGTTGATCAACCTGATCCGGTTCAACCGCGCGTACCTGAAGTCCATCTACATCCGCAGCCGCTCTGCGCCGGGTTTCGCGCTCGACCTCGACGATCCGGACCGGCGGCTCGGGCTCGGCCGGCTGTCGAGCATCTTCAACACGCAACTCGTTGCGGTGGGCTGCCTCGGCGCGCTGTTGCTGGTCAGCCGCTACGCCAACGTCGACGAGAACGCGATGAACCAGTTGATCGATACCGTCATCGCGATGGTGAAGGACTTTCCGCAGACCACCGGCTACCTGGAACGGATCTGGGCGTTGATCGGCTTCCTGTATCCGAACGTCGCGCAGGTGATCTCGGTGATCATCTGGTCGGCGCTCGTGTATTCGGCGATGCGCGCGGCCAGCGTGAAACTGCTGCCGTTCGGATACGTCAACGCGCGCGACGGCCGTGTTGCGTTCCTGCGCGAGATCGTCGCGGAGGGTAGCCGATACGATGCGCTGCTCGCCGGCGGCAACAAGCACGACGTCGATGCGGTAGCGGAAGCGTTCCGCGGCCACGATTTCTGGCCGTCGGGCGACACGCGAGCCGGCGAAAGTCTGTTCTTCTGCACCTTCGTGATGTTGCTGCTGCTGTTTCCGATTACGCCTGCGTCGGCGAAGGAAGTGACGGCGCTCGGTCTGTTCGCGGTTGCGAGCGCATTGGTCGCGAGGGCCTACCTCAAAACGCACGAGTATCAGTTGTTGCGCGTCGATCGCTCGCTGGTGCAGAGCTGATCGCCGTCAGTCCAGCCGCTGGTATATCAGCGGTGCGCCGATGCGCGCGAATACTGCGAGTGCGGCGCCCGCCAGCACGTCCAGCACCACGTGCTGCTTGATCAGAACGGTGGACAGAACGATCAGCAGCGTTCCGAGCGCGACCCATGGAAATGCCTTGGGCCGAAACGTGTAGAAGAACAACGCAACGAGCACCGAGTGACCCACGTGCAGGCTCGGTAACAGATTGAACCCCGGATCGATGCGATAGAGGAAACGGACGAGCTGCGAGGCGATGTCGTCGCCGCCGACGACCGGTCGCGTCATTTGCGACGGATAGACCAGGAAGACCAGTATCGAGGGCAGCTGGATCAGGATGAAGCCGATCATCACCTGATAGAAGTGGCCGCGTGTGCGAAGCAGCAGCACCGGCAGGAGAATCCACCCGTAGTACAGTGCGTAGCCGAACACGAGCATCGGAACGAACGGGATATGGGCGTCGGCGGCGATTTCGGGGTAGAACGAGCGCGCGCCGTCGCTCACGCGTTGGGCGCTCCACTCGTTCACGCCGAGAAAGAGAATCGCAAAGATGACGAGCAGACCGAGACCGACGCTCAGACGCTCCGCGAGCGGCAGCGCACGTTCGGCCTCCCGGTGGGCGTCGTTGATGGATTCCAAGGCGTTGTTCTCCCTCGGCGTGCGACAGGATAGTCTTGTCTGCACTCTGCTCCTAATGACGTGCGCGATGGCGAATGCGGCGCCGGTATGCCGGCACGAGGTGCAGATCGACGCGATTCGCGAGGCCCTCGCACACACGCGCTTCGTTTCGTATCAGCCGACGGCGTTGCGGATCATCGACGGTAAAGCGACGCACGCGAACGAGGCGAGCATCGCCGACGACCTGACGGTGCTGCGTAGCCGTTTCGACGGGTTGATCACCTACGGCGCGTCGAGTGGTGCAGAGCGCGTGCCCGACGTGGCCGCGGCGCTCGGATACAAGGCGGTGATTGTCGGCGTGTGGGATCCGTCGAGCGACGAGGAAGTCGGCAAGGCGATCGCGGCGTGGGGACGGCATCCGCAGCTCGTCGTCGGTATCTCGCTCGGCAACGAAACCGTGCTCGGAAAGCGGTTCGACTTCGAGTCGCTCGGAGGCGCGATCGGCGAAGTACGAAAGAAAGCGCCGGGTCTCGTACTGTCGACTACCGAGCCGTTCCACCTGTTTCTCACTGAAGCCGCGACGCCGCTGCTGCACGAGCTGGATTTCATGCTCGCGAACGTTCATCCGGTGTTCCAGCCGTGGTTCGCGAGCGCATCCGACGAAACGGCTGCGCAATTCGTCGTCAACGTCGTCGATCTGCTGGCGGCGGCGTACTGCGGTCCCATCCTCGTGAAAGAGACGGGCGTGCCGACCGCGCCGGACCGGGCCGGTTATTCAGAGACGCGCCAGGCAACCTTCTACCGGGAACTGCGCGATCGATTTCCGGCCACGGCCGCGCGCGCATTCGCCTATTTCTCTGCCTTTGACGCGCCGTGGCGCGTGGCGGACAGCCATCCGGTGCCGGGCTACCATCCGGAAGAGGCGCATTGGGGACTGTTCGACGACGCGCGCAGGCCGAAGCCGGTGGTCTCGGTCATTCCGCCGCTCCGTGGGCAGCGTTGAGCGGCGGCTGACAGGCGACAGTCGTCACGACAGACGTTGATGCGGCGACGGTATCGCGGTTTGATTTCGCGCCGCTAACGGCACCACCTGGCCGCGGCGCGCGACGGTGTCTTTGCGTGTCGCTTTCGGTCGAGCTGCCAGCAGCTCGCGGCTGCGCTGGTTCAGTTTCGGCAGAGCCCCGATCAGCTCCGTTTCCGACAAAGGGCGCGAGAACAGGAAGCCCTGCACGACCAGCGGACGTTCTCCCGTCAGTAGTGCGAGCTGCCCTTGCCGTTCGATGCCTTCGGCAGTGACTTCGAGTTCCAGACTTTTGGCCAGGCTGATGATGCTGTGCGCGATCGCGAATGCGCGCGGGCTCGTGTCGATGTCGTTGACCAGGCTGCGATCGAGCTTGATCCGCGTCAGCGGCAATTGCTGCAGAGACGCAAGCGAGGAGTAGCCCGTTCCAAAATCATCGAGCGCGATGGCAATGCCGTGCGCCCGCAATTGTCGCAGGGCCTCGAGCGTAGCAGCGCCGGTCTGCAGCACCGTCTCGGTCAGTTCGATTTCGATGCAACGCGGCGGCAGGCGATATTCGATCAGCAGTGCTTTTATGCGTGCCACGAAGAACGAGTCGATCAGCTGCCGCGACGAAACGTTCACCGCAACGCGCGCTTGCGGCCACATGCCGTGATGCCAACGCGCTGCCGTTGCCACCGCGGTGCGCAGTACCCAATCGCTCATATCCATGATCAGGCCGGATTCCTCGGCGACCGCCAGGAATTCGCCCGGAGACGCCAGGCGTCCGTCGGGCCGTCGCCATCGCAGCAGCGCTTCCACCAGTTCGACGCCGTGACCATCGATGCCGAATTCCGGTTGATAGACGAGTTCGAATTCTCCGTTCTCTAGGGCTTTGCGCAGACCTTGCTCGACCGCGAACTTGGCCGATGCAGCCGCCAGCAGATCCGGCGAGTACATGACCAGCTGGCTGCGCCCCAATGCCTTAGCGCGAAACAACGCGGCGTCTGCCGCTTGCAACAGCGTTTCAGCCGTATGGCCATGGTGCGGAAAGACGCTCGCACCCACGCTGATACTCAGCGCGAGGTCGCGGCCGTCTACGGTCAGCGGCGCGTGGAACACGCGTACCAGTCGTTCGCCGGCCTCGCGGATTTCCTCCAGCGTCGTTGCGTTGTCGATGACGACGGTGAACTCGTCGCCGCCGAGTCGCGCCGCGAAACCGAATTCATTGGCGACGCTTCGGAGGCGCTCCGCCATCGCTTTCAACACCGAATCTCCATACGCGTGACCCATGCCGTCGTTGATGTTCTTGAAGTTATCGATGTCCAGGAAATAGACGCCCACAATCGAACCCGTCGTTTCCCCACGGCCAAGCGCCTGATTGAGCAGCGTGAAGAGTTGCCGATGGTTGGGCAGTGCGGTCAGCGGATCGTTGCTTGCCAGGTGCTTCAGTTGTTCGGTGCGTTCCTGAACCTTTGCTTCCAGCTGCTGCTGGTATTCGCGCTTGGCCCGCTCGGCGAGCGCAAGGCGCTCGGCCATGGAATTGAATGCGTGCGCGAGCGTATCCAGTTCCTTGATACCGCCGGGTCGAACCCGTGCGTCCATTTCGCCCTGAGCGAGCCTGACGGTTGCGTTGACGAGACGGCGGACAGGGCCAACGACGCTACGTACGGTGACGAAGGAAATCACGATCAGCAACAGGAGCACACCGCCGCTGACCCAGGCGATGATCGCGCTGCGCTGGTAAGCATCCGGCGCAGGAATCAACGGACGCGATGTCATCGGCGTCAGCGATACCAGCGCCGGTGCTGGTGCTTCGACCATCGGCGGCGCCTTAGGCTGCTCGTTGGCGAGGTCGACGATCGAGGGCACTTTCAGTTGCGAGCGTGTACGCGCGAATCGGTTAGAGGCGTCCTGGCGATGATCGTTGAGCTTGGCGAGCGCGACTCGGGTCGACGACAGGAACGCGAGATCGTCCTGCATCGCTGCGACCCACTCCTCGCCTTGCGAGTTCGCGAAACCCCGTAGATTGGTGGCCAGCGTAAGGCCGATCGCGGCTTCGCCGATCGACAAGGCATCCGAGCTGGTGGACTGATCGGTCCGGTTCGCCCGCTCGAGGTCCGCAGCGACATTGCCCAACTCTTCGATCTGACGATTCAGCTCGATCAGCGACTGCCGGGCGATGATGCGGCCGAAGATCTTCCATGCGTGATCGATGGCGGTGCGAGCGCGTGTCCGCATCGTTTCGTAGCCGGCGACATAGCCATCCACCAGATCCCTGGCGGCGTCGCCGCTTTGGATCATGTCCTTCGCCAGCGTCGTGTGCGACTGGAACGTCCGGTTGAACCCGTCTCTTTCCGCGAGGTGACTCCGGTGCTCGAGCTGATCCAGCAGGGCGGCGCGTTCATCCCGAAGCTGCCGTGCGGCGCTGCGAAATTCGATGTCCTGAGCCGCTCCGTCCGACCCGGCTCTGTTTCGAGTTGCGAGATCGTAGCGATCGAGTGCAGATAGAAACCGTTCCCGACCTGTGACGGACCGGGGCTCGACCGGCGGCTCTGTTTCGATCACCGGCTTGGACGCCGCGGGCACGATCGGACCGGCAACCGCGAGTGTGAGCGGATCGACGACGTCGAGGCCCCGTTCGGAGATCAGGTTCGCCACTGCGGCAAGCGTTGCGACCGCGAGAAAAGCAACGATCAGCGTCGTACCGATACCGATGCGAAAGCCCCGTTGTGATGGATGCCGCAACGCCGTGTGGGCGTTCAGCCGGGAACGACGTTGCCTGATTAGTTCGATGACAGACATGGTTCGCCACTCTGCCAAACGTGCTTTGTAGATCTGTGTGAGGAAGGTTGAAATGTGACGGGCGTCAGGAAACGGCGCCCGAGATGAGAACCAGTGTCAACGACGGATGCCGCAGGAAGAGTCACGCGAATCGAAGCTCCTCCTCAACGGCCAATCCGCCGACGGCCCCGACGAGGGGTGGGGGGACGAAAGCGTGTGAGGAGACGAATAGATCGTACATCCTGTTTCGATCTCCGACGTCTGCCTCACACGCGAGATCAGCTTGCCGCAGCGTCCGCGCCGCGAATAGCGGCCGATGTCTATGCGGCGCGTCGGTGTGCTCCTATGCAGTTCCTACAATCGCTGCAATCTCTACAACCGCAGTCGGACGACCGTCTGGTTATGACGGCTCGTGGCGTTAGTATTAGCATCGGCAACGGCCATCGTGGCGTGTGCCTGTTTCAAGCTGGCCCGTTTCAACGAGGGAGACCTCAGCGCAATGACCGACGCAGGCGTCGCCAAAGCGGCCACCGGCATCATCGGCCTCGATGAGATCACTGGCGGCGGGTTGCCCGCGGGCCGGCCGACCCTCGTCTGCGGCAGCGCGGGTTGCGGGAAAACGATGCTGGCGATCGAATTTCTCGTTCGCGGCGCCACTCAGTTCGACGAGCCCGGCGTGTTCATGATGTTCGAAGAGAGCGCAGCCGAGCTCGCCGCGAACGTACGCTCGCTCGGCTTCGATCTGAACGCACTCACGGCACAGAAGAAACTGCTGCTCGATCACGTGCACATCGAGCGCAGCGAAATCGAAGAGACCGGCGAATACGACCTCGAAGGACTGTTCATTCGCATGGGTCACGCCATCGACTCGATCGGTGCAAAGCGCGTGGTGCTCGACACCGTAGAAGCGTTGTTCGCGGGCTTGCCGAATCACGCGATTCTCCGCTCCGAACTGCGCCGGCTGTTCCGCTGGCTGAAGGAGCGCGGCATGACGGCCATCATCACGGGGGAGAAAGGCGAGGGACAGGCGATCACCCGGTACGGACTGGAAGAATATGTCGCGGACTGCGTGATCACGCTGGATCAGCGCGTGCAGGAGCAGATCGCGACGCGACGGTTGCGGGTGCTGAAGTACCGCGGCACCGCGCACGGCACGAACGAGTATCCGTTTCTGATCGGCGAGCGCGGGTTCTCGGTATTGCCGATCACGTCGTTGCGGCTCGATCACGAAGCGCCGTTGCAACGCATCTCGACCGGCGTTGCGAAGATCGACGAGATGCTGGGCGGCCAGGGTGTGTTCCGTGGCAGCAGCGTCATGGTGTCCGGCTCTCCAGGCACCGGGAAAAGCAGTATCGCCGCGCACTTCGTCGACGCTGCGTGTCGGCGCGGTGAACGCGCGTTGATGTTCGCCTACGAGGAATCGGCGGCGCAGATCGTGCGTAACATGCGTTCGGTCGGAATCGACCTCGAGCGCTGGGTCAAAGCGGGGCTGCTGCAGTTGCGCGCGTCGCGTCCCACGTTGCAGGGTCTCGAGCAGCATCTGGTCGCCATGCACGATCTCGTGAGCGAGTTCCGGCCCGGGGTCGTAGCGGTCGATCCCATCAACAATCTGTCGATCGATCGGCTCGAGGCGCAAATGAAGCCGACGCTGATGCGGCTCATCGATTTCCTGAAGCAACAGCAGATCACGGCGCTGTTCACCAGCCTGAGCGCGGGCGAAGGGTCGACGATGCCGGAGACCACGGAAGTCGGCGTGTCGTCGTTGATGGATACGTGGCTGCTGTTGCGCAACGTCGAGTTCAACGGCGAGCGCAACCGTACCCTTTATGTGATGAAGTCGCGGGGGATGCGGCATTCGAACCAGGTGCGGGAATTCCTGCTGAGCGACACGGGCATCGATCTCGTGGATGTATATCTCGGTGCGGATCAGGTGCTGACGGGTACGGCGAGGGTTGCGCAGGTGGCCCAGGAACGAGCCGCTGCAGAACTGCGAAAACACGATCAGGAGCGCAAACTGCGCCAGTTGGCGATTAAGCGGGCCGCGCTCGAAGCGCAGATTGCCGCGCTGCGGGCCGAGGCCGAAACTACGGCTGCCGAGGAACGGTTGGCCGTCACCGAAGCGGCGCTCCAGGAAACGCTCGCGCGCGAAACGTCCGAAACGATTTCGGACCTCCGTAGAGCGGACACCACCAGAAAGTGAAAGGGATGGACGATCACGACGCTGTCGCGAAAACGCCGATCGAGTTCGAGCTGCGGCTCTACGTTGCGGGGCAGAGCAAGAAGTCGCTGGCTGCCTTTGCGAACCTCCGACGCATCTGCGAAATGCACCTAGCCGGCCAGTATCGGATCGAGATAATCGATCTGCTGAAAACGCCGCAGCTCGCAGCGGGCGATCAGATTCTGGCGCTGCCGACGTTGGTACGGCGATTGCCTGAACCCATCAAGAAGATCATCGGTGACCTGTCCAACGAGGAACGGGTACTCGTCGGTCTCGACATTCAGCCGGTACGGGCATAGCACATGGAACCGAGCAAATCTGCCGCCGCCGATGCGATCGAAGAAGCGATCGCGGCGCGTACCGGCGCGCACTACGTCCTGCGGCTGTACATCGCCGGCACGACGGCACACTCGGCGCGCGCGCTGGCGAATATCCGCAGGATCTGCGAGGAACATCTGCACGACCGTTACGAACTCGAAATCGTCGACCTCTCGCAGTCTCCCGCGCTCGCTCAGGACGAGCAGATCATCGCGGCGCCGACACTGATCAAAATGCTGCCGCTGCCGTTGCGGCGCTTCATCGGCGACATGTCGCAAACGAGTCTCATCCTGGCCGGGCTCGATCTGCGCGCGGCGACACAGGCCGGCACCAACAGCGGCTGATTGCATGCGCAACGAAGACGCCGCGCTCGCTTCCGAAAATGCCGAACTGCGGGCGCGCCTAGTGGAAGCCGAGGAGATGTTGGCCGCGATCCGGCGTGGCGAAGTCGACGCGTTGGTCGTCGAGGGTCCGGCCGGGCCGCGCGTCTTTACGCTGGAAGGTGTCGACGCGGAATCGAACCGTTTCCGCGGCGAAATCCTCGCGCAGGTGAGCGACGCCGTGATCGCCACCGATCCCGAGCAGCGCATCATCTATCTCAATCCCGCCGCGGAGCGGCAGTACGGTGTCGCCGCGGTCGACGTGCTCGGCCGGCGCCTCGAAGAGCTCTACGAAGCGCGATGGTTGTGTGCGGAAGACGAAGCCGAGATGACCGCCGCGCTGGCGTCGCGCGGAGAGTGGCGCGGCGAAAGCACGCACATTCTGCGCAACGGCCGCGTGCTGCGCGTCGAGTCGCACTTCACGGTGTTTCGCGATGGCGCGATCCGCGGTCTGCTTGCGGTCATCCGCGACGTGACGGAACGGCGACGCCAGGACGAGGCGGTGCTCGAGGTGTTGCGGCAAGCGGACCGCCGCAAAGACGAGTTCCTGGCGATCCTCGCCCACGAGCTGCGCAATCCGCTCGCGCCGGTGGTGAACGCGTTGCAGTACCTGCGCATGAAAGGGCCGTCGACGACAGAAACCGAATGGGCGCGCGACGTGATCAGTCGGCAGGTGCAGTACCTGACGCGGCTGATCGACGACCTGATGGACGTGAGTCGGATCAACCGCGGCCGCATCCTGCTGAAGCGCGAACGCGTCGAACTCGCGAGCGCCGTGCAGGAAGCGGTGGAGGCGAGTCTTCCGATCATCGAGGACATGGGCCACGACTTCAGCATCGAAATGCCGGCGGGCGCGGTGATTCTGCACGCCGACACGACGCGGCTCGCGCAGGTGCTGTTGAACCTGCTGAACAATGCGGCGAAATACACCGAGCGTGGCGGCAAGATCGAATTGCGGGTAGAGCCCGACGGCGACGGCGTCGCGATCTCGGTGCGTGACACCGGCATCGGCATTCCAGCCGACAAACTCGCGACTATTTTCGAGATGTTCTCGCAGGTCGACGGTGCGCTGTCGCGTTCGCAGAACGGACTCGGCATCGGCCTGTATCTCGTGAAGCGGCTGGTCGAGATGCACGACGGAACCATCCGCGTGCGCAGCGACGGGCCGGGCAAGGGCAGCGAGTTTCTGGTTCGCCTGCCGGTCGTCGAGATCGAGTCTCTGCGCACCCAACTCAACGAAGGGGACGGTGTAGCGTTCCATTGATCACGGGACCGTGCGGCGGTAAGCCGCGCGCGGCGCGGTCAGTTCGGAATCCGCACCGGCATGCGCGAGAAGCCGTGGAACATGCACGAACTGATGCGTTCCGGCTCGCCGTCGAGTTCGATCGTCTCGAAGCGCTTCAGGATCTCTTCCCAGACGATCCGTAGCTGCATCTCCGCGAGCCGATTGCCGAGACAGCGGTGGATGCCGAAACCGAACGACAGGTGATGGCGCGCGTTCGCGCGATCGATGCGGAACGACTCCGGATCGTCGATCACTTCGGGATCGCGATTGCCGGACAGGTACCAGATCACCACGCGATCACCCGTGTGGATCGTCTGCCCGTGCATCTCGACATCTTCGGTCGCGGTGCGGGCCATGTGCGCCAGCGGCGTTTGCCAGCGGATGATCTCCGGCACCATGTTGGTTACGAGGCTGGGATTCGCGCGCAGCTTCGCAAGCTCGTTGGGGTAGCGATCCATCGCCAGCAGACCGCCGCTGATCGAGTTGCGCGTGGTGTCGTTGCCGCCGGTGATCAGCAATGCGAGATTGCCGACGAACTCGCGCGGCCCCATGTCGCGCGTGCCTTCGCCGTGCGCGAGCATCGAGATCAGGTCGAAGCCCGGCGTCGCGTCGTCCATGCGCGCGTTCCACAGTTCGCTGAAGTATTCGCCGACATCGGCCAGCGTGGTGTAGAAGACGTCGGGCGACGGCACGAGTTCGGGGTTGTCGGAACTGCCGAGAATGTCGGACCAGCGGATCAGTTGTTTGCGTTCTTCGATCGGCACGCCGAGCAGCGTCGCGAGCATCTGTCCGGTGAGGTCTTTCGAGACGTGTTCCACCCAGTCGAACGTTTCGCCGCGCGGCAATTCATCGAGGATGTGGCCGGCGCGCTCGCGGATCACCGACTCGAGCTCCGATAAACCGCGCGGCGTGAACCGCGGCGCCACCGTCATGCGCTGCTCGTCGTGCCGCGGCGGGTCCATTTGAATGAACATCGGCAGGTATTCGGCGGTATTCGGCGTGCCGAAGATCGTGATGCCGCCGGTGGCGGAATCCGACGAGAAACGTTTGTGGTCGGCGTCCACCGCGAGGATGTCGTTGAAGCGCGTGATCGACCAGTAAGCGCCGTACTGACTGTCCCGACAGAAATGCACCGGCGCTTCGGCGCGCAGGCGCTCGAAGTACGGTCCGACCAGATCGGCCTTGAACAGTTCGGGGTTAGCGACGTTCAGTTCGTCGAGTGGGATCGCGTACGGGTCGATCGTCGGATCGACCGGATCGCGGCGCCGCCGCCGGCTGCGATACGTGACGCCGACATATTCGGCGGCTTTCTCCCGATACGGCAGATACGCGTCGCGCGGATGCTTCATCTCTGACCCCCTACGTCGTGGTGCGGATATTACGGTATCCGTGAACCGTCAGGCGCCCAGTGCGTCGATCTCGTCCACCAGTTTCGCGCGCGCGCGCTGTTCCTGCTGGCGGTTGTCGTATCCGCGGTACGTGCACTCGATGATCATGATCAGCCACAGATACGCGTTGTAGAGCGCACGGCGGGTGCGCGCATCCGGCCCGGCGAGCAGATCGACGCCGTAACCTTCCCGCACGGCCGGGTTCACGCCGAACGCGCCGAAGTTGATTTCCATCAGCGGATCGCCCCACAGCGCGCGTTCGCAATCGAGTATGCCGGTGATCATTTTCGTTTCGGGGTCGACGAAAATGTTGCCGTCCCACAGATCCCAATGCACCAGCGCAGGCGCGGCGACCTGCTCCAGGCACGCGAAGTGGGCGGCGAGGCGCGCGTCGATTTCCGCGTACGGCAGCGGCAGCTCGACGCCGGCGTCGCGTCCATCCTGCAGAACGTGACCGAGCATCGTGTCGAACGCCTCGCGCCACGTTGGGCGCTGGTGCTTGCTTTGCGCGAAGTAGCCGTACGCGCGCCCCTCAATGGAGTTGATTTGTCGCAGGTATTGGCCAGTACGGAAGTCGATGGCGTGCCGGTCGTTGGCGGACAGCGAGCGGCGTAACTTGAACAGACTGACGCCCGGGACGTACGACATCAGGTAGTAGTCGTTGTCGATGAGTCGTCGCGACGTGTCGTAGGCGAACACTTCCGGCACCGGAACCTCGGTACGTGCGCGCAGCAACCGGAGCACTTCGACTTCGGCACGCATGATGCCCTTCTCGTAACGCAGCACCTTGACCGCGTCGGTCGGCGCCACCTTCAAGACGGTTTTCAGGCCGCTGGCCAACTCGATCAGATACGCCGCGTTGTACATGCCGTCCGTGAGTTCGGTGTATGCGCTCATCGTGCGCTGCGTTCCGAGGTGTGCGTCGACGACGGCTTGCGCGATTTCGCGGGACACGCGGGTTTTGGAGAGCGCAAACGGCATGACTGATCAACTCGTGGATCGCGGCAACCGGGCATCCCGCACGCGGAGTATCGCGGCAGCGCGCGCCGAGGCAAAGTCGTGCCGATTTCTCATTCGTGCTTGAACGGCGCGGGCGGCTGCGTCAGATTGCGGCTACTCACCCATTCGACCGAAGGACCATCATGAGCCACGACCTGATCATTTCCGGCGGCACCGTCATCGACGGCAGCGGCGCGCCGGCCGTGCGCGCCGACGTCGCGGTCGATGCCGGCCGCATCAGCCGCATCGGCGATCTCGGCGGCGTCGCCGCGGCGAAGACCATCGACGCGACCGGCAAGCTGGTGACGCCGGGGTTCGTCGACCTGCACACGCACCTCGACGCGCAGATCGGTTGGGATCCGCAGCTGCGTTCGAGTTCGTATCACGGCGTCACCACCGCGCTGATCGGCAATTGCGGCGTCACGTTCGCGCCGGTCGCGGTGCACAATCGCGCGCATCTCGCGAAGTTGATGGAAGCGGTGGAAGACATCTCGGCCGATGCGATCATGGACGGGTTGCCGTGGAACTGGACCAGCTATGGCGGATATCTCGACGCGCTGCAGTCGCTGCGTCCCGCGCTGAACGTGGTCGGTCTCGTCGGCCACTCGTCGATCCGCTTCGAAGCGATGGGCGACAAGTCGATGGACGATGGCGTGCAGGCGACGCCGGAAGAGCTCGAGAAGATCGTGCGGCTCGTGCGCGAGTCGGTCGCGGAAGGTGCGGCCGGATTTTCGACGTCGCGCTTCCTCGGCCACAAAGTGCCCGATGGTCGTCTCACGCCCGGCACCTTCGCCGACCTGAACGAAACGCAGGCGATTCAGCGCGCGGTGGTCGAAGGCGGCGGCAGCGGCGGTCTCTATCAGGCCGCGCCGGATTTTTCCGGCCGCTTCGACACCGAACTGCGCATGTTCGAGCAGGGCGCGGAGGCGGGTTGCCAGGTGATCTTCTCGGCCGGCGCCGGGAACAGCAAAGACGGCGGCGTGGCGCGGATGCAGGAATTCCTCGACCGCAACAATGCGGCCGGCCGGCACATCACCAGCATCTGCCACACGCGGCCGAGCGGCGCTTTGTTCGGTCTCGCGAAAGCCTCACCGTTCAGCACGCCAGCATGGAAAGCGCTGATGAATCTGCCGTCGATCGCCGATCGCGTGAGCGAACTGCGCAATCCGGCGCGGCGCGCAACGCTGATTGCCGAAGCGAAAGAGTCGGGTTTCCGCGTTCCGCCCGCGATGCTGCATCCGCTCGGACATGCCGCGTTGCCCGATTACGACCTCGACCGCCGGCACAGCCTCGCGCAACTGGCAGAGGAGTCGGGTCGCGATCCGGTCGACATCTACGTGGAGCGACTGATCGAATCCGAAGGGCGCGAACTGTTCAACCTGTGGGCGTTCGGCGGCAACCTCGAGAACCAGTGGCGATACATGCAGATCGACAACTGCATCCCGATGCTGGCCGACACCGGCGCGCACGTCGGCCTGCTGATCGACGCGGACTCGCCGACGTTTCTGCTCAGCGACCTCACGCGCAAGCGCGGCGTGTACACGCTGCCGGAAGCGGTGCATCGCATCACCGGCCAATCCGCGCAGGTGCTCGGGCTGAAACAGCGCGGCGAAATCCGCGTCGGCTGGCACGCCGACCTGAACGTCATCGACTACGACAATCTCGAAACCCGCCAACCGGAACTCGTGCACGACTTCCCGCACAACGGCGCGCGCTTCATCGTGAAGAGCCAGGGTTACGACGCAACGATCGTCGCGGGTCGCGTGGTGGTGGAGAACGGTTACCACACCGGACAACGTCCCGGCACGGTGATCCGCGAGTTCCGCCGCGGCTGACGTTCTGCCACCCCAACGTTTGGGGTGAGGGGCGGCTTCGGTAACCATACGTCACTGAGTGGGGGAGATATGGCCGAGTATGTCGATATCGAAACGGCGAAGCAGATGCGCGGCCTGCGCCTCGTGCTCACGGCCGGTCTGCCGGGTGCGCCGTGGACCGAAGCCGCCAAGGCCGTGTTCGAGGTGAAGAAGATTCCGTTCGCGCGTGTCGCACAGCGACCCGGCGTCACCGACGCCGCGTTGCGCGCATGGACCGGTCACGCGAACGCACCGGTCGCGATGTATGACGATGAACGCGCGCGGCCGGGTTGGCTCGAAATTCTACATCTCGCCGAACGCCTGGCGCCGGCGCCGCGGCTGATTCCGCAGTCGGCGCGCGACCGCGTGCTGATGTTCGGGCTGGCGAACGAACTGATGAGCGAAGACGGCCTCGTGTGGTGCCGCCGTTTGATGATGTTCGATCAGATGGGCAGCGACGCCGCTTTCGCGAAACTGCGCGGCCGCGACTACGGCTATACCCCGGAAGATGCGAAGCGCGCGCCGCAGCGCGTGCTCGACGTGCTCGCGCTTTTCGCGGAGCAGTGGCGCGCGCAGCGCGCGCTCGGCAAGCGCTATCTCGTCGGCGATGTGCTGTCGGCGGTCGATCTGTATTGGGCCACGATGGTGGTGATCGTCGCGCCGCTGCCGCACGAAGCGTGCCCGATGCCCGACGGACTGCGGCAGGCCTACTCGGGTTCGCCCGAACACATCCGAGCGGCGATCGATCCGGCGCTGCTCGAGCATCGCGACTTCATCTACCGCACGTATCTCACCCTGCCGGTCGACACCTGATAGCGCCCGCAATCCCTCCTTTCTGACACATTTTCTGACACGGAGTATCGAACGATGCCGAATCCCGTCGACGTACGCGCGCTGCTCGACCCTGAGGTGGCGGCCGCTCTGGCCGCTTTCCCGCTCGCGCTCGGCACGCTGTCGCTCGACACCCTGCCGATGATCCGTCAGGCCATGGCCGCAATGCCGCCGATGCCGCTGTCCGATGCAGTAGCGCGCAGCGATCACGACGTGACGTCGCGCCGCGGCGTAACCGTGCGCGTGCACCGGCCGAAGAACGCGACCGGAACGCTACCGTGCGTCTACTGGATGCACGGCGGCGGGTTGGTGCTCGGCACCAACAAGGGCGACGACCTGCGTTTCGACCGCTGGTGTCAGCGGCTCGATTGCGTCGGTGTGTCCGTGGAATACGCGCTCGCACCGGAATCGCGCTATCCCGGACCGCTGGAAGACTGTTACGCCGGGCTACGCTGGGTGCGCGACAACGCGAGTTCGTTGGGCGTGGATCCGGGTCACATCGGCGTGGGTGGCGCAAGCGCCGGCGCCGGTCTCGCCGCGGGCCTTGCGCTGCTGGCGCGCGACCGCGGCGAAATTCCGCTCGCGTTTCAGGCGCTGATTTATCCGATGATCGACGACCGCATGATTACGCCATCGAGCGCGTGGGACGATCCGGTATGGCCGCCCGCCGCAAACCGTTTCGGCTGGCGAAGTTACCTCGGCGAGCTCACCGGCGACGCGGTGCCGTACTACGCGGCCGCTGCGCGCGCCACCGACCTGACGAAGCTGCCGCGCACGTTCGTGTCGGTGGGCGCTCTCGACGGTTTCGCCGACGAAGACATCGATTATGCGGTGCGCCTGCGCCACGCAGGCGTGCCCACAGAGCTGCACGTCTATCCGGGCGCGCCTCATGGCTTCGACGGTCTGGCGCCAGGCACCGCCATTGCACGGCGTGCGAATCGCGACATCGAGGAATGGTTGGCAACCGCGATGCGCGTGTAGCGCCTCGGTTCGGAGACCACGATATGACCGACGTCGATACCATCGCGAGGGGCTTTGCGAGCGCGTTGCGCGGCAATGCACCGTACGCGGCGCCGTCGCTGACGCGCGCACTGAGCGGCGATGAAGCGCATACCGTTCAACGCGCGTTCAATGCGCTGCGCACCGAACCGCTGATCGGCTTCAAATCCGCCGTGAATGCAGCGCCTTTGCAGACGGCACTCGGCCTTTCCGGACCGATCACCGGCGCGTTGTTCGGAACCGGCGAGCGGGCGGCCGGAAGCGCCATCCGTCGCACCGACTACCGCGCGCTTCTGGTCGAAACCGAACTCGGTTTCCGCACCGCGCGCCGCATCGACACACCGGTGAAGAGCGTTCCGGAGCTGCGCGCCGCAACGACGACATGTACGCCCATGATCGAGCTTGCAGACCCGGGCTTCGACCGCGCTCGAATGACCGGCACCGACCTGATCGCGGCGAACTCGGCGTCCGCTGGGTTCATCCGTGGGCGCGCGGTGGGGTTGGGTGCGGTCGACGTCAACGGCGTGCACGTGTCGTTCAGGCGCGATGGCGAACTGCTGCACGAAGCGCGCAGCGCCGACCTGATGGGCGATCAGTGGGAAGCGTTGAAGTGGCTGGTGAACCGGGTGCTCGAGATTGGCTACGTCATCGAGGCCGGACATCTGCTGATGACCGGGTCGTTGGGACCTGCGCATCCCGCCGCGCCGGGACGATACACCGCCGAGTTCTCGCAGTTGGGCACCATCGAGTTCGACGTCCAATGAGACGCGTGGCGAATGGCGAAGCGGCGCAGCAACCACTGACGTTGCGCGCAGCCACCGTCGCAGACGTACCGGCGCTGGTCACGCTGGTGAACTCTGCATACCGCGGCGACAGCAGCCGGGCCGGGTGGACCACGGAAGCGGACCTGCTCGGCGGCCAGCGAATCGATGCCGAAAGTCTCGCAAAGGCGGTCGCTTCGCCCGGTACCGTGGTGTTGATGGGCGAGTGTGACGGCAAGCCGATCGCGTGCGTGCAGCTCGAACGCATCGGCGACGACTGCTACCTGGGCATGCTGACGATCCAACCGACCTTGCAGGGGGGCGGCCGCGGACGGCAACTGCTCGATGCGGCCGAGCGGTGGGCCGCCACGCGGTGGGGAGCGCGAACTGCCGAAATGACGGTGATCGTACAGCGCACCGAGCTGATCGCATGGTACGAACGCCGCGGCTACGTGCGTACGGGCGAATTTCGGCCGTTTCCATACGGCGACGAGCGCTTCGGCCTGCCGCAGCGCGATGGTCTCGAATTCGAAGTGCTGCGCAAGACGCTGAGGTGACGCGCCGACGCGACGACACTGCATCCGAAACGTTTCTCTTCAGACACCAGGAGTTTTCCGCAATGACCAAACCCAAGCTGTTCGGCATCTCAGGATCGCGCGCACTGCGCGCCATCTGGGGCATCGAGGAGGTCGGCATCGACTACGACCACGTGCCGGTGACGTTCGGCGCCGACTCGAAAGCCGGCGAGTATCTTTCGGTGAATCCGAACGGCCGTATCCCGGCGCTGGTCGACGGCGATCTGCATCTCTTCGAATCGATGGCGATCAACCTGTACCTCGCCAAACGCTACGGTGGCGCGCTTTACCCTGCCGGTGCCAACGACGAAGCAAAGGCGTGGCAGTGGAGCGTGTGGGCGATCAGCGAGATCGAACCGCTGCGGATGCAGATCGTCGTTCAGAAGCTGTTCACGCCGGAAGACAAACGCAATCCGAAGGTGGTTGAGGGCGCGACGAAAGGCCTGCAGCGCCCGCTCAAGGTGCTCGATGCGGCGCTCGCGGGTCGCGACTGGTTGATCGGCGACCGCTTCTGCGTGGCTGATCTGAACGTGGCCGCGGTGATGCACCTGATGAAGATGATCGACTTTGGCTACGCCGAACATGGCAATGTGCAGCGCTGGGCCGACGCGTGCTATGCGCGCCCGGCACTTGCTCGGGCGCTCGCGAAGCCTTAACGACGAGGAGATCCGCATGGTACTGAGCGAAGACACCGGTCGGGTTCGTCTGCTGACGTTGAACCGCCCGCAGGCGTTGAACGCCTTCAACGGCGAGCTGTTCGACGCGCTGACCGAAGCATTGATCGCTGCCGATGCCGACG
This sequence comes from Pseudomonadales bacterium, assembly GCA_035494855.1. GTDB lineage: Bacteria > Pseudomonadota > Gammaproteobacteria > Pseudomonadales > Azotimanducaceae > DATJGR01. The sequence continues at coordinate 30,495 of DATJGR010000127.1, read as the reverse complement.
ACGTCGTCGGCGTGGTGGTGCTCACCGGCGCCGGTCGTGCTTTTTCGGCCGGCGCCGACCTCGCGGACGACGGCGCCGCACCCACCAGGCACGGCTTCGCCGGTTTTCTCGAGCACACCGTCGATTTTTCGAAGCCGCTGATCCTCGCCGTAAACGGTCTCGGCGTCGGCATCGGCGCCACGTTGTGCGGCCTCGCCGATCTGGTGTTCATGTCCACCGAGGCGCGCCTGCGCTGTCCGTTCTCGCGCCTGGGGCTGGTGCCGGAAGCGGGGAGCACGCTGCTGTTCCCCGAACTGATGGGCCGGCAGGCCGCGAACTGGATGCTGATGAGTTCGGAATGGTTGAGCGCGCAGGACTGCGAGAAGCTCGGCCTCGCGTACGCGCTGTGTCCACCAGATGAACTGCTAACGACCACGCTGGGACGCGCCGCGCAACTCGCGGCGCTGCCCGCGGCGTCGCTGCGCGAGACGAAGCGACTGATGCTAGCGCCGCGTCGCACTGCGTTGCTCGCGACGTTTCGCGCAGAGAACGAGACGCTGGCGGCGCTGCGCGGCGGGCCGGCGAACAGCGAGGCGATCGCTGCCTTCCGCGAAAAGCGCGAGCCGACTTCTCGCGCCTCCGCTGACCGCGGGTTAATTATTCCGCCGCTTCGGCAATTCGACGAATTCACCGGGTCGGCGTTCGGCATTTGCGCGCATCGCTTCGCGGATCTCGTCGTCCTGCAGCATGCTGGCGTTCCAGATGCCGATGTAGTCGAGGCCGTCCGCGGTGGAGTGGTCGCGCGCATAGTTGATCATGCGTTTGCAGCCGTAGACGGCGAGCGGTGCCTTGGCGGCGATCTCCGCCGCGGTCTGCATCACCGCCGCGAGCATCGTCGGCTGATCGGCGAACACCCGGTTCACCAACCCGCACTGCTGTGCTTCCTGCGCCGGCATGCGCCGCCCGGTGTACGCGAGTTCGCGCACGATGCCTTCGGGGATCAGTTTGACGAGGCGGGGGAACGTGCCGACGTCAGCGGTCATGCCGATGTTGGTCTCGAAGATGGTGATGAACGCGTCCTGCGTGGCGTAGCGGATGTCGCAGGCGGTGACGAGGTCGACGCCGCCGCCGATGCAGCCGCCCTGAATCGCCGCGAGTACCGGCACGCGGCACTCTTCCAGCAAGCTGAACGACTGCTGCATGTGCAGCACGTTGTCGTAGAACTGCGCGCCGCGCTGGCGCTTGCGGCGCAGCGCCTCGGACTCGCTTGGCGCCGCGCCGCCGCCGGCAAACGCGCTCACGTCGAGCCCGCCGGAGAAGTGCGGACCGGTGGAGGAGATTACGATCACGCGCGCCTTCGCGTTGTCGTCGATGTCGCGGACGATCTGAGGCAGTTCGTCCCAGAACGCCGGAATCATGCTGTTGCGCTTGTCCGGGCGATTGAGCACGACGTGCGCTATGCGGTTCTCGATCGTGACGTCGAAACAGGTGTAGCTCACGTTTCCTCCAGGCGGTATTGGCAATGGGCGGCAAGCGTAGGGTTTCGACGGCTACTGCACAATCAGCGGCGTGAGCTGTGGTACATCCCGACTCCCGTTGCGACGTGAGATCGGGCACGATGCACCGGTCACCCGGAGAGACAGCAATCGATGAGCCTAGCAGCCGATATCGCCAGGAAGATCATGGATGCCGTGGATGCGCGCTTCGACGACCAGGTCGAGGTCACCGCCGACCTCGTGCGCATTCCGTCCACGCGCTACAAAGAAGCGCCGGCGCAGGACTTCATGGCGCGCCTGTATCGCGAACAGCAGCTGTCGGTGGACCGCTGGCAGATCCGCCTCGACGACATCCGTCATCTGCCGGGCTATTCGCCGCTTCAGCAGGACTACGAGAACGCGTGGAACGTCGTCGGGGCGTGGCGTCCAACGAATCCGCAGGGGCGCTCGGTCATTCTCAACGGCCACATCGACGTGGTGCCGGAAGGTCCGCTCGACATGTGGCAGCGTCCGCCGTTCGCGCCCGAAGTGCGCGACGGCTGGTTGTACGGGCGCGGCGCGGCGGACATGAAGGCGGGGCTGGTGCTGAACCATTACGCGTTGCTCGCGTTGCGCCGCTGCGGATATCGTCCGGCCGCCGAGGTCTATCTGCAGTCGGTGGTCGAGGAAGAGTGCACCGGCAATGGCGCGCTCGCTTGTCTTCAGCGTGGTTACCGCGCCGACGCTGCATTGATTCCCGAGCCGAGCTCGCACGCGCTGACGGTGGCGCAGGTCGGCGTGATGTGGTTTCAGGTGAAAGTGACCGGCCATCCGGTGCACGTGTATCAGGCGGATGCGGGTTCCAACGCGATCGAATCGGCGTTCCGCCTGATTCAGGCGCTGCGCGAACTCGAAAAGAACTGGAACGCGCGCAAGAGCGACGACGCGCACTTTCACGATCACCACCATCCGGCCAATTTCAACGTCGGCAAGATCAACGGCGGCGACTGGGCCAGTTCGGTGCCGGCGTGGTGCACGTTCGACATGCGCGTCGGCGTGTTGCCGTCGATGTCGCTTTCGCAGGCGCGGCGCGAAGTGGAGGATTGCGTGCGCAACGCGGCGGCGCGCGATCCGTACCTCGGCAACTCGCCGCCGGCGCTGTTGTGGGAAGGTTTTCAGGCAGAGCCGTTCGTGCTGTCGGGCCACGAGAAGGTGCGTGCGGTGCTCGATGCCGCACACCGCACCGTGTTCGGCAAACCGCTGGTGGACGAACGCTCCACGGCGACAGCCGACAATCGCTTCTTCGGTTTGTATGCCGGCATTCCCGCGCTCGTATACGGCCCGAGGTCGAAAGACATCCATGGTTTCGACGAGTGCGTGGAGTTGGATTCGGTACGCCGCATCACGCAGAGCACCGCGCTGTTTGTCGCGGAATGGTGCGGGCTGGAGACGGCATAACGCCCCCGGATAGATTCGTTGGTATCGTTCAACATGCGTCGCAGGTGCACGACGAAGATACTGTTCGTCGCGTCGACTTTGTTATCCGGTGCGTTTGGAAACGCGTATGCGGATGCTTCAGACGCAACGCTCGCCGACTTCGGGCGTGCACTGTTCTTCGACCCGAGTCTGTCGCTGAACCGCAGCCAATCCTGTGCGACGTGCCACGACCCTGGCCACGCGTTCATCGACAGCCGCAGCAATGCGGTCGGCGGCGCGGTGTCGGTGGGCGACGACGGTGGCGCGCTCGGCGATCGCAACGCACCGAGCCTGACGTATGCGGCGCTGACTCCGGTGCTGCATCTGAACGCGGAGGGCATCTACGAAGGCGGACTGTTCCACGACGGACGCGCGCGCGACCTCGCCGACCAGGCCGGCCAGCCGATACTGAACCCGCTCGAAATGATGTTGCCCGATGCGGCGGCGGTGGCGGCGCGCGTCGTCGAAAATCCGGCTTATGTAACGACGCTGCGCAAACTGGGAGCAACCGGCTCGGCCGATGCGACCTTTGCTGTGGTGCGCGCCGCACTCGCCGCGTTCGAGCAGACGGAATTCTTCTCGACGTACGATTCGCGCTACGACCGGGCGCTGCGCGGCGAACTGTCGCTCACGCGCGAAGAGGAACTCGGCCGCATGCTGTTCTTTTCGTCGCTGACGAACTGCTCGAGCTGCCACGTGCTCGACAAGGCGGCCACCGACCCGCGCGAACCGTTCACCAGCTTCCAGTATTTCAACATCGGCGTTCCTGCGAATACCGCGGTGCGGGCGCTCAACGGCCACACGGGCACCGATCGCGGCCTGCGTGACAATCCTCAGATTCACGACGACGCGATGGCCGGCAAGTTCCGCGCGCCGACGTTGCGCAACGTCGCGGTAACGGGGCCGTACATGCACAACGGCGTGTTCCACGACCTCGGCACGGTGCTCGTCTTCTACAACCAGTACCTCGCGATCAACGAACAGAATCTGACGAACCCGGAAACGGGACGTCCGTGGGACGCGCCGGAGGTGCCGGAAACGATCGACCGGGACCGCCTGCGCACGGGACTCCCGCTGGACGACGCGCGCATCGAAGCGTTGACCGCTTTTCTGCGCGCGCTCACCGATCGGCGTTACGAAGTCTTGTTGCCGCCGGCCACGCCATGACCGAAAGCCAACGCGGTGTGGTGCTGGCGCTGATCGCCGGTCTCGTATGGGGCCTGGCGCCTCTGTACTTCCGTTGGGTCGGCGCGGCGTCTGCGCTCGAGATCGTGCTGCACCGCGTGCTGTGGTCGGTACCGATGCTGGCAATCGCGATGACGTTGATGCGGCGCTGGCCGCAGGTTGCGCCGGTGCTGCGCGATCGGCGCAAACTGCGCGTGCTGATCGTGACGGCTTCGTTGATCACGGCGAATTGGTTCGTGTTCGTGCACGCCGTGAGTACGTCGCAACTGGTCGAGGCGAGCCTGGGTTATTTCATCAATCCGCTGTTCAGCGCCGCACTCGGCGTAATGGTGCTGAGAGAGCGGCCGAGCCCGCTCGGCTGGTGTGCGTTTGCGATCGCAGCGCTGGGCGTCGGCAACGAGCTCGTGCAGTTCGGCTCGCCGCCGTGGCTGGCGTTGGGGTTGGCCGGCAGCTTCGGCGTCTACGGGCTGCTGCGCAAGCAGATCGCGGTACCGGCGGACGTGGGGATGCTGATCGAGACGCTGGTGCTGCTGCCGTTCGTGTTGCTGGCGCTCGCGTGGTTGGTGTGGTCCGGCCAGTCGCACTTCGGTCGCGAGACGGAACTGAGCCTCGGACTCGTCGCTGGCGGCCTCATCACCATCGTGCCGCTGATGTGCTTTTCCGGGGCCGCGGTGCGGTTGCGCCTGACGACGCTCAGCTTCTTTCAGTATCTGTCGCCGTCGATCTCGCTCGCGCTCGCGGTATGGGCGTTCCATGAACCGCTCGCCCCGATGCGGGCGCTGACGTTCGCGGCGATCTGGCTCGCGCTGGCGGTTTCGAGCGTCGACGGCGTGTTGCAGTATCGACGCGTCCTGGCGGCTACGCGCTAAACGTCCTCACCGAGGGGCACGTTGTCACGCATCATCTCGAACGTAACACCCGAGTCGGTGGCTTCGGACAGGGAGAACCCTAGACCCTCGCGCGGCTTGCGACCCAGCGCGAACTCCGGTGGGATGATGTCGCGGCCCGGCGCCGTCGATTCGGGGTCGGAGTAGTAGCCGAGCGCATAGTTGCCTTGTGTGTAGCCGAGCAGTTCCTGCAGTTCCGGTTCGAGCGTGCGGGCGATGTGCGGCGGACACGACAGATACTGGTTTTCTTCCTGCCGCAGCCAGCCGAGGCAATACGTGATGTTCAGACCCAAGCGCGACACGTTTGATTCGTTCTTCCCACCCGAATGCAGCACCGTGCCCGTGTACAACAGCACCGAGCCCGCGCTCATCTCCGCCTGTACCACCTGATCGGGAGTCGCCTTCTGTCCCCACGGCCACGTCTGGCTGCCCGGCACCAGCCGGGTCGCGCCGTTGGCGGCGGTGAAATCGGTGAGCGCCCAGATGGTGTTGAACTGCGGTTCGATCGACAGCGGCAGATACGTTCCCCACGCGAGCCGGTCGCGGTGCAGCACCTGCGCGCCCTGACCCGGATGAATGTAGATGGTCTGGGTGAGGTGCAGAATGATGCGGTCGGCCCACGGCTTCAGGAACTCGCGCGCCGCGCCGAGAATCGTGGGGTCGAGCACCAGCTTCCGGCACGTCGGCGTGCGCGCGACCAGCGCGCCGGTGCGTTGCGTGTTGCGCCCGGTGAAGTCGTCGCCGCCGAACGGCGTGCGCTCGATGAACGGCGTCACCTCGTCGATCATGCGGCGCACGGTCGATGCGTTGGCCACGTCGGCGATGATGCACGCACCGTCTCGATTCAGCGTGGAGAGGATCTCTTCCCGGGAGGCGGTGGGTTCGAGCGTTTGCAGCGGCATGTAGTTCCCTCACGGACGGCAACTGGTCAGGCAAAGTTGCCGCAGCGGCATGCGCTGCGCAAGTCGGTCAGCGCATTGCGCCCGGCATGCCGCCGTCGACAACGACGGTCTGCCCGGTGATCGATCGCGACGTCACGAACGTGAGCACCTGTGCCGCGATGTCGTCCGCCTGCCCGACGCGACCCAGCACCGCCTGCGCGCGCGCCCCTTTCGCCACGGCGTCGGGCAGCCGCTGCGCCATCCGTGTGTTCTCGACCAGTCCCGGAGCGACGCAATTCACCGCGACGTGCGGCGCCATCGCGACGGCGAGACAGCGCGTGAGGTGGTTGAGGCCGGCTTTGCTCGACGAATACGCAATGCTGCTGCTGCCCGGACTGATGCCGCCGGCGGACGAAATGTTGACGATGTGTCCGCCGCCGTCGGCTTTGAGTAAGTTCGCGGCCGCACGCGCCAACAGGAACGGCGCGCGCAGATTGGTTTCGAGCACGCGGTCCCAGATGTCGCTCGTCAGCGCATCGAGATCCGGGAACGGAATGCCGATGTTCCATGCGGCATTGTTCACCAGGATGTCGAGCCGGCCGCAGGTTTCGCCGACGCGCGCGATGCACGCATCGATGGCGGTGGGCGAACGCTGGTCGAGCTGCAGTGCGCTGGCGCGACCACCGGCGTCGACGATGTCGCGTATCGTCGCGGCCGCGGCATCCTCGGCGCCGACGTACGTAATGACCAGGTTCGCTCCTGCCGCGGCCAGGTGCCGCGCAATGGCACCGCCTATGTCGCCGGAGCCACCGGTAACCAATGCCACTTTGCCCGCGAGCTTCATCGAGGTTCTCCCTGCATGTCGTTCGGTCTCGAAGTGTCCGGGCAACTTGCCGCAGGGGCGAGCGGCACGCAAGGCGGTACAGTAGGCACCTGGTTCCGTCTTCGCCGTCGGAGGTTCGACTCGATGCACCGCACTCTGTTTCTGGCCGCGGCCGTGCTGTTGACGCTCGCGGGCTGCCGAAAAGCCGACGTCGAGCAGCACGTTGCGACGGCGCCCGTCGCCGCGACGCCCGAGATTACAGAGAAGAAAGCCGAGGCGTTGGAGCAGAACGCGGCAGCGGGCAACACGACGGTGCCACCGGCCGAGGTCATCAAGCGACCCGAGGCGCAGGCGCTGGACCCGACCGGCAAAGAACCGCTCGACGATGCACTCACGTGTCTCGCCCGCACCGTCTATTGGGAGGCGCGGGGAGACAGCGAGATCAGCATGGAAGCGATCGCGAACGTGGTGATGAACCGGCTCGGCCACGACGGCTTCCCCGACACGGTCTGCGGCGTGGTCAAGCAGGGCCACGAGCAGGGTCTGTGTCAGTTCTCATGGTGGTGCGACGGTCGCTCTGATTCCGCCTTCGAGGAGGATCCATACAAGGTTTCGAAGGAGATCGCGCGCCGGGCGCTGAACCTTCAACTAACGGACGCAACGGGGGGCGCGCTGTATTTCCATCATCGCGACGTCAATCCGAACTGGGCGCCTCAGTACCTCAAGACGGTCGAGATCGGCAAGTTCGCGTTCTACAAACCCCGCGACGGCGAGGCGCGGTGAGGCGTTAACCGTGCGCGCGCCGTTTCGGCGAGGCGGCCGCGGAGCCATTTGTGCGCGACCTCCTTGTGGACGCGCGGATGCCATACCGCGATCACGTCGAATCCCGGAACGTCGATGGGCGGATTGCGAACGACCAATTGGCTGTGGTCGGTCACCAGGCGGCTCGGTACGAGTGCGACGAGATCATCGGTCTGCAGTATTTCGGATACGAGCAGAAACGACGGTACCGAGTAGCGGACCTTGCGCCGGTACTTGAGCTTGGCAAGCGCGAGGTCGGTGGGTCCTTCGAATGAACCACCCGTTGGCGATACGAGCACGTGGTCGTAGCCGGAGAAGCGCTCGACCGTCATCTGTGCGCGCGCCAGTGGGTGTTTGCGGCGCATCGCGACGACGTAGCGTTCGCGGTATAGCAAACGCGACGGCAGGTCGGGCATCGCGAATTCCGGGATGGTGATCGCCAGGTCGATCTGTCCGCGAGCAAGTGCGTCGCCAACTCCGGCGACGATCGGCGGGACGATCGCCAGCTGTATCCGCTTTGCTTCGCGCCTCAACGCATCGATGAACGGAACGAGCAGCGCCTGCTGCATGTAATCGTTGCTCGAAATCGTGAACGTGCGTTCGCTGGTGGCCGGGTCGAACGGATCGGGCGCGACGAGACGGCGGCTGTCGTCGAGCAATTGCTTCAACGGCGTCGTCAGTTCCTCTGCACGTGGTGTTGGTAGCAGGCCGCGCTGCGTTCGCACGAACAACGGATCGCCGAACACGTGGCGAAGACGCGTCAGCATGCCGCTCACCGTGGGTTGGGTGTAGCCGAGGCGCGCGGCCGCGCGCGTGACGTTGCGCTCGTCGAGCAGTGCGTCCAGCACCACGAGCAGGTTCAGGTCGATTCTCTTGATATTTGCCATAGCTATATCAGATCCAAAGATTCGCGATTGGAGCAATGTCTGGGCGATGGCTACTTTAGGGCCGTAGTCACACGTACTCCAGGAGAGTTGCAATGCAAGCAGTCAGAATGACCGGGTTTGGCGGCATCGATGTTCTTCAATTCGGCGAAGTCCCGGCACCGTATGCAAAGCCCGGCCACGTGCTGGTCAGAGTCGAGGCAGTCGGGACCAACTACTACGACACATTGGTTCGTTCGGGCGCGGTGAGTCGGTCGCTGCCGCTACCGCACGTGATCGGTTCCGACATCGTCGGACGCATAGAACAGCTCGGCGCCGGCGTTCAGTCCTTCGCTCCGGGAGACCGCGTGATCGTCGCGCCGGGGTTTCCGTCCGATCCGAAGGAGTGGGACGTCACGCCGGAGAACGAAGCGCCCAGCTATTTCCCAACGGGAACGTACGGGTGGGGCGGTTACGCGCAATACGTCGAAGTGCCTGCGCGCTGGGTGATTCCGAACGACATCGATCTCGCGCCGGAGGAACTTGCGACGATGCCACTGGTGCTGGTTACCGCGGTGCACGCGGTGAAGACGCTCGGCGGCGTCGGGCCGGGCAGCCGCGTGCTCGTTCAGGCTGGTGCGTCCGGCAGCGGCAGTATGGCGATTCAGGTGGCGAAGGCGCTGGGCGCGCACGTCGTTACCACGGTGAGCACATACGAAAAAGCCACGCTCGCTCATTCGGTCGGCGCCGACGAAGTCATTCGTTACAAAGAGACGAACGTCGCCGAGGCGGTTCGCGCGTGGGCCGGGCCGGGCGGCATCGACGTTGTCATCGATCCGGTCGGCGGAACGACGCTGGCCACCAGCCTCGATTGCCTGAAGCCGCGCGGTACGCTCGTGAACTTCGGGCTCAGCGGCGGAGCCGAAGCGACCATTCCGCATCTGTACCCGTTCTTCCGGAACGAGCGGCGGATCGTCGGTGCCTGGATGGGCAGCATGGCCGAATTGCGTTTCGGTCTCGATCTCGTCAAACGCGCCAGGATCAGGCCGGCGTTGCATGTTGCGCTGCCTTTGAGCCGTGCGCGCGAAGCGCATTCGATGATGGCCCGCGCCGAGGTGGTCGGTAAGCTCGCGCTGCTGCCATGGGTTTTGTGATGCGTTGGCCAGAGCGCGCGTTGATCGACCTCTTCGGAATCGCACATCCGATCGTACAAGCACCTATGGCAGGCGCGTCCACGCCGGCACTCGCCGCTGCGGTATCGAACGCGGGCGCGCTCGGTGGGTTCGGCGGCACCGAATGCAGCGCCGACGAATTGCGGGAGGTCATCCGTGCGATCCGGCGCCTGACCGACAAGCCGTTCGTCGTCAATCTCTACCTCGATCGTACCGAACCGTACGTGGCTCATCCGGTGCGGGAAGCCGCGTTGCGCAGGGCTCTGGCGCCCGCGCACCTGGAGTTGAATGCGGGCCTTGTGCCGGAGCCGGTCGATGTGTTCGGCCGGTTCGACGGCCAGCTCGCAGTAGTAATCGAGGAGCGCGTGCCCGTCTTGTCGACGCACTTCGGCGCGCCGGCCCCGTCGGCGCTGAGTGCACTGAAGGCCAACGGCAGCCGCGTCATCGCAACTGCCAACAACGTCGCCGAGGCGCGTGAACTCGAAACTGCCGGCGTCGATGCAGTCATCGCGCAAGGCAGCGAGGCAGGGGGCCACCGGGGTGGGTCGTTCGCGTCCAGCGAACCGATCGGAAGTTTCGCCCTCGTCCCGCAGATTGTGGATGCGGTCGACGTACCGGTAATCGCAGCCGGCGGCGTCATGGATGGCCGCGGCGTGGCGGCCGCGCTCATGCTTGGCGCGAGCGGAGTGCAGATGGGTACTGCGTTCGTCGCGTGCGCGGAGGCCGCCGTTAACACCGCGTACGTGCGGCGACTGCTCGCGGCGGCCGCGCAGGACTCGGTGCTCACCGATGCGTTGTCGGGCAGACCTGCACGGGTGCTCAGGAACTCACTCGTCGACCTGCTGAACCGAAACGCCGCGCTGCGCCTCGCATTTCCGGAGCAACTCTCGATGACGCGCAAGCTTCGCGACGTTGCTGCCGCCACGGGCAACGCCGAGTTCATGTCGTTGTTTGCCGGACAGGGCGTGCCGCTCGCGCGCACCGCGAGCGCGGCGGACCTCGTTGCGAGTCTCGTGTCCGAAGCAGGCAGGCTCCTAGCCGCGTGTACCACCTGATAGCAGCAGCCATGTCACCGCAACAGAAATCGATCGTCGCGCACACGTGGAAACGCATCACCCCGTTTGCGGACGCGGCGGTACGCGAGTTTTACGACAGACTCTTCGAGATCGACCCCACGACGCGGCGGCTGTTTCAGGCTACTGATATGGGCGAGCAGCGCCGCAAGCTGTTGAGCGCGCTCGCGCTGGTTGTCGACGGCATCGATCATCTCGAAGCGTTGTTGCCGAGTCTCGAAGCGCTGGGCAGGCGGCATGCGCGAATCGGAGTCACCGCACGCCACTACGATGCCGTTGGAGACGCACTGCTGTGGACGTTCGCGAAGTCGCTAGGTGCCGACTGGACATCCGAGGCCGAAGCGGCCTGGTCAAATGCCTATGCACTGCTCGCGGGCGTCATGCGCAGACATGCCGAGTGACCGACGCCGCCCGGAACGGGTCATCAACCGGCGTGTATCACCAGCAGCACGGCAGCGATCACCGCGATGCGGATGCATAAGCCGGTAGACGAGACCGACCAGAAGAATCTGTTTGGCATGACGACTTCCTGCGACCGAGGTACGCCGTTAAGGCGATTGTTGCGGATGTGCGATTCGCTCGGCCGGCTGGAGGTCGACCTCACGACCTACCGCCAGAGCGGACGTAAGGCCGGCGGGAAGTTCGCCCAGAGCGTGATCGGGCAGCGAGCCGAGCCCCTCCAGGAGATTGGCGAAGAACGCGCGTCCGGCGGCGATGCACGCAATGTCGAAGATGCGCGTGTCGTCGATGCCGTTCGCGCGCATCGCATCGACATCGCATTGCGCAACGCTGGAAGAGTCCCGGACGAGTTTGCGCGAGAAGCGCACCATCGCGACCTCGGCCGCGTTCAAGGTGGTGTCCGTTTCCCGTTCCGCTGCGAGTGCTGCGACCTCGGACGCCGACAGAAACCGCTCGAGCAGTTTCTTCCCGTGCGCGAGCGAGCACGACGAGCTGCCGAGCGCGCGGGCGGCGGCGAACGTGACGAGTTCGAACGTGCGCGCATCCACTGGTGCGCGGATTGCCGCAATCAGGTCGGCCCACGCGGCGAGCACCTGCGGCCGATGGCTGAACAGCTTCGCGTAGTTCGGGACGTAGCCCCAGCTTTTCTGCTGCCGCTCGTACATCGCGCGCACCTCTCCGGTCGCGTCGTCTGCATCGGTCGTGTCGATGAATGCCATCGTGTGCTCCTTACACTCGAAACTGCGTGATCTGAATTTCTTCGCCGTAGTCTGCGTAGTCGCCGAGGCTGCGCATCGCGTAGAAATGCCCCCAGTTGATGCTGCGATAGTGCGCGGGGCGCTGCGCGTCGATCGTTGGCGCGAGCGGTGCGTAGTCCAGTTCGTACGGCGGACAGAAGAAGAACGGGGCGCTGAAACGCTCGGCCGCGGCGTTGGCGAGCACGCGATGCAACGGCGCCTGATAGCGGTCGTTGGACCACACCTGCACGATGTCGCCGAGGTTGATCACCAATGCGCCGTCGATCGGTTCGACCGGCCACCAGCGCCCCCGCCGGAACACTTCGAGTCCGGGCTGCCGATCCTGCAACAGCACCGTGAGAACGCCCGGATCGGTATGGTGATTCACACCGAGGTGCCCGCGCGTCGGCGTAGCCACGCCGTCCGGGTTTTCCGGACTCGAACAGACGGGATAATGGTTCAACCGCGCCCAGCTCGAATGGCCGTGCGAGAAATGCCCGTCCAGCGCGTGCGCCGCCATGCCCAGATTCGCGCTGACGATCCGGAGAAGGCGCATCGCCACGATTTCGCAACCGCGGTAATAGTCGATCAGCGTGTCCTTGAATCCGGGGAGATCTGCCGGCCAGCGCGGCACCGACCTGCCGCAACTCGCCGCGGCGAAATCGAAGATCTCTTTCCAGTCGCGCGTGTTCTTCGTCAGCTCCTGGTCGTAGTAGCCCCATGGGTTGCGCTCCGATCGCGCCAGCGCACGCTTTGCTTCCCGGGGCTGCGCGAAGAACGCGCGCATCTGGCGGTGTACCGCGTCGATCAGCGACGCGTCGATGCCATGCCCGAGCACCTGAAAGAAGCCCCAGTTGCGACAGGCTTCGTCGACTTCGGTGCGCGTGCGTTCGGCGTCGATCTGCGCGAGATCGACGATCGGAACGCGTTCGACGTTCATCGCCGCTCCCCGTTGGCGGCTTGCCGCGGTTGCTGCCACTTCGGCAGAAAGGCGTACGGATCGACCTTAGGCAACGCGCTGCCCGCGCCGGCTTCCTGGAGCAGCGCGCGCGCGTTGCCGTTGGCGTACGACTCGAACAGAGCGTTGCATCCGCCGACCAGCCGGCCGCCGATGAAGATCTGTGGGATGGTCGCCTCGCCGGTGCGTTGTGCGAGCACGGCGCGGATCTTCGCACCGCGTTCGCCGCGCTGATATTCGACCGAATCGAGGTCGACGCTCGTGTACGGCACGCCGATGGCGTCGAAGAACTTGCGCACAGCCCAGCAGAACTCGCACCACTGCAGCGCGAACATGACGACGGGTTCGGCCGCCACGGTGTCGTCGACGAAACGTTGCGCGTCTGCGTCGAGCGCCGCGACCGGTGCGGGTGCAGCCGCCGGTTTTGGCTGCGCCACCGGGGTCGGTGCGGTCTGGAAGCGGCAACCCGGCGTCGAGTTCGAAAGCTGGAGCTCGTCGGCATTCATGTGTTCACCAACGTGCTCGAACAACACCGTCGACTGATAGCGTTCGCCGGTGTCGGGCAGCACGCAGACGATGTTGGTGCCGGGCGGCGAGCGTCGTGCCACCGCGATTGCCGCGGCCAGCGACGCGCCGCTCGAAATGCCGACGAGAATACCTTCGCGCGTGGCGAGCTCTCGCGCCAGGCGCAGCGCATCGGCACCGTCGACCGGAACGACTTCGTCGACGTATCCGGCCGCCACCGCGTCGCCCGTCAACTTCGCGACGAAGTCGGGGCTGGTGCCCTGAACGACGTGCGGCCGGAAGTTCGGATGGCTGCCGCGCGCCTTACCGTTCTCGTCGGTCGGTTGCGGTATGCCGCTGCCGAGGACCTGCGCATTGTCGGGTTCGGCGGCGACGACTTTCGTATCGGAGCGCGCGGCTTTCAGCGCGCGCGAAACGCCCTTCAACGTTCCGCCGGTACCGAACGTGGTGACGAAGTAGTCGAGCCGTTCGCCTTCGAAGTCGCGCAGGATCTCCTGCGCCGTGGTGGCGGAGTGGGTATCGGCGTTCGCTTCGTTTTCGAACTGCCGGCAGAGGTAGTAACCGTGCCGCTCGGCCAGTTCGATCGCCTTGTTCAGCATGCCGCTGCCTTTCTCCGACGCAGGTGTCAGCACCACCTTGGCGCCGAGGAATCGCAGCAGCTTGCGGCGCTCCACGCTGAAGTTCTCCGCCATCGTGACGACCAGCGGATAACCCTTCTGCGCACACACCATGGCGAGGCCGATGCCGGTGTTGCCGCTGGTGGCTTCGATGACGGTCTGGCCGGGCCTCAGTTCGCCGTTCGCTTCGGCGCGTTCGATGACGGCGCGCGCCATCCGGTCCTTCACCGAACCCATCGGATTGAACGACTCGATTTTCACGTACACGTTCACGCCCGGAGGGGCGAGCTTCTGCAGTTTCACGATCGGCGTGTTGCCGATGGTGGCCAGGATGTTTTCGTAGCGGGCCATGCGCGGTCTCCTTTCGGAACGTTCGTTTGCAATGCCGGCGCAGCGTGCCGCCGCGGCGAGGTAGCGGGCGTTTGAACGAGCGTGGTTTTTGGTTTTCTAGGCCGCTCGCAGATAACACGCGGGGTAACACGCCGCGTGCAACGTCGCGGCGCGAATCTGCGCCGGCTGGTTCGACGAATCGGCGAACTTCACCAACGGAGACCTCGAATGAATACGAAAGCAATCAAGGCGAGCAATGGCGTGAACGTGGATGCGTTGCTCGCAGCACGGGAAGCGCTCACCGCCGCACCCGAAGCGGCCAAGTTCCGCTGGCGCGCGACCTGCGACTGGGTGAACGGCACGCACAGCCGTTCCAATGTCGATGGGTTCTTCGGCCTCGGCGGCGAGCAGCGCCACAAGACCACCTTCAGCTTCGACGCCGACCATCCCGCGGTCTTCGCGTCGGAAGACCACGGCGCCACCCCGGTCGAGTATGTGCTGGTCGGCCTGGCAGGGTGTCTCACCGCCGGCATCGCGAGCGTCGCGCAGAACCGCAACATCCAGTTGCGCTCCGTGCAGGCGACACTCGAAGGCGCAATGGATCTGGCCGGCATCCTCGGCATCGACGGCGACGTGCGCAACGGCTTCGACGGCGTGACCGTGCGCTTCAAGATCGATGCCGACGCGTCGCGCGAAGACATCGAAGCGCTGGTCGCTCAATCGCAGAAGCGCTCGGCGGTGTTCGACATCGTTACCAACCCGACCAACGTCGCCGTGGAGGTGGTGTGACCCGCAGTCACCGCCCGCCCGGGATCCGCGCCGTCGACGTCATCGTCGTCGGCGCCGGTCACGCCGGGCTCGCCGTCAGCCGCTGCCTCACCGAACGCGCCATCGAGCACATCGTGCTCGAGCGCGGTGAGGTGGCGAACGCGTGGCGTCACGAACGCTGGGATTCTTTGCGCCTGCTCACGCCGAACTGGCAGAGCAGGCTGCCCGGTCATCGCTATGGCGGAACCGATCCGGACGGCTTCATGACGATGCCGGAGGTGGTTGCCTTCATCGACCGGTACGCACGCCGGTTCCAGATGCCGGTACAGCGTCAAACGCACGTGACCTCGGTTCGTGCCGACGCCGGCGGATACCGCGTAGTCAGCGATCGCGGCGAGTGGTGGTGTGCGGCCATCGTGCTCGCGAGCGGCGCCGGCAACCGGCCGGCGATTCCGGCGCTTCGAAGCGAACTGCCGGCGTCGGTGGCGTCTGTCTCGCCGATGGGTTATCGCAATCCGGATCGACTCGAACCCGGCGGGGTACTGATCGTCGGTGCATCGGCGAGCGGCGTGCAGCTCGCCGACGAAATCGCCCGTTCGGGACGCACTGTGTGGCTCGCCGTCGGCGAGCACATCCGTTTGCCGCGAACGTATCGCGGCGTCGACATCCAGCGCTGGATGCACGTGCTCGGCGTGCTCGACGATCGCTACGACGCCGTCGACGACATCGTGAGAGCGCGCCGCGTGCCATCGCCGCAACTGGTTGGCACGCCGGAAAAGTCGAGCCTCGACCTGAACGCATTGCAGGATCGGGGCGTGCAGCTGGTCGGTCGTCTCGTCGGAATCGCGGGCGGCAAGGCGCAGTTCTCCGGATCATTGCGCAATCACTGCGCCATGGCGGATCTGAAGATGACGCGCCTGCTCGAACGCATCGATGCGCACATCGCGCATTCCGAAAGCCCCGCGGCCGGAGGCGACCCGCGTCCCGCCGCGACGCGGGTCGATACATCGCCGCGCCTCGGTCTCGATCTGGCAGCGATCCGCACGGTGGTCTGGGCCACGGGCTTCCGGCCCGACTACAGCTGGCTCGACGTACCGGTGCTCGACGCGAAAGGTCGCATCCGGCACGACGGGGGTGTAGTGGTCGATGCGCCTGGCATGTACGCGATGGGACTGCCGTTCATGCGGCGGCGCAAATCGAGCTTCATCCACGGCGCCGAAGACGACGCGCGTGACGTCGTCTCGCATCTGGCCGGTTATCTCGACCAGTTCTCGGGCCGGTCGGTGGCTGCCTCGCGTCGGAGCGCGTTTCGCGCACCCTGATCGGGTCGTTGGCGCGCCGCTTGCACCGCTCCAGCGCGTGCTTTACGGTCCGTCGGTCGTTCATCTGGAATCGGTCAATGCGGGTTGCCGCGTCGGTCGCGTGCGTTCTGTTCTGCGGCGTGGCGTTCGCCGCCGATGCGCTCACCGCGGCGCCGGGCGGCGGCGATCGCTATAGCGGACCAGGCTTTGCCACGCGCGCGCCGGTGCTCGCGCGACACGGGATGGCGGCGACGGCGCAACCGCTCGCCACGATGATCGCGGTCGACGTCCTGCAGCGAGGCGGCACTGCGGTGGACGCGGCCATCGCCGCGAACGCCGCGCTCGGATTGATGGAGCCGGTCAGTTGCGGCATCGGCGGCGACCTCTTCGCGATCGTCTGGGACCCGAAGACGCAGAAGCTTTATGGCTACAACGGTTCGGGTCGTTCGCCGCAGGGTCGCAGCCTGGCCGACATGAAAGCGAAGCTCGGCGCGCGCGACGCAATCCCGCCGCTCGGATCGTTGGCGGTCACGGTGCCCGGCGCCGTAGATGGCTGGTTTGCGCTGCATGAACGGTTCGGTAATTTGCCTATCGATCAGATACTTGCACCAGCTATCGAATACGGACGTGAAGGTTTTCCGGTTACCCAACTGATCGCCGAATACTGGGCGAACAACTTCAAGGGCTTCGAAAAGCGCGGCGCCATGCTCGAGGAAATCGACAATGCGAAGCGCACTTATCTGATCGATGGCCACCCGCCGTTGCAGGGTCAGATCTTCACCAATCCCGACCTCGCACGAACGTACGAGCAACTCGCGAAGGGCGGACGCGATGCGTACTACAAAGGCGCAGTGGCCCAGACCATCGACCGCTACTTCAAACGCATCGGCGGCGACCTTCGCTATGCGGACTTCGCGGCGCATTCAGGCGACTGGGTCGATCCGGTCGGCGTGAACTATCGCGGCTACGACGTTTACGAGCTGCCGCCGAACACGCAAGGCGTGGCGGCGCTGCAGATGTTGAAGATGCTGGAAGGGTTCGACCTGAAAAAGATGGGCCGCGGTTCTGCCGACGCGCTGCACGTGATGGTGGAAGCGAAGCGCCTCGCGTTCGAGGATCTGGCCAGGTTCTATGCCGATCCGGCGACGTACGACGCGCCGATCGCGCAGCTCGTTTCGGAATCGTACGCCGCGCAGCGTCGCGCACTCATCGACATGGCGCGCGCGAATCCGAACGTTGCGGCGGGCGACGTCAAGCTGAAACAGGGCGACACGACGTATCTCACGACTGCCGACAAGGACGGCATGATGGTGTCGTTGATCCAGTCGAACTACCGCGGCATGGGATCGGGTCTCGTCGCCGACGGTCTCGGCTTCATGTTCCAGGATCGCGGCGAGCTGTATGCGCTCGATCCGTCGCATCCGAACGTCTATGCGCCCGGCAAGCGTCCGTTCCAGACGATCATCCCCGCGTTCGTGATGAAAGACGGCAAGCCGTTCATGAGCTTCGGCGTGATGGGCGGCGACATGCAGCCGCAAGGCCACGTGCAGATCGTGGTCGACATCGTCGACTTCGGTCTGAACGTGCAGGAAGCAGGCGATGCCGCGCGGTTTCATCACGCGGGTTCCGAAAACTGGTCGCGCGCCGATTCCGAAGGCGTCGGCACGCTGGAACTCGAGACCGGTATCGCGCAGAGCGTGCGCGACGAACTGGCGCGGCGTGGCCACAACGTCAGCGCTGGCGATGGCGCGTACGGCGGCTACCAGGCGATCATGCGCGACCCGCAAACCGGCGTGTACTGGGGCGCGAGCGAAATGCGCAAAGACGGCGCTGCGATGGGCTATTGAGTTTTGTCGGATCGAAAAGCCGGAAGGCTTGCGCTGGCCCGGCGCGTGTTTTACGTTCCGCATCCCGTTTTCCGGATCGTCCAATCGCATTGGAAGGAAGCATCGCAGCTGCCGCACCATCGATTCACGTTCGCATGCTGGGACGGATGTCGATCAGTCGCGACGGGGCCGAGCTCGAGCTGCCTGCGTCGCGCAAGCTGCTCGCGTTGTTCGCCTATCTGACGCTCGCACCGCGCGCGGTCGCACGCTCGCAACTGTGCGAACTGCTCTGGGACGTTCCAAACGATCCGCGCGGTGCGTTGCGCTGGTGCCTCAGCAAGATCCGTCGCATCGTCGATCAACCCGAACGCCGGCGCGTGGCGACGCCGGGCGACGCGGTGCAGTTCGATCTCGGCGATTGTTTCGTCGACGCGCTCGAAGTGCTGCGCGCCTCCGACGCCGGCATCGAGAAACTGGCGCCGGAACGGTTGCGCGCGCTGTCGCTGTTGTTCGACGGCGAATTTCTCGAAGGGCTCGAGATCGAACGCGCGCCGGCGTTCAACGGCTGGCTGACGGCCGAACGGCGCCGCTTCCGCAGTTGTCACGTGGCACTGCTCGAGCACCTCGTCGACCGCGTACCCGACGCGCAAGCGCTCGAATATCTGGATAGGTGGCTGCAGCTCGCGCCGTTCGACCGGCGCGTTCACGAACGGCTGTTGAGCGCGCTGGTCCGGTGTAATCGCATTCGCGAAGCGGAAACCCATCTCGCCACGGCGACGCAGTCGTTCGAGAACGAAGGTCTCGACGTTGCACCGATCCGCGAGGCGTGGCGGGTGGCCCGGTCGCAATCTACCGTGGCAACGGAGGCACCGGTAGCGATTGCGCGACCGGCGAGCAGCGACGTGATCGTCGCGCCGGGTCCGCGTCGCGCGTCCATCGCGGTGATGCCGTTCGTCGACGACACCGTGGTGGTTTCGCATGCGCACGGCAGCGCCCTGGCGCACGACGTGATCACGCGGCTCGCGCAACTGCGCAGTCTGTTCGTGATCGCGCAAGGCACGGTGTTCGCGCTGCACGAACGCCGCATCGGTCCGGAGGAAGCCGGCCGCATGCTGAACGTCGATTACGTCGTGAGCGGCTCGGTGCGGCGCGATGCGGCGCGTCTCGTCGTCTCTGTGGAATTGGCGGAAACCCGCACGTCGCGGATCGTCTGGGCCGAAGAGTTCCGTCACGGACCAGACGACGCGTTCGCGGTGCTCGACGAAATCGGCAACCGCGTCGTCGCGTCGATTGCCAGCGAAATCGAAACGATGGAGCGCAATCGGGCGATTCTGAAGCCGCCGAATTCGCTCGACGCGTGGGAATCTCACCATCGCGGGTTGTGGCACATGTACCGCTTCACGAAAGCCGACAACGAGCGCGCCGTGCATTTCTTCGAAATGGCGGTGCAACTCGATCCGACGTTTGCGCGCGCACACGCGGGGTTGTCGCTCGCGCATTTCCAGAACGCTTTTCAGCGCTGGGTGGACCGCCAGCAGGCGAGCGATCTCGCGTACGACGCGGCCGGACGCAGCCTGATGGTGGACGATCGCGACCCGGCCGCGCATTGGGCGATGGGTCGTGCCTTGTGGTTGCGGGGGCGCATTGCGCAATCGGTGAGCGAACACGAACGCACCATCGACTTGAGTCCGAATTTTGCGATGGGCCACTACTCGCTGTCGTTCGTGCACGCGCAGGCGGGCGATCCGAACATTGCCATCGCGTCATCCGACAACGCGCGGGCATTGAGCCCCTTCGACCCGTTGCTGTTCGGCATGTTCAGCACGCGTGCAATGTCGCTGGTGCGCCTCGGCCAATTCGAAGAGGCCGCCACCTGGGCCGTCAAAGGCGCCGCGCGCGTGAACGCGCATCCACACGTGCTCGGATTGGCCGCGCTGTGTCTGGCGCTCGCTGGCTCGCTCGACGAAGCGCGCGACTATGCGGCGGCCACGCGCAAGACGCTCCCGCGCTACAGCGTCGCCGATTTTCTGGACACCTTCCAGATGCAGCCGGCCGACGCGGAGTTGTACCGCCAAGGCGCGAAACGTATCGGGCTCGGCTGAGCGGCGGTTACTGCGGAATCGCTTATCGCGGTATCGGCTGGATCTCGCCGATATCGATGGTGCCTTTGTTTGCCAGGTGCGGGTGACCTTTCGTCAACGCAACCGCTTCGTCCATGTCTTTGGCGGTGAGAATCGAGAACCCGCTCGGCTGCGAACCGGCTTTGCCGCCGACCGACTTGTGCGGCCCCAACGGCCCGCCGTTGTCGAGCTTGCCACTCAACTTCGCGAAGTATGCGTTCCACTCGTCCATCATCTTCCTGCCGGCTTCAGGGGTCGCGGGCGCATTGCCGCCGGAATAGAGGTAGAGGAATTTCTTCATCGCTGCGCCTCATGCGTCGCTTGCAACAGCATGCATCAGAAGCGGGCTGCGGGAGTGGGACGGAACGCCAACGTGCAGGTCGGAACCCGCCGACACTCGCTATCAATCGTTCCCTACGCGTCAGCGTGCGCGGTGGTTTGCATTCACCGCCGGCAGCGGGCACCGTGACGCAACCTCATTTGCACCTCGCGGGTCGGCATGAAGTCACTAGGCAGGAAACCGGCAGGCGCGCGCCTCGAGCGCATGAAGGCGTCACCTTTGTGGTCGGGTGAGCGCTTCGGCAACGTGTTTCCGGTTATCCCGGGCCTGCGCGACCCGAACGCGGCCATGCCGACGTTCACCGAATTTCTCTACGGCGGCGTACGTCGCGTACCCCGCGCGCCGCTGCCGTCGACGAGCCCGCTCGAGGCTTGGAGCAGAAGATGCGATACCGGGCTGCGCGCGACGTGGCTGGGTCACTCTACCGTGCTGATCGAAATCGACGGGCTGCGCGTGCTGACGGATCCGGTATGGGGACCGCGCGCATCGCCGTCGCGATTCGCCGGGCCGAAGCGCTTCCAGCCGGTGCCGGTTCCGCTGCGCGCGCTGCCGCCCATCGATCTCGTGATCGTGTCGCACGATCACTACGACCACCTCGACTATCCGACCATTCGCGAACTCGTGAAACGCGACGTGCCGTTCGTGACGTCGCTCGGCGTTGGCGCGCACCTGGAAGCGTGGGGCGTTCGGCCGGAGCGCGTCGTCGAACTCGACTGGTGGGAATCGCACCGGTTGCCGAATGCCGGGTTGACGGTAACCGCCGCACCGTCGCAACACTTTTCCGGACGCGGCATGAAAGACCGCAATTCCACGCTGTGGTCGTCGATGGTAATTCGTACCGAGCGGCACGCGGTGTTCTTCGGAGGGGACGGCGGGCTCACCAACGAGTTTCAAGTGGTGCGCGAGCGCCTCGGACCGTTCGACCTCGTGATGCTCGAAGTGGGCGCCTTCCACCCGGCGTGGGGCGACATTCATCTCGGCCCCGAAAATGCGCTGAAGGCGCTCGCGATGCTCGGCGGCGGCGCGTTTCTGCCCGTGCATTGGGGCACGTTCTGCCTTGCGATGCACGCGTGGGATCAACCGGCGGAAACACTGCTGGCGCTGGGGCCGAGGAGCGGCGCGCAGCTCGTCATGCCGCGGCTGGGCGAAGCGGTGGAACCGACCCACGTGGAAAGCGTCACGCCGTGGTGGCGGAGCGTGGAGAAGAGCGGCGATGTCGGTCCGCGAGCACCGGAGCCGGTTGTGCAGACCGCAACGGAGTTGCCTAAGGCAATGCCGTGGCCGATCGATTAGTGACGCGACATCGGGTGCAGACTCGGGGCACTCACGCAGCGGAAGTCTCTACGAACAGACTCTCCGAGGACGGGCGAGGGACCTCGTCTCCGGAATGTCGCAAGCTCGCGACGTGCAGATCGACCGCCTCTTTGATCAACTCGATGACCTTCGGCTTGGTTTCTGCAACCGCCACACAGCCCGGCAGGTCGGGAACATGGGCGCCCCAACCCGATTTGCTTCGTTCCAGAATGACCAGGTAACGCATTCATTCACTCCCGAGACCTGCCTGCCTGAACACGTTTTTCAAAGTCCGTGGCGGCATATCGAGGCTCAACTTTCCGGCGATCGTCACTGTACCGCGTTTCGTAGGATGTCGGAATTGACGCTGGCTACCGCGCGTCCGCACGAGAAACCAACCATCTGCTTCGACTGTTCGAATCACCTCGCGAACCTTCACGCATCACCGCCGCGTGGAGCGATCGCCCCATTGCATCAGTGTTGGCGACCGGTTCGCAGCGGATATCACGCGGACGCGCGTCAGCAGGACGCCCAAACAGGTTACCTATGCTGGGTGGTGAGAGGCTGAGCACGGTTTGACTTGCCGCTCAATCCGACAATTGCGCGCATGAAACGATGGCTCGTCTTTGTCGGTGTAGCGGCAGGGGTGTGGCTCTGGTCACACCAGCGCGGCGGCGTCGTAGCAACGACGCTCGCAGACGGCGGGCTCGAATATCCCGGCTACCACATCAACGCGCTGGAAAACTACGAGATCGACGCGCGCGTGCTGTCGCGGCACGACTACCGGGACGATCGCGAAGCGGCGCTCGCGCCCACCGATCTCGCGCTCGGCTGGGGGCCGATGGCCGATGAAGGCGTGCTGGCGAGCATCGAGGTTTCGCAGAACCATCGCTGGTACTTCTGGCGCGCCGCGAAGTTGCCGATACCGGCGCGCGAGATCGAGCACCACAGCGCGAACGTGCACATCATCGCGGCATCCACGGCCGCGGCGAACGCACTCGCGGGGGTGAAACCGCACGATCGCGTCCGAGTCGCCGGCAAGCTCGTCGAGGTGCACGCCGACGACGGCTGGCACTGGCGCAGTTCGCTGTCGCGCACCGATAACGGTGCCAGCGCGTGCGAACTGCTGTGGCTCGAACGGCTGGAAATTCTCTAGTCGCACGCCGCCGGTTGCGGATCCGGGCCGGTCCCCGCGATCATGCGAGCATCGCGTCCGACACCCGGTGATCGAAATGCCTGAGACCGCATCGACGATGCCCCCGCTCGACAGCGACTATCGGCTCACTCGAGCGCAGATCGATTCGTTCCGCGACAACGGTTTCGTCATCTGCCGAACGTCTGCTCGGCCGAGGAAGTGGCCTATTACCGGCGCGCGATCGAGACCGCCACGTACGCGCACAACGACGAGAAACGTCCGCTCGCCGAACGCGATGCGTTCCGCAAGCTCGCGCTGCAGACGATGCAGATCCGTTACCACGACCCTGCCGTGATGGCGTTCGTCACGGCGCGGCGCTTCGGCAAGATCGCAGCGGAGCTGCTCGGTGTGAGCGGGGTGCGGATCTACCACGACCAGTCGCTGTTCAAAGAACCGGGCCGAGGCGTTTCGAACATCACACCGTGGCATCAGGATCTCTACTACTGGCCGTTCAACGAGGGCACCGTGTGCGGCATGTGGATGCCGCTGCAGGACATCACCGCGCAGATGGGCAACATGCGATTCGTCAAAGGCAGCCACAAGCACGGCTACCTCGGCGATCACCACATCTCGGACGAATCGCAGGCGGTATACGAGCGGTGGATAGCCGAGCATCACGGCGAAATCGTGGAAGCGGTGCCGATGCGCGCGGGCGATGCCACGTTCCATCACGGCTGGTGCGTACATGGCGCGCGACCGAACCTGTCGGACACGATGCGGGAAGCGATGGTGATCGCCTATCACCCGGAGAATATGCGCGTCGGCAGGGCCAACAACTACGCCAAGGTGCGGAACCTGGAAGCGTTCCTCGACAATCTGCCGGAAGGCGCGCTGGCGGCCGGCAGCACCAATACGCTCGTCTACTCCCGCGCCGGTTGATACCTACGCCGGGTCGACCCGGCCGTCGTGCGGTCCCATCGGTCTGTGCGGAGGATCCACCCAGCGATCCTGCCGCGTGGCTTCGTGGGCGGGATTCAGCGGATAGCGAATCAGGTTCTCCGGTTTCGGCTTCTCGCCGACCACGAGCAGCCGCACTTCGTCGGGCGTGTTGTTCAGAAACGTGTGGCAGATGCCGGTGCCCGCCGGGAACGCGACGCTGTCGCCCGGCGCCAGACGGTGCAGGACACCGTCGATCCACGCGTCCGGCCGGCCCTCGATCACGAACACGAACTCCTCTTCCGCGCTTTCCGCGTGCGGATAGCTGATCCGCCGGTGCGGCGGCACGCGCACGTGATGGATGCCGATGCGCGTGAGCCCGAGCTTTTCTCCGACCGAGGCGTCGAACGCCATCGGCTCGTCGTCGCCGCGGTAGCGGGTGGGCTCGTCGTCTTCGAGCTGCGTCCAATGGCCGATGAAGTCAGGGCGTGAAGACATGTGGCTCACCGTGCTGTGCCCAAATGACCTGGCACCGTCCACATTCGACGCCGCGACCCGGAATAAGTCAACGACGGTGCCGGGCACCGTCGTCTACTTATTCACTGGAGACGACCGCCGCGATGATCGTGTCGGTAGACTTGGGTCGTCCAACGGCCGGGAGACGCCGATGAAAGACCAGCGCACGACCAAGCTCGGCGAGCATCAGCTGTCGCCGCAGTCTCTGATGATGGGTTACGGCTACAACCCGAAGCTGTCCGAGGGTTCGCTGAAGCCGCCGATCTTCCTCACGTCCACCTTCGTGTTCGAGAGTTGCGCGGACGGCAAGCGTTTCTTCGAAGGCATCACCGGCAAGCGCACCGGCGGCCCGGAGGGGTTGGTGTACGGTCGCTTCAACGGACCTGACCAGGAAATCCTCGAGGACCGCCTCGCGTTGTGGGAGGGCGCCGAGGAGGCGGCGGTGTTCTCCACGGGGATGTCGGCCATCACCACCGCGCTGATGGCGCACGTTCGCGCCGGCGAGATCATCCTGCACTCCGGACCGCTGTATGCCGCCACCGAAAAGCTGATCGACTCCGTCTTCGGTCGCCTCGACGTGACGTTCGCGAACTTCGCCGCGGGTGCGCCGCTCGAGGAGGTGCGCGCGCTGATCGAGCAATCGCGATCGAAACGGCGGATCGCGGTCATCTATCTCGAGAGCCCCGCCAATCCCACCAACGAACTGGTCGACATCGCCGGCATCGTGCGGCTTCGCGACGAACTCTACGCCTCCGATCCGGAAAACCGGCCGCTCATCATGGTGGACAACACGTTCCTCGGACCGGTGTTTCAGCACCCGATTCGGCACGGCGCCGACGTGTCGCTGTATTCGCTCACCAAGTACGTTGGGGGGCACAGCGACCTCGTGGCAGGCGGTATCGTCGGCAACAAGGTGGCCCTTGCACCGATCATGGCCTTGCGCAACACCATCGGCACCATCACCGATCCGCACACGTCGTGGATGCTGCTGCGTTCGCTCGAAACCGTGGCGTTGCGCATGGAGCGGGCGGAGTCGAACGCGCGCCGGGTGTGCGAGTTCCTGCGCGCGCATCCGAAGGTCGAACGCGTGGGTTATCTCGGTTTCCTCGATCCGGCGAGCCCGCAGGGCCGCATCTACGCGAGCCATTGTTCCGGCGCCGGCTCGACGTTCTCGGTGCTCGTCAAAGGCGGCGAAGCAGAGGCGTTCCGGATGCTCGACGCCCTGCAACTGGTGAAGCTGGCGGTGAGCCTCGGCGGGACTGAGAGCCTCGCGTCGCACCCGGCGTCGATGACGCATTTGAGCGTGCCAGCCGCGCGGCGCAAGCAGCTCGGCATCACCGACAACCTGGTACGCGTCTCGATCGGAATCGAAAGCGCCGCCGATCTGGTGGCGGACTTCGCGCAGGCGCTCGACGCCGTGTAGCAGCAGAGGAGGGTCGTTGGCGGGCAGCGAGCTGCGAAGCGCGAAGGGTTACGCGTCGTTTCGCGGTCGCAGCCGATCCACTCCGACCGCGAGAATGATCACCGCGCCGATGATGATTTCCTGCACGTAGTTCGGCCAGCCCATCTGGTTCGAACCGTTGCGCAGCACCGCCATGATCAGCGCACCGATCAACGCACCCGGCACGCTGCCAGTGCCGCCGCTGAGGCTCGCGCCGCCCAGCACGACGGCTGCGATCACGTCGAGTTCGAGTCCAACGGCAACGGTGGGATCGCCTTGCGTCAGCCGCGCGTACTGCAGCACGCCCGCGAATCCGAACAGCATTCCCGCGAACGAGTAGATCCACAGCTTCACGAGCGGCACCCGGATGCCGCACAGCCGCGCCGCCGCTTCGTTCGAGCCGATCGCATACACGTGCCGACCGAATACCGAGCGCGCCATCACCAGTGCGATGGCGGCCGCGAGCAGCAGCACCAGCCACACGCCCAACGGCATCGCGAGCGTTCCCGTCGTATCGCTCTGCGTCGACATCAGCGCGACCACGGCGTTGTCCGGCGGATTCACCGTCTGATTGCCGGCGAGCCATTTCGCAGCGCCGCGCGCGATGCCCATCATTCCGAGTGTCACGATGAACGGCACCATCCGCAGATAGCCGATTGCGGCGCCGTTCGCGAGCCCGACCGCCGCGCCCGTCAGTATGGCGAGTCCCATGGCAGCGGCTGGCGCGCCGTGCGTCAGCACCGTCGCGCACACGACGCCCGACAGTGCCACTGCGGAACCGACGCTCAAGTCGATGCCGCCGCTGACGATGATCATCGTCATGCCGAGCGCGCCGACGCCGATCACCGCCGTCTGGCTCAATATCAGCACACAGTTGCGCCACGTGAAGAAGTACGGGCGCACGTCCGGATCGAGCGCGAACAGTGCGATCACCAGCACGAGCCCCAGCATTGGCGCCGCCACCGTGAAGCGGCCGCGCAGGTCGAGCGGTTGCGCAATTCGCGCCTCGCTCACGACGCCTGCTCCAGGCTCTGGCCGAGCGCCGCGGTCATGATGTCGTGCCCGGTCCACGCGCGCGCCGGCCGGATCGCCGTCAGCCGGCCGCGGTGCATCACGCCGATCGTGTCGCATACGCCCAGCAGTTCCGGCAGATACGAGCTGACGAAGACGATCGCCCTACCGCGCCGCGCGAGTTCGGAGACGATCGAGTAGATCTCCGCCTTGCTGGCCACGTCGATGCCGCGCGTCGGCTCGTCGAGCAGGAGGATTTCGGCGTCGTGATGCAGCAGGCGCCC
The DNA here is from genome assembly GCA_035494855.1 of Pseudomonadales bacterium. Lineage (GTDB taxonomy): Bacteria > Pseudomonadota > Gammaproteobacteria > Pseudomonadales > Azotimanducaceae > DATJGR01. The sequence continues at coordinate 3,283 of DATJGR010000127.1, read as the reverse complement.
GAGCGCGACCTTCTGCTGGTTGCCGCCGGAGAGTTCTCCAACGGATTGGGAAGGGCGCGCCGCTTTGATGCCGAGCGCATCGATCTGGCGTTGCGCGGCCGCGTGATGACGCGAACGCGAGACGAAACCGAGGCGGGCGACCGTGTCGAACCGCGTCAGCGTCAGGTTGTCCGCGATGCTGCGGTTCAGCAGCAGTCCTTCGTCTTTGCGATTTTCGCTGGTCAGACCTATGCCCTGGTGCAGCCGTTGCCGCGGCGACAGACCGCCGCTGGGACGGGCGTGCACCGATACCCTGCCGTCGAGCATCGGATCGAGTCCGAACAGCGTCCGCAGCGTCTCGGTTCGACCGGCGCCGACGAGGCCGGCGATGCCGAGGATTTCGCCGCGCCGAAGCGTGAACGTCACCTCATCCGGCGCGCGCCGGCCTCTCAGACCGGCCACGTCCAGCACCACTTCGCCCGGTGTGCGATCGGCAACCGGATACAGCGTCTCCACAGAACGACCGACCATCAGTCGGATCAGCTCGGGCAACGTTGCGTCGCGCATCGGCCCCGATGCAACCGTCTCGCCGTCGCGCAGCACGGTGTAGCGGTCGCAAACCTGCTGGCACTCCTCGAGGAAATGGCTGATGTACACGATCGCAACGCCGAGCGACTTCAGCTGTTCGATCACGCGAAACAGACGCAGCGCGTCGGCCGGCCCCAGGCTGCTGGTCGCTTCGTCCATCACCAGCACGGTCGGATTTCCGACGAGGGCGCGGGCGATCTCCACGACCTGCCGATCGGCGAGCGAGAGGCTGCCAACGGGCACATCGAGGGGCAGGTCGGCGCGGCCGAGACGCGACAGTGCGGACGCGGCGGCGTCGCGGCAGCGCGCGGACCGGATCCAACCCCAACGCGTGTATTCGCGGCCGAGAAGGATGTTCTGTTCCACCGTCAGGTGCGGCGCCAGTGTCAGCTCCTGGTGAATCATCGCGATGCCGGCGCGCCTTGCGTGCAGCGGATTGCCCGGCCGAAACGACGAGCCGTCGAGTTCGATCGAGCCGGCGTCTGGAGTGCACGCGCCGCTCAGCACATTCATGAGCGTGCTCTTGCCGGCGCCGTTTTCGCCGATCAGTGCGTGCACTTCGCCGGGCGCCACCGAAATGTTCACGCCGCGCAACGCCTCGGTCGAACCGAACGCCTTGCGCACTCCGCTCATCGCGAGTCGCGGCGCGGCCACGCCGTCAGTCCAGATATTCGGCGAGAGGCGGGTGCAGCAGCGGCCGGACCGCTTCGCTGTTCATGTTCTGTGCGGTCACCAGCACCACACCGGTGTCGATGCGGGGTGCAACGGTTTCGCCGCGGATCGCGCTCACCGCGGTCATCACACCTTCGTACCCCATCCGCAGCGGGTTCTGCACCACCAGCGCCTGCACGTCACCGTTGGCCAGGTCTTCGATCGACTGCGTGCCGGCGTCGAAGCCGATCATCCTCACTTTACCGCCGGCCTTCCCGCTCTCGCGCAGCGCGAGCGTCATGCCGATGGTGGCGCTTTCGTTCACCGCGAAGATGCCGTTCACCTGATCGCCGTACCGGTTCAACAACGCCTGCGAGGTGCGATAAGCAGTGTCGCGCGTGGCGCCGGCGTACTCCGTGCCGGAAATCAGTTCGAGCCCGGAGTAATTCTTCGCGAGTTCGTCGAGGAAACCCTTCTCGCGTTGCTCTGTGCTCGCCGACCCGACGGCATAGCGCAGCAGGATGACCTTGCCGGTGCCGCCCAACAGTTCGGCCAGGTGGCGTGCCGCCATTGCGCCGCCTTCGTAGTTGTCGGTCGCGACGAAGCTCGCTGTTTGCCGTTCCAGGCCCGAATCGATGATGACGACCGGAATGCCTGCGGCGATCGCCGAGTCCACCGGCCGCACCAGCGCGCGTGCGTCGAGCGGCGCCAGCACGATGCCGGATACGCGCCGCGTGACGAAATTCTCGACCACCTGAATCTGTGCATCGCGGTCGTCTTCCTTGAGCGGCCCCTGCCAGACGACCTGCGTAACGATGCCGCGTGCCACGAGTTCCCGTTCCGCTTTCACCGCTCCGGCGTGGATGGATTTCCAGAATTCGTGTGTGGTGCCTTTCGGCACGACGGCGATTTCGTATTTGGCTGTCGTGCCGCCTGACGGCTCCGATGGACCGCACGCAGCCAGCCACAGACACGCACACGCGAGGACGAGGGCCGGCCGCGGGAATCTCATTCGATTGCGTTCAAGCGTGCGCCGCGAACTCCGATGCCGGATCTCCGGCGATGCGCGCGTGATACATCACGCGCGGCTGGCGCATGTCCCATGGACACGCCCGATGCATCAGCGAGCGGTTGTCCCACACCACCGCGTCGCCCGCTGACCACGTGTGGTGATACACGCGCGGCGGCTGACACGCGAATTCCGCGAGCTCGTCGAGCAGCCGTTCGGATTCGTCGGCAGCCAGACCCGGAATACCGAATGCGTGACGTCCGACCATCAACGCGCGGCGTCCGGTTTCCGGGTGCACTTTCACCAGTGGTCGCAACGGCGGTTCCTTCACGGTGGAACCGTAGCCGGCGTAGCCGCGACCATCTTTGGATGCGAGTCCCGCCTTGGCCTGGCTGTAACTCACCGAATGGTATGCGCGCAGGTTCTCGATGCGCTGCTTCATCTGCGGCGAAAGCGCGTCATAGGCCGCACACATATCGGCCCAACCGGTTTCGCCGCCCGCGGGCGGCACCACGTGCGCAGTGAACACGGCGCCTTTTGCCTGCACCGGCATGTACGTGCTGTCGCAGTGCCAACCCATGTTGCCTTTCAGCACCTTCACGACTTCGTCGGCTTCGTCGGCGCGCACGCTGCCGTCCGCGCGCACGTTGCTGAGCGGCGCAAGGCCGAATTCGAGCGCGCCGAAACGCTTCGCGAAGGCCACCTGTTCGTCGTTGGAGAGATGCTGCGCCGGAAAGATCAGCAGGCCGTACTGGAGCCAGGTGCGGTACAGCCGCGAGAACGTGGCATCGTCTATGCCGGCGAGCGAAAGACGCGTAATGACGGCACCGAACGTGGCGTCGAGCGGCGTGACCTCGAACGATTCGACCTGGTTCATGTGCGCCTCCCCGCAAGCGTGCATCGTAGCGCAACTAACGCGCGAGGTGACTCTGCAACACGTTGCGCATCTGGGTGCGGTAGGTGGTCGCGGCCGAGCCGAACGCGCGGATCGTCTGTTTCGCGCCGATCATCAGCTTCATGCCGTCCGGCAGCAGCGTTTCCTCGATCTGCACCGCG
>DATJGR010000126.1:0-11680 GCA_035494855.1 Pseudomonadales bacterium | reverse complement strand
GGCCTCACCGCCGTGCAGTACGCGGCGCCGTCGGTGACCATCACCGACTACGGTTCGGCGAACGTCTTCAACATCCGCGGCATCGGCCGCAGTCAGGTCGACGTCGAGCTGCCTTCTGGCGTCGTCATTTATCAGGACGGCGCACCGACGCTCGCCGGCTATTTCCAGAACGAACCGTATTTCGACATGGCCGGCGTCGAAGTGCTGCGCGGCCCGCAGGGCACGTTCTCCGGCAAGAGCGCGGCAGGTGGTGCGCTGTTCATCCGCACCGCCAGCCCGGAACTCGGCAAGATGAGTTCGAACTTCGAATTCGGCGGCGGCAATTTCGACCAGCGCGAGCTCACCGGGGTGGTCAACGCCCCGATCGGCGACACCGTCGCGGTGCGCGTCGCGTATCACAAGTTCGACCGCGACGATTACTACGGCAACCTGACGGGCAACTACAGCGGGCACCCGGGCGACCAGGACCTCGACAGCGTGCGCATTGGCGTGCGCTGGCAGCCGATGGAACAGCTCGACGTGGTGTTGAAAACCGACATTTCGAGTCTCGATTTCGGCGGCAATGTCACGACGTCGCCGGGTCACTCGCTGTTCAACAACATCGAGCAGAATGCGAACTTCAAGTATGTCGACCGGTCCGTGCGCACCGTGCTGAACGCCGACTATCGATTCGACAACGGGATGTCCGTGACCTCGCTGACCGGGTACCAGGACCTCAAGACATTCAACAACCTCGACGATAACGCGACGGTGCCCGAAATCTCGATCTTCAATAGTCAGGGCGACGTTGGGATCTGGTCCCAGGAGTTCAACCTGCTGTCGGCGGAAAATCAGCGCCTCACCTGGGTCGTTGGGCTGTTTGGCCAGAAGCAGCGTCTGGACATTCCATCGTGGCAGGCCGGCGGCTTCACGTTCACCCAGCTGCAGCCGATCATCGCGACCTTCCTGTTCGGCGCACCGCCGGGGCTCGAATTTCCGTGGTTCACGAGTCCGCTGGAACAGGAGAGCGACGACCTGGCCGTGTTCGGGCAGGTCAGCTTCAAGATCACCGACGCGTTGGCACTCGATCTCGGCGCGCGCTACAGCTACTACCAGCTGCAACAGCACCTCGCCATCACCTGGGGTCCCGGATCGTCAGCGCCGGTGACGCCGTTTCTAGGTACGGGGCCAGGCGTGAATTCGCAGGAGATGAGCGAAACGGACACCGACTGGAAGGCCAGCTTGAACTGGACGCTGAACGCCGATCATTTCGTCTACGGCCTGGTGTCGCGCGGTCACGTGGTGGGCGGCATCAACCTGCTGCCGCCGATGATCCCGTGGAGCGACATGACGGTGATCAACTACGAGCTCGGCTGGAAAGCGAACTGGTTCGACAATCAGCTGCATACGCAATTCGACGGCTATTACGAGACGTTCGACGATTATCAGGCCCAGTTCGGCGAACTCGGACCGGCTGCTACTTCACAGCTCGCCGTGTTCCGCAACGCGCAGGGGGAGAGCACGATCTGGGGATTCGAGTTGAGCGCTCAGGCGGTATTCGGAAACCTCGCATTCGATTTCGGCGCCGGTTACCTCGACAGCGAGCTGGGCACGTTCAAGAACGTGATCAACCCGTTCCTTCCGCCCCCCGACAACGTCGTCGATCTGTCGGGTGCGAAGTCGCCGTTCTCGCCGAAATGGACCGGCAACGTCGGTGTGTCGTACACGTTGAATCTGCCGGGCGACATGCGTCTGATTCCGCGCGTGGACTACTCGTATATCGACTCGACGCAGGCCGGATTGTGGAACTCGTCGCTCATCACGCTCGAAGATCGCAAGCTGACGAACGTGCAGCTGCGTCTCGAATCGGCGAAATGGTTTGCAAACCTGTGGTGTACGAACGCCACCGACGAGGAGTACGTCGGCGGGATTCAGAACAATGCCGCGCTGTATTACGCGGCGCCGCCGCGGATGTATGGAGTGCGAATCGGATTCACGCTGTAACGAACGGCGGGTAGAGCAGGTGCGCTAGGGGTTCGGCCTAACGCACGGCTTCGCGCAACGCGGCGCATCATGCTCATTGTCGCGCGGCAGCTCGAACCCCGGAGCGTTGCTGCGACCCGCCGCGGACGTTCATCGAGCATTTCCCTGCATCAGCGACTGATACGCGCGCTGATCGTCGATCATGCGGCGATACACGCGGTACTTGCGAGCGTGAAAGTCCGCCGTGGCGGCGTCGGGCTGCACGATGCTGCCGAGTCGGGTCATCGCCTGCATCGCAACCTCGAGCGAAGCGTGTACGCCGGCCGCGGTGGCGCCGAGAATCGCCGAACCGAGTAGAACGCCGTCTGCCTCGTGGGGCACCGCGATCGGTATGCCGAGCGCGTCGGCGTGGGTCTGGCACCAGCGCGGATTCAACGCGCTGCCGCCCGACGCGATCAGCAGATCGACGGCGCGGCCGCGTTCCGCGAACGCATCGACGATGTGTCGCGTCGCATAAGCGAGCGCCTGCAGGGCGGCCAGATACCAGCGCGCGAGGTCGTCCTCGTCTTCGCGCAGCGTCCAGCCGGATATGCCGCCGCGCAACGTCGGATCGGCCAACGGCGCGCGATTGCCAAGCACGTTCGGTTGCAGGTGCAGATCGTGCGTGAGTTCCGGCACCGTCGCACCGCGCCCCAGCATATCCGTTAGGCGCTTCTCCAGTGCGGCGAAGGTGTGTGTGGCGCTGTCGTACGCCGGATGCGAGCGCAATACGTGATCGAGAAACGCGCCGGAGGCGGAAATGCCGGCCTCGAGCAGCCATTCGTCCGGCAACAACGCCTCGTAGTAGGGACCCCACACGCCGGGCACCGACGTTCCAGCCGGTGCCGTGGCGAGATGGCACGCCGACGTTCCGGCGATGACGGCCATCCGTCTTGCGATCGGCGCTGCGTGCCCGGATGCGCCGAGAGTGCCGAGCGCGCCGGCGTGCGCGTCGATCATCGATGTGGCCACCGCGATGCCCGGCGCGAGACCGAAATCGGCCGCCGCGGCGCTCGTCAGCGCGCCGAGCCATTCGCCGGGCACCCGGACGCGCGAACCGATCTTGCGGAACGCATCCGCCGTCAGGTCGCCGAGACCGATCGCGTCGAAATACGTCGGATCCCACCGTCGTTCGTGGCCGAGATAGGTCCATTTGCACACGGTGCTGCACAACGATCGGTCGTCGCTGCCGGTTGCGCGCCAGGTGAGATAGTCGGGCAGATCGAACCAGCGCGCGGTGCGTTGCCAGGTCTGCGGAAGCTCGCGTTTCACCCAACGCAGCTTCGGCGTCTGCATTTCAGGCGAGATCACGCCACCGACGTAGTCGAGCACGCGGTGCGCGGTTGCGTTGATCGCCGCTGCGTCGCCGACCGCGCGGTGATCCATCCAGACGATGACGTTGCGCTCGTCGCCGCCATCCACGGATACGCTGACCGGGTGGTCGCTCGCGTCGAGCGCAGCGAGTGAACACGTCGCGTCGAAGCCGATGCCAACGATCGAGTCCGGCCGCGCGCCGGCTTCGCGGCACGCAGCGCGTACGGCGCTGCCGACCGCGCGCCAGATGTCGTTGGTCGACTGCTCGACGTGCTCGGGCGTGGTCTGCCACGTCTGAATGCGCTGTTCGGCGCGGCCCAGCTGACGGCCATCCGTCGTGAAGACCCCGGCGCGGGCGCTGCCGGTTCCGACGTCGACGCCGAGCAGCAGCGCTTCGCTCACAGCAACGCTTCGCTCAATGCAGCGCCTCGCTCACTTGCGCTGCAGTACCCGGACTCGGAACCCGAGGCGGCGCGACAGTTCGACCATGTCGTTGAACACGTCGCCGTACGCGACCGCGACGTGGTTGCTCTGGTAGTGCGCCATCAGATCGTCGCGCGTGATGCCGAGATCGGCCGCCATGAACGGCCATTCGCGCGTCGTACCGTTCCACCACTTGTCGCGCACCGGCGGCGGCAGCTTGACGACTTCGCCGCGACCGACGTCCATGACGAGTTCGTCGCCGTCGAGCCAGGTGCGCGCCCACGTGATCTTGCCGGGCAGGCTTTCACCGGCGAACGTGCCGCCGGGAATCGGGAAATACGCCGCAGGCTGCCGATACGAGTGCACACCTTTCAACGTATTCGCATCGTGGTTGAACGCGTATGCGCCGGCGGAGCCGGAATTCAACAACAGCCAGATGAAACGGCCGTCGTGATCGTCGCCCCAACGCACGTCGTGGAACGCGACCGATTCGTGCAGGCCGTGCGCCAGCAGCAGCCGTTTCAGCATCTCCATCGGCAGCGCGTTGCCCTGATCGGCTTCGGTCGAACACACCACCGTACTGCCGTTGCTCTCCGGACGGCACGACGAGTTGAGCAGACCTTCGGCGAAATCCGACGGCGGCAGCGAACGGATCAGGCCCAGTTGGTACTGCCAGCCGATGCAATCGGCGCGAAATTCCTTCAGGAAGTCGAGCACGGCGCAGTAGCCGCGCAGTTGGCCGCGCGTAGCCTCTTCGGTGAAATCGCCGCCGTAGTGGAACTCGACGCCCTTGTCCTGCACGAACGCCAGCGCGTCGCGGATGCGTTCCTCTTTGACCTGTTTACCCTGCTCGATGATCCAGGCCTGATCGACCTTGTGTTCGGAGAAGCCGACCTTCGCGAGGCGTTGCGGGCCGAAGTAGCCGTTGATCATGCCCATCGACGTATCGCCGAGCATCATCACGAGCGGGCGCTTCCTGCGCATGTCGGCGATGATCTTGTCGACGATCTCCGACTGTCGCGCGCGCGGCGTCCGCCGAATGCAGCCGTCGTCGTATTCGATCGTGCCAGTGCGCACCCAGGTGTCGAGCCGCGCCATGAACGCATCGTCGGTCGTGAGGTCGGCCTTCTCCGACCACAGCCGGCTGTGTTTGCGTTCGAGGCTCGTCAGACACGCGCCGGTGTTCAGCAGGCCGACGAGGCCCGGCCAGGTGCCGTCGAAATTCGACGCGAGCAGCAGTGGATTGTCGGAGCCGACGACCCCGTCAGTGGTGTGCGGCCCGTACACCCAGTGGGAGTACACGCCGATCAACGGATCGTCGATTCCGGATAGCGCCTCGATCGCATCGCCAGGCGTCGAGAGGAATTTGTCGATCAACCGCGTCTCATGGCCGAGATGCATCACCGCTTTCGTCATCGCGGCGACGAACCTGCGTACGTTCGGTTCGGCCAGCGAGTTCGGCACCGGACGATAGTCGCCCGGCAGGAACATCGTAATGCGCGCCATCTGCTTCCCCTCAGTTACGCTGTTCTGGTTCCGTTCGAGCTATCGCGACTTCGGCGTGAATCGTTCGCCGGTGAACTGGTTGACGTAGACCTTCCACGGATAGTGGTCGCCTTCGCCTTCGGTGCCGACCACGCGCAGATGCTGTGTCAGGATGCGGCGCCACTGCGTCGTCGTGTTGGCGGGGGTCATGTGCGGCGTCTTGCCGTGATGGAACGTCACGCTGCCGAGCTTGATCGGACAGGCCACCACCGTTTCGTCGTCCGACGGATCGCACGTCAGCAGGTCGCTCTGCATGTTGTCCGGCTGGCGATGCGGCAGCACGCCGAGCTTGTGTCCGGCGTCGATGAAGTGCATGCAGCCGTTGGTGACGTCGACGTCGTGGAACGGCATCCAGCACGTGATGCCGCGTTCATCGAGGTTGCGGCCCCAGTAACCTTCGTCCTGGTGCCACAGCGTGGGCGCGCTGTTCCCCGGCGGCTTCGCCAGAAACTGGTCGTACCAGAACTCGAGCGGCTGGCCCATCAGCGCGCTGGCGTACTCGATCGCCCACAGCCGGAACTTCGATTGGCCGATCTCCGGCCAGTAACGCGTCGGACTCGCCTGTACGATCTTGAACGCGCGCTGTTCGCGCGGCGTGCCTTTCTCCCAGGCCCAGTCGAACGCCATCGTCTCTTTCTTTTCGAGGATCTCATCGCAGTGCACAATCAACGTGTCGAGATCGACCGGGTCGATCGCGTCGGGCACTACGATGAATCCGTGTTCCCAGAAGGAGGCAACATCTTCCGCAGTAGCTTTCGGATATGGCACACCGTCTCCTTGTGGGGTGTTCGCGAGGGGAAATACACTACCCCAATCTCGAAAACGATTTCAATGCGATATCCCGGATCACCGCCATGAACATGAAGGCGCGCGTCACGAAGATCACCGACGTCGCGCGGGCTGCCGGCACGTCGCCCGCGACGGTGTCGAGAGTGCTGAACGGAACCGGCGGCGTCAGTCCGGAGCTGAAGGCGAGGGTGCTTAAGGCCGCGGCGTCGCTCGGCTATGTGCCGGACGGTTCGGCACGCGCACTGCGGCGCCAGCACGCCAGCGTCTGGGCGGCCATCGTCTCCGACATAGAGAACCCGTTTTTCACCGCCGTCGTGCGCGGCATCGAGGATGTCGCGAGGCAGGCCCGCCACCGGCTCGTGCTGTGCAACTCCGATGAGGATCTCGAGCGCGAAGCGGACTACATCGATGTTGCGATTGCGGAACGCATGGCCGGCGTCGTCATTGCGGTCGCCTCGGGTAAGGAATCGAGCGTCGAGCCGTTGATCGCGCGGCACGTTCCGGTAGTGGCCATAGACCGGTCCGCGGGCCGCGACGTCGATGCGGTTGTCGTCGACAACCGTTTGGGCGCGGAGGAGGCCACCCGCCATCTGATCGATCACGGCAGTCGTCGTGTCGGGTGCATCACCGGACCGACCCGGGTGAACACCGCCAACGAACGCCTCGAGGGGTACCGCCGCGCGGTCGTCGCAGCCGGTCTCGCCGTCGACGAGACGCTGATCCAGCGGGCCGACTTCAAGGAGTCTGGCGGCCATCAGGCTGCGCTGTCTCTGCTGACGGGGCGCAAGCCACCGGATGCGCTGTTCATCGCGAACAACCCGATGGCGGCGGGTGCGCTGCGGGCGATCCGCGAGCTTGGCCTCGCGGTTCCGAAGGACGTGGCGCTCGTCGCGTTCGACGATTCGCCATGGACGACGCTGACCAGCCCGCAACTTTCGGTGGTCGCGCAGCCGGCGTACGAGATCGGCCGTGTTGCGGCGGAGCTGCTGTCGACGGCCGGCGATCGTTCGGCGCGCACCATCGTGCTATCGCCGCAGCTGATCGTGCGGGAGAGTTCGATGCGACGGCCGTGAGGCCGTTTTCCGGGTCTAAATTGAAATCGATTTCAGACCGTGCGATGATCCAACGACGTCGTTCGAGGCCTTCATGAAACTCAAGCTGCTGAAGTGTGACTGGGGAATGGAGCATCTGGGTGAGATGCCCGAGCGCCTGCGCGCGTTTGCGGCCGCCGGATACGACGGCGTCGAGTGCGCCAACATCGGGATGGACCCGTCGGAGTTCGGCGATCTGACGGCTGAGCTGGGGCTCGACTACGTGGCGATGATGTTCTGCGACGACGAGGCTGCTTTCAAAACCCAACTCGAGGCGGTGAAGAAGACGCGCCCGATCCTGGTCAACTGCCACCCCGGTCGCGATTATTTCGACCTCGACCGCAGCATCGCGTTCTTCAACAACGTCATGGAAATGGCAAGCGAGATCGAGGCGCCGATGGTGTTCGAAACCCATCGCACGCGCTGTTTGTACTCGGCGTGGCAGACGGAGCGGATTCTCAACGCGCTGCCGTGGCTGCGCATCACGGCGGACTTCAGTCATTTCACGAACGTCGCGGAGAACAACCTGAAGGCCGAGCCCTACGCGCGGATGATGGATCTCGCGATCGATCGCGCCGACCACATTCACGCGCGCGTCGGTTCCGCGCATACGCCGCAGGTCGCCGACCCGCGCGTCGGCATGGGGCTCAAGTGGACCGGCCTGTTCGAGCGCTGGTGGGACCGCATCATCGAAGCGCGGTTGAAAGAGAACAAACCGTTCCTGACGATCAATCCCGAGTTCGGGCCGCCGCCGTATCAGCCGGTGGACCCCGACGAAAAGCCGCTCGCCGACATCTGGGACGTCTGCCTGTGGATGACCGATCGATTCCGTACGCGTTGGGCCAATAAGCTGGAGACCGCGCAATGACGAAGCTGAACCTCAAATTCGGACCGCCGCCGTCGACCCGACTCGACGTGACGCCGACCGCCCGCGAAGTGCAGTTCTTCAAAGACAACGGCTATCTCGTGGTAGAGCGCCTGACCACCGACGAAGAGATCCGGTGGATCCGGCAGATCTTCGAATTCATCTTTTCGAAGGAACATGCCAGAGGTCCGCAATCGCCGGTCGACCGCTCAGGCACGCTGGAGCCCGGCGAAGAGAGCAAGTTGTCTCAGGCGTTCCATCCGGAAATGGAATTTCCGGAGTTGCTGACGACCAATCACTGGCGCAATGCGAGGCGCTATGCAGCTGCACTGCTCGACGTCCCGGAGGCGAGCCTGTCGAGCTGGGGCCACATGATCCGCAAGCCGCCGGGCGGGCGCCCCGCGCTGTGGCACCAGGATCACGCGTATTGGCAGCCGGAGCTCGATTACTACGCGCTGGGCGTATGGCTGCCGATGCACGACGTCAGCACCGAAATGGGCGCGATGCAGTTCATTCCGGGTTCGCACAAGCGCGGACTGCTGCGACACCACCACGGCGACAAGCCGCAGTTCAACGTGCTGGAAGTGGACGAGCCGTTCGATGTCACCAAGGCTGTGGCGTGTCCGCTGAAGATGGGCGGCGCCACCTTCCATCACTCCGAAACGCTGCATTACACGGCGCCGAACACCACGAACACACCGCGGCTCGCGTTCCCGATGGAATTCCAGATCACGCCGGTGCGGCGGAGCGTGCCCGTCAGCATGCCGTGGATGGACGAGTTCCGGAAGGCAACGGGCGGTCCACACAAGCTGATTCACGTGGCCGACGGTCGCATCTCGGAACTCTGACGCAAACGAGGCAGCGATGGCGCGCGCGCTGGTCTGCCTCACCTTCGACTTCGACACCGTCGCGTACTGGATCGCCCAGGGTCAGACCACGCCGACACCGATCTCGCGCGGTGAATTCGGAGTCGTCGCGTCGTCGCGGCTCGTCGAACTGTTCCGCCGGCACTCCATTGCGACGACGTGGTTCGTTCCAGGGCTGACGATCGACACCTATCCGGACGCATGCCGGCAGATCGCCGACACCGGACACGAGATCGCACATCACGGCTACGACCACGTGGCGCCGCGCCAGCTGTCGCGCGCCGACGAAGCTGATCAGCTGGAACGCGGCATCACGGCCATCGAACGGCTCACCGGGCGCCGCCCGCGCGGCTATCGGTCGCCCGGCTGGGACCTCAGCGCGAATTCGGTCGATCTGTTGAACGAGCAAGGCTTCGTATACGACTCGAGCCTCATGGGCCACGATTATCTGCCGTATCGCGCGCGCACCGGCGACGCGATCGAGCCGGGCCGCCCCGTCCGCTTCGGCGCGCCGACCCGGTTGGTCGAGCTGCCGGTCAGCTGGTCGCTGGACGACTTTCCGCACTTCGAATACATACGCGGCGGCGGGCTGCGCGCCATGGGCGACGTGCTCGAAAACTGGCTCGCCGACTTCGACTATCTCTCGGACGAATTGCCGTGGGGCGTGGTGACGTACACGTTCCACCCGTTCGTGATCGGGCGCGGCCACCGCATGAAGATGCTGGAGAAACTGATCGTCGAGCTGACCGCGCGCGGCGCGGTGTTCGTCACGGCCGAGCAGGCGGTCGCGGAGTTCAGCGAACGGGAACGCGGCTAGACGCCGCGCCCCCTCACTGAGTCCGCTAGCGCAGACCCTTGTTCGGATCGATCAGATACTTCTCGCCAGTCGCCTGCTTGCCGTAGACGGCGATCTCCGACAGCGCCAGTGCTTCCGGCAGCGACACTACTTTGGTGTATTTGCTCGCGAACGTGGTCTTGATCTCGGACGCCACGCGCTCGCGCAGCTTTTGCGCCTCCACGGGGCCGATCTTCTGCAGGAACGGTGTCAGCAGCCAGCCGCCGATGCCCCATGCCATGCCGAAGTTGCGGTTGAACTCGGTCGGGCTGCGGTCGAGGCCACCGTAGATGTATACCTGCTTGTGGGTGGTCGAACCGTAGCGGCTGTATTCCTTCGCGGTCTTGTTTGCCGCCACCTCCATGCAGGTGAGGATCTGGCCGGCCAGCTTGCCGCCGCCGGTCGCGTCGAACGCGAGCGTCGCGCCGGTGGCCACCAGCGCATTCGTCAGATCGTCCATGAACGAGGGCTGGCTCGAATCGACCACGTGCACCGCGCCGATCGACTTCAGCAGTTTCACGTGCTCCGGCTTACGCACGATGTTGACGAGCCCGATGCTGTCCTTGTTGCACAACTTGCTGAGCATCTGGCCGAGGTTCGAGGCGGCGGCGGTATGCACCAGCGCCTTGTGGCCTTCGAGCTTCATCGTTTCGACCATGCCGATGGCCGTTAACGGATTGACGAAACACGAGGCGCCTTCCGCCGGTGTGGTGCCCGGCGGCAGCAGCAGACACTGCGCTGCTTTGATGACGCGATACTGCGAATACATCGAGCCGCCGAGAATCGCGACCGTCTTGCCGACGAGTTTCTGCGCCGCTTCAGACGTACCGGCCGCAACCACCACGCCGGCGCCTTCGTTGCCGACCGGCAGCGATTGGTCGAGGCGGCCGGCCATCATGCGCATCACGTTCGGCGCGATGGTGGCGGTGACCACCGGATTCGCCGCGGTGCCGGATGCCTTCGCGGTGCTCATATCGGCGGCGCCAAGCAGCAGACCGAGGTCGGAGGGGTTGATCGGCGCCGCGTCGACGCGCACCACCACTTCGTCCGGCTTCGGATCCGGCGTTGGAATGTTCACGAGCGTCAGCTCGAGCGTGCCGTCTTTCTTCACGGTCGAACGCAGTTGAAGTCCGTTCGGTTGAGCCATGAGCGTCTCCTGGATGTGGCGGGGTGAGCGGCGATTCAATCGGCTTACGCGGCTTTAATCAAACGCTGATTGTCGCGTACCCTTCGTTTGAACGGCCCACCCAGGCAGGCGTGAACGATGGCGCAGTCGATCGGACCCTACAGCACGGCAACGGAGATGCTCGGCGCGCTGCGCGCCCGCACGATCTCGTCGCTCGAACTCGTCGAACTCCACCTGCAGCGCATCGAACAGCGCGACGGCGCGCTGAACGCGATTCCGGTGCGCACGGCGGATCGGGCGCGCGATGCGGCGCGCGCGGCAGATACGGCGCTCGCGCGCGGGCAACGCGGCGCGCTGCTCGGACTGCCGATGACGCTGAAGGAGTCGACCCAAACGGCAGGATTACCGCAGAGCGCCGGCATGCCGCAGTTCAAAGATCACGAGCCGGCGGTGGACGGAACGCTCGCGAAGGCCGTGTTCGCAGCGGGCGCCTGTCTGCTGGGCAAGACCAACATTCCGGTGGCGCTCGGCGACTGGCAGGCCGACAGCCCGATTTATGGACGCACGAACAATCCGTGGGATGTGAGGCGTACGCCCGGCGGCAGCACCGGTGGTGGTGGCGCCGCGCTGGCTGCAGGCATGACGCCGCTCGAAATCGGTAGCGACATCGGCGGCTCGATTCGAGTTCCGGGTGCTTACTGCGGCGTGTATGGACACCGGCCGTCCGAAACGGCGATTCCGCGCGAAGGTTCGTTCCCGATGGGGGACTTGCCGAACCCGGCGGGTTTGATGGGCGTGCAGGGACCGCTGGCGCGCAGCGCGACG
>DATJGR010000125.1:0-2155 GCA_035494855.1 Pseudomonadales bacterium | reverse complement strand
CACCGACGAACTCTTCAACAACCTCGTGATCAATCCGTCGGTGGACTCGATCCAGGAGTTCAAGATTCAGAAGTCGCAGTACCCGGCGGAGTTCGGCGGCAAGGCGTCGGCGTTGATCAATGTCGCCACGCGAACCGGCACGAACGCCTTTCACGCAAACGTGTTCGACTTCGGGCGCCACGATCGGTTCGATGCCCATAACTATTTCGCCCCGAAAGATCAGCCGGTGCCGCCGCTGCGCCAGACCCAGTTTGGCGGCACGGTCGGCGGTCCCATCGTCCGCAACTCCACGTTCTTCTTCGCCAGCTACGAAGGGCAGCGCATCCGGCGCTCGCAGACGCGGACGTTCTCGGTTCCATCGGCGGCGGTACGGGCAGGAGATTTCTTGTCGCTCGGTCCAATCTGCGATCCCACGGCGGCCGGGGGGTGCGTGCCGTTTCCGCAGAATCGGATCCCCGCAGCACGGATTGATCCGATTGCGGCGGCGTTTCTCAGTCATGTGCCGCTGCCGACCGCCGATGCGGCGTTTCAGAATCTGACCGCGACCGGCACGCAGAGAAACAACGTCGATCAGGTCAGCCTTCGACTCGATCGGCGTCTTGCGATGGCTGACCAGCTGTTCGCCCGGTTCAGCACGTTCGACGCAAAAGATCGGCAGCCGTTTGGGACGAGCACCCTGCAGGAGACGCTCGTGCCCGGATTTGGACGCGAGGTTCGCACGAGCGCGCGAAATATCGGCATCAGTCATACCCACGTCTTCGGCTCGAGGGTGATGAACGAGCTGCGGGGTGGCTGGCTGCGGGTCAGCGGCGGACAGGTGAGCGAGAACCGCGGCGTTGACTTTGCGGCGCAGACGGGTCTGGAAGGTGTGACGCGCGATCCTCGCGACGTCGGCTATCCGCAGATGTCGACCGCCGGCCTCTTCAGCACGATGGGCGATCCGACGTCCTTCGTCTACCGGCGCAACGAACATTTCGAGCTGTATGAAAACCTGCTATTGGATCGCGGTGCACACCATCTGAAGTTCGGGACCTACTTCTTCCATCTGCGGTTCCGGCCGGAGCAACCCGACAATGCGCGTGGGGCGTTCAACTACACCGGTCAGTTCACAGGCAACGCGTTTGCCGATTTTCTCCTCGGGTATCCGACCAGCGCGGTCTCAGGAATCGGGCGGGGCAGCGAGGATGGACGCACCAACTGGGTGCACCTCTTCGCGCAGGATGACTGGCGCGTGCGGCGAAACCTGACCGTCAACCTGGGCCTTCGCTACGAATACAACCAGCACATGCACGATGTCACAAATCGGCTGTCATCCGTCGATTTGGACGGCCGCCGATTCGTGATCGCGAGCGACGACAACGGCACGATCAGCGACGAAGCCAGACCGCTGCTGTCGTCGCTGCCGCTTCCGCACGTGACTTCGGCTGACGCGGGTTGGGATCCGGGTTTACTGCGCCACTCGCCCGTGCGGCTTGCACCACGAACGGGGTTTGCGCTTTCGCTGGCGAACGAGCGTGCGGTCATCCGCGGTGGCTACGGCATCTTTCTGAATCAGTGGGCGTACAGCGTGCAGACCGCGTTCGCCCGCAACCTTCCGTTCTTCTTTACGCGTGAAGTCGACGTTCCCGTCGACACTCGTACGCCTCTCTATCAGACGCGCAACATGCTGACCGCCGATCCCACGCGTGTCGTGAGTCCGACGATCATGGACCACGACTACGCCGTGGAATATACGCAGACATGGAGCGGTGGCGTGCAGTACGAGCTCGACAGGTTGACGATGGCGGAAGTGAACTACATGGGATCGTGGACGGTCGGCGCGGATAACGCGACCGTCCGCAACGTCCCGGAGCCCGGTCCTGGTGCGATTCAGACGCGCAGGCCGATTCCGCAACTTGGCGCGATCCGGTCGATTCGCTTCGACGGCCGTTCGATCTATCACGCGGCGACCTTCAGTGCCGTGCGGCGACTGAGCGACAACTACTCGTACACGGTGAGCTATACGCTCTCGACGTCGAAAGATGACGCGTCGAATCCGGGGCCGACCGAATCAGAAGCGAACGTGCCGCAGAACGTGCGGAACATCTTCGATGACACCGGCGAGTGGGCGTCATCGAGCTTCGATCACCGCCACCAGTTCATCGCGAGCGGCGTG
>DATJGR010000124.1:0-17399 GCA_035494855.1 Pseudomonadales bacterium | reverse complement strand
TCCTCGCTCGAGAGATTGAACGCTTCGCCTGACGGCGAGTAGCCGAGCGGCGACAGCAAAACGATGCAGTGGTCGTTCAGCATCTGATGGATGCGCTCGCTGTGGATGCGCCGCACGCGACCGGTGAACAGATGGTCGATGCCGTCGACCACGCCGAACGGCCGCGCGGTGACGAGGTTGCCCGACAGCACGTGGATCTTGGTGTTGTGCAGCGGCGTGTTCGGCAGCCCCATCGAGAACAGTCCCTCGATGCGCACGCGCACGCGCGCGACGGCCGATTCCACCTGCTCGATCGTCGCCTGGTCGGTGATGCGGCGGTGATCGTGAAACTGCGGTGTCAGACCGGCCGCTGCGACCGCCGCGTCGATCTGCGGCCGCGCGCCGTGTACCAACACCACGCGCACGCCGAGCACCGACAGCAACGCGAGGTCGTGCACGATGTGCGTGATGTTGTCGTGCACGATCGCATCGCCGCCCAACAGGATGACGAAGGTCTTGCGCCGGTGCGTGCTGATGTACGGCGTCGAGTCGCGGAACCAGCGCGCGTATTGGGTCGGGTCGGTCATGTCTATCGACTAATCGCCCTACCGGGCACTGCGGACGCAGACTTCGGCGATCAGTTGCGTCAGCACGTCGACGGCGGGCTGGATCCGGTCGGCAGCCAGATACTCGTCGGGCTGATGTGCCTGATCGATGCTGCCGGGTCCGAAGATCACGGTCTCCATGCCGAGCGCCTGCAGGAATGGACCTTCGGTACCGAACGCGACGGTGCCGGCGGTCGTTCCCGACAACCGCTCCAAGGTGCGCACGAGCCTGCCGTCGCTCGGGGTCGCGAACGGCGACACCGGCGGCGATACCGGCGCCATCGTGATCGTGGTTCCGTGTGCTTCGGCCGACCGCGCGAGGCGGATTTCGAGCGCAGAGACGATCGCGGCGGTGTCCATTCCAGGGAGCAGCCGCAGGTCGATCTGCAGATCGGCGTGATCACAGATGCGGTTCGGATTGTCGCCGGCGCGCAGGCAGCCGAGGTTCAGCGTCGGCACCGACACGTCGAACGCGGTGTTGCGGTGCGCGGCGGCGAGCTGCGCGCGGAACGCCAGCAGTTCGCCCATCACGCAGTGCATCGCGTCGAGCGCGTTGTGGCCGAGGTCCGGATCGGACGAATGTCCGGACGAACCCTGCAGCGCGATCGACAGCATCATGAAGCCCTTGTGCGCGAAGATCGGCCGGAAGTCGGTCGGCTCGCCGACCACCGCGAACTGCGGCTTGGGAATGTCGGAAGCTTCGAGACAGCGCGCGCCGGCCATCGACGATTCCTCGTCGGAGGTCGCGACGATGGTCAGCGGCGCTCTGAGCGTGGCATCGGCGAACTGCCGTGCCGCTTCGATCGCGATCGGGAAGAAGCCTTTCATGTCGCACGCGCCGAGGCCGTAGAAACGGCCGTCGCGTTCGGTCAGCGCGAACGGGCTTTGCGACCAGTGCGCGTCGTCGAACGGAACGGTGTCGGTGTGTCCGGCCAGCACCAGTCCGCCGGTGCCGCGGCCCAATGTGGCGATCAGATTCGCCTTGCCGGGTGCGTTCGGCAGCGGCTGCACAGTGGTCTCGAAACCGAGCGACTCGAGCCACGTGGCAAGTTCGTTGATGACCGCGAGATTGCTCTGATCGAGGGCCGCAGTGGTACAGCTGACCGAGGGCGTTCTGATCAGCGATTGCAGCATCGACAGTAGCGGTGGCGCTTGCATGGCGTGGTTCATCGGGATTCCGGCAGGATAATGCCCGGTTTCGTGAAGGGGGTCTAATATTGCGGTCTCGCGGGCGGTTTGCGCCTTGAAAACCCTGTGGGCATGCCGTTAACTGCCAAAAGTTTCGCCGGCGCGCGCACAGGAATGCCATGGCGGCAATCGAGTCTCCCCTCAAGGAACGCGTCATCCCGGAACGCCTGCTCGAACTGCGCGGCGTGCTCGACGATCTGGTGCGCGCAAAGATCGTTTCGCAGCGCGACGCCGAAGACATCCTGATCGCGCCACGCACCGCGAAGCAGATGCACATGCACCCGATCGAGATCATCGCCGAGCGCGAACTCGACGACCCGCGCCGTCCCGCCAAGAAGCTCGATCTCGACGAATTGACTCACTGGCTGTGCGACATGGCGCACCAGCCCTACTACCGCATCGACCCACTGAAGGTGAACGTCAACAAAACCACCGAAGTGATGTCGTATGCGTTCGCGCAGCGCCACAACATTCTCGCGGTAGAAGTCCGGGAAGAGGAAATCGTCATTGCCAGCGCGCAGCCGTTCATGGCGGCGTGGGAAGGCATGCTGGTTCAGACGCTGCGCGGCCGGCGCATCGTCCGGGTCGTGGCGAATCCGCAGGAACTCACGCGGTACATGCTCGAGTTCTACACGATGGCGCGGTCGGTCGCCAAAGCATCCGATGCGGGTCTCGAGGTATCGAACGTCACGAACTTCGAGCAGATGCTCGAACTCGGGCAGCTGAAGTCGCCTGATGCGAACGACGCGCACATCGTCAACATCGTCGACTGGCTGCTACAGTACGCGTTCGACCAGCGCGCCAGCGACATCCACATTGAACCGCGCCGCGACAAGGGGCACGTGCGGTTCCGCATCGACGGCGTGATGCACCACGTGTACGAACTGCCGCCGGCAGTGAACGCGGCGGTGACGAGCCGCCTGAAGATTCTGGGTCGGATGGACGTCGCCGAGAAGCGCCGGCCGCAGGACGGCCGTGTGAAAACCAAGAGCCCCGACGGTCAGGAGATCGAACTGCGGCTGTCGACGTTGCCGACTGCATTCGGCGAAAAGATGGTCGCGCGGATCTTCGACCCCGACGTATTGCTGCGCAATTTCCAGGAGCTCGGTCTCGGCGGCGACGACAACCAGCGGTGGCAGGCGATGGTGAATGCCAGCAACGGCATCGTGCTGGTGACCGGCCCGACCGGGTCCGGTAAAACCACCACCCTTTATTCGACGCTGAAGCAGCTCGCGACGCCGCAGGTGAACGTCTGCACGATCGAAGACCCGATCGAAATCGTAGAGCCGTCGTTCAACCAGATGCAGGTGCAGCACCAGATCAAGCTGTCGTTTGCTTCGGGTGTGCGCTCACTGTTGCGGCAAGACCCGGACATCATCATGGTCGGCGAGATCCGCGACCTCGAAACCGCCGAGATGGCGATTCAGGCCGCGCTCACCGGACACCTCGTGATCTCCACGCTGCACACCAACGACGCGCCAAGCGCGGTCACCCGACTGATCGATCTCGGCGTGCCGCCGTATCTGATCAAGGCCACCGTCGTCGGCGTGATGGCACAGCGGCTGGTGCGGACGCTGTGCCCGCATTGCAAACAGCCGGAGGCGGTCGACGCCGAGGCGTGGAATCTGCTGACCCGACCGTTCAAGGCGCGGCCGCCCTCGCAGTTCATGCGACCGGTCGGTTGTCTCGAGTGCCGCGACACCGGCTATCAGGGCCGGATGGGCGTCTACGAAATCATGCTGCTGACGGAAGGGTTGCGGCAGCTGATCAAAGCCGACAGCGACATCGATACGTTGCGCGTGCAAGGGATCAAAGACGGTATGCGGACGTTGCGGTTGTCCGGTGCGCAGAAGGTCGGCGCAGGCCTGACCACGATCGCCGAAGTGCTAAGAGTCACTCCGTCCAGCCAAATCGAATAGCGCGAGTCAGCGCGTGTTCGCCCCGAGTTTTCTAGAGCCCCGACTCGCCGGTGCGGCGACCGCGGCATGGCAGCGCTTTCAGGAACGGCTCGACCCCGACACCGGCGCGCGCGCGAACGCGTGGCTCGCCGCCGAACCGGACGACATGCGGGAACTGGCGCGGACGTTCGCGCTGAGCGAGTTCGTCGAGACGGTTGCGCTGGCGGATCCGGGAGCGTTCGTCGCGTTTCTCGAAGCGAGGACCTATCGGCACGCGCCGCAGGGTGACTCCGTCGGCCATAGGCTCGGCGACATCGAAGACGTCGACGGTCTGAAGAAGCTCCTGCGACGGCTGCGCAACGCGGCCATGCTCCACATCATCTGGCGCGATCTGAATGGCCGCTCCGACCTCGCGGAGACTACGCGCTCGCTGACCCGTCTCGCCGATCGGCTGATCGATGCTGCGGTGTCGAAGCTGCACGAATGGGCCGTCGCGACTGATGGCGAGCCGATCGGGCACGACTCTTCCGAACCGCAGCAATTGGTCGTGATTGCGCTGGGGAAGCTCGGTGCCGGCGAACTGAACCTGTCGTCCGACGTCGATCTGATACTCGCTTATCCCGAACAGGGCGAGACGCGCACCGGCGCCCGGACCAATCAGCAATTCTTCATGCGACTCGGGCAGAAGCTGATCAACGTGCTCGATACGATCACGGTCGACGGCTTCGTATTCCGGGTGGACATGCGACTGCGTCCGTACGGCGACAGCGGGGCGCTGGTGCTGCACTTCGATGCGATCGAGCGCTATTACGAGGAGCAGGGTCGCGATTGGGAGCGGTATGCGTGGATACGCGCGCGCGCGTGTGCCGGCGATCTGGCGGCGGGACGGCGCCTGATAGACGACCTGAAGCCGTTCGTGTTCCGCCGCTATCTCGACTTCGGCGCGATCCAGTCGCTGCGCGAGATGAAGAGCCGGATCGATACGGAACGCAGCCGCAGCGCGATGCGCGACGACGTGAAGCTCGGTCCCGGCGGCATCCGCGAAGTGGAGTTCGTCGCGCAGATGCATCAGCTGATCTGGGCCGGTCGACAGCCTGCCCTGCAATGCACCGGCGTGGTGGAGACGCTGCATGCACTCGCGTCGCACAAGCTGATGGCGCGCGCACAGGCCGACCGGTTGGCGACGGCGTACCGGTTTCTGCGTAACGTCGAACACCGGCTGCAGGCGATACGCGACGAGCAGACGCAACTGCTTCCGGAGGCGCCACTCGATCAGGCGCGCGTCGCCACGGGCATGGGTTTCGCCGATTTTGTGCAGTTTGGAATCGCCCTGGCTGAGCAGCGCGCGATCGTCGCGCGCGCGTTCGAGTCGGTGATTCAGGCCGGCGATGCCGACGCAATCGACCCGTGGCAGCCGGTCTGGCTGGGCGGTGACCTGCAAGCCCTCGCAGCGGAACTCGCGGCGGCCGGTTTCGGTTCCGCAGAGGACGTGGTGACGCTGATCCAGCGCCTGTGCACGACGCGCGACCGGCCATGGGTGGGCAGCGAAGGTCGCGCGCGTCTCGACGCGCTGATACCGAAACTTCTCCGCGAGGCACAAGCCAGCGCGCGGCCGGACCTCACGCTGGCGCGGCTCGTGCCACTGCTCGAAGCCACGGTACGGCGCTCTGCCTACTATGTACTGTTGCTGGAAAACCCGGCTGCGTTGCGATTGCTGGTCGAGATCTGCGGCGCGAGTCGCTGGCTCGCGGACGAGTTGAGCCGACATCCGATGTTGCTCGACGAGCTGCTCGATCCGGCGCTGCTGTATACGATCCCCGACATCGACGCGCTGCGAACGGAATTGCGTGCGCGCCTCGCCGCGGTCGAGCGCGGCGGAGAAGAAGCCGAGCTCGACGTTCTACGCGCATTCAAAGAGACGCATCAGTTCCGCGTCGCCGCGTGCGAGGTCCGCGGCATCCTGCCGTTGATGAACGTCTCGGACTATCTGACGTTTCTCGCCGAGGTGATCCTGCAGGAAGCGTTGCAGCTCGCGTGGAAGCGAACCGCAGAAACGATCGAGGCGCCGCCCCCGTCGTTCGCGATCATCGGCTTCGGCAAACTCGGCGGACTGGAGCTCGGTCCCGGTTCCGATCTCGACATCGTGTTCCTGCACGACGTCGACGCGCAGTACAACCGGTTCCTGCACCGGATGGTGCGGCGCTTGCTGCACATCCTCACGGCCCGCACGCATACCGGCGCGCTGTACGACGTCGACACCCGACTGCGCCCGTCGGGGCAGGCCGGCACCATGGTGAGTTCGCTCGCCGCGTTCGAGCAGTACCAGCGCAACGACGCCTGGGTGTGGGAACACCAGGCGCTCGTGCGTGCGCGTCCGGTCGCCGGCGATCGCGCCGTCAGCGCGGTGTTCGAGAGAATCCGCCGGGCGATTCTCTGTCGCGCGCGCGATCGCACCGACCTGCGGCGCGCGATCGTCGACATGCGACGCCGCGTCGGTGAGTCGGCGAGCGCGTCGGTCGACCTCAAGCGGGACGCCGGCGGTATCGTGGATATAGAGTTTATGGTCCAATACCTCGTCTTGGCTGCGGCCTCTGAGCATCCATCGCTCGCCGACTGGACCGACAACGTTCGTATCCTCGAAACGGCGGCGAACGTGGGGCTCCTCGAGGGGGAGACGGCGGCGGCCCTGAAAGATGCCTACCTCGCGCTGCGCGCGGAGCGACACCGCGAAGCACTGGATATTCCCGACGATGGCCGCGCCCGAGAGGTTCTCGAACGCAATGTAACGCTGATCCGCCGGCAGTGGGCCCGCCTGCTCACGCCCGAGGTGGTAAAGGAGTAACTCGATGGCGACCCCTTCATTCGCAGACCGCGATGGCTGGATCTGGATGAACGGCGAACTGGTGCCGTGGCGCGATGCGAAAGTGCACGTGCTCACTCACACGCTGCACTACGGACTCGGCGTATTCGAAGGCGTGCGGGCTTACGCCACCCACCGCGGCGCAACGATCTTCCGGCTGCACGATCACACCCAGCGGCTGTTCGATTCGGCGCACATCCTCGGCATGAAGATTCCGTACTCGAAAGACGAGCTGAACGCGGCGCAGTGTCAGGTGGTGAAAGCGAACGGGCTCGATGAAGGGTATCTGCGCCCGATGTGTTTCCTCGGGTCGGAGCAGATGGGTCTGCGCGCCGAAGGTCTCACCGTGAACGTCAGCATCGCCGCGTGGGCGTGGCCGTCGTACATGGACCCTGCAGCGCGCGATCGCGGCATCAAAGTCCGAACGTCGTCGTACACGCGGCATCACGTCAACATCACCATGTGCAAGGCGAAAGCGAACGGCAACTACATCAACTCGCTGCTGGCGCTGCGCGAAGCGCTCGATTGTGGCGCCGACGAAGCGCTGCTGCTCGACGCCGAGGGCTACGTGGCCGAAGGCAGCGGTGAAAACGTCTTCGTCGTGCACGACGGCGAACTGCATACGCCCGAGCTGACGTCGTGCCTCAACGGGGTGACGCGGCGCACGCTGATGGCGCTGGCCGACGAGTTGGGTCTGGCGGTGCGCGAACGGCGGATCACGCGCGACGAGGTCTACATCGCCGACGAAGCGTTCTTCACCGGCACCGCCGCCGAGGTGCTGCCAATCCGCGAGCTCGACGGTCGCGCCATCGGCAGCGGTGCTCGCGGCCCGATCACCGCGAAGTTGCAGGCGCTGTACTTCGATCAGGTACGCGGCAAACGCAACATGCATCCGGAGTGGCACACGCCCGTCGCCGACGGTGCTTAGCTGCCGCAAAGGCGCTCGCCCATGAAACGCCGATGAAGCTCCTGATCGTGGGTCCGGCCTGGGTCGGCGACATGGTGGTCGCGCATGCGCTCGTTCAAACGCTGCTAGCCGCGCAGCGCGACGCCGAAATTCACGTCCTGGCGCCGCCGGCGAGCGCGCCGCTGGGCCGCCGGATGCCGGGCGTGACCGACGTCGTCACGCTGCCGGTTCGGCACGGCGAACTCGACTGGCGGGTGCGGCTCGACGTGGGACACGCGTTGCGCCGGGTCGGCTACGATCGCGCGATCGTGCTGCCGAACAGTTTCAAGTCTGCGCTAGTGCCGTTTTTCGCGGGTATTCCGCGGCGCACCGGCTGGCGCGGCGAATGGCGCTATGGCGTATTGAACGATGTCCGCGCGCTCGACACGGAGCGACTGCCTCGTCTCATCGACCGATTCGTCGCGCTGGCCGATGCAGCGAACTCACCCACACGCGACGTCGAACCGAAGCTCACGGCCGATCCGGTACGCGCCGCCGCGCTCGCCACCGAACTCGGTCTGGCCACCGATCAGCCGATCCTCGCCCTGTGCCCCGGTGCTGAATACGGACCGGCGAAACGCTGGCCGTCGGCGCATTACGCAGCCGTGGCGGCGGAGCACGTGCATCGCAATGGACAGGTCTGGTTGTTCGGGGCACAAGGCGACGCGGCCGTGTGCGCCGCCATTCGCGCCTCTGTGCCGCCGTCGGCGCAGCGACGCATATTCGATCTGGCCGGCCGAACGCAGCTGCTCGACGCGGTGGATCTGCTCAGCCTTGCGCGGCAGGTCGTCACCAACGACTCCGGACTGATGCACGTTGCGTGCGCACTCGGTGTACCGGTGGTGGCGATTTACGGCTCGTCGAGCCCGGCGTTCACGCCGCCGTTGTCGCCCTGCGCGCGCGTGATTCGTGACGCGTTGCCGTGCAGCCCGTGCTTCGAGCGGACGTGTCCGCTTGGCCACACCGATTGCCTCAATCGGCTGATGCCGGAGCGCGTCGTGGCGGAGTTGCTGCACTGATGCGCCTGCTGCTGGTGAAGCTCTCGTCGCTCGGCGACGTCGTGCACGCGCTGCCGGCCGTCACTGACGCAGCCCGAGCGCACCCGGGTCTCGAAGTGCATTGGGTGGTCGAAGAGCGCTTTCGGGCGATACCGGCGCTGCATCCGGCGGTGACGAAGATCGTTCCGGTGGCGATCCGGCGCTGGCGTGAACAATGGGCGGGCGCCGGTCGCGAGATCCTCGATTCGGTGCGGAACATTCGCGCCGAGTCGTACGACGTCGTGCTCGATTCGCAAGGGCTGATCAAGAGCGCGGTCGTGGCGTGCGTCGCCCGTGGCGATCGCGTCGGGTTCAACGCGGGGTCGGCACGCGAGCGGGTGGCGTCGTGGGCCTATCGACGCGGCGTAGCGGTCGCACGGCGGCAGCACGCGATCGATCGGCAACGCGCACTGTTTGCGGGCGCGCTCGGCTATCCGATACCCGTCGCTGCGATCGACTACGGCGTGCGCGCCGAGCGCGGCGATGCGTCGGGCTTGCTGCTGGCACACGGCACGACGTGGACCAGCAAACACTGGCCCGAGCCGTTCTGGGCGGAACTGGCGCGCCGCGCATTGCGGGGCGGCGAGCGCGTGACGCTACCGTGGGGCAGCAAAGAAGAGGAAGCCCGCGCGCGCCGCATCGCCGCGCTGGCGCCTGGCGCGGAAGTGGCGCGCCGGCTCGACCTGCGCGGCATGATCGACCTGTTGGCGCACAGCGCCGCGGTGGTCAGCGCCGATTCCGGCATCGGCCATCTCGCGGCCGCGCTCGGCGTACGAACCCTCGCGCTGTACGGTCCCACCGATGCGTCGCTCACCGGCTGTCGCGGCGCGTCGGTCACCAACCTGTCGGCGCAGTTCGTTTGCGCGCCGTGCCTGAAGAGGCAGTGCGGCTATCGCGGCCCTCCGGTGTTCGCCGATACGATGCGGGTCGAACCTGCGTGCTTCGCAACGATCAATCCGGAACGCGTGTGGCAAACGCTTTGCGGCCCGGCGGTGCGCACGTGAAGATCGCGTTCTGCCTTTTCAAATACTTCCCGTTCGGCGGCATCTCCAGGGACCTCGAACGCATCGCACGCGAAAACCTCTCGCGCGGACACACGGTGCGCGT
Source organism: Pseudomonadales bacterium (assembly GCA_035494855.1). Taxonomy (GTDB): domain Bacteria; phylum Pseudomonadota; class Gammaproteobacteria; order Pseudomonadales; family Azotimanducaceae; genus DATJGR01. The sequence continues at coordinate 7,779 of DATJGR010000124.1, read as the reverse complement.
GTACACGTTGAGCTGGGAAGGCCCGCCAATGGACGGCGTCGACGTGGTGGTGACCCCTGTGAAAGGGCTGACGAACCACACGCGCTACGCGCGCTTTGCGCAATGGGTGGCAGAACACCTGCGCGAATACCCGGTCGATCTCGTGGTGGGAATGAACAAGATGCCGGGCATCGACGTCTACTACGCTGGCGACTCCTGCTACGAAGAGAAGTCGCAGACGCAGCGCAACTGGCTGTATCGGTTGTCGCCGCGGTACCGGTTGTTCTCGAACTTCGAGCGCGCGGTATTCGGCCGCGACAGCGAAACCGAGATTCTGACGATCTCGGAAGTGCAGACGCCCCTGTTCCGCCGTCACTACGGAACGCAGTGGGAGCGGTTGCATCCTTTGCCGCCGGGCATCGATCGCAGCCGGCGCGCAAGTGTCGATCGCGCGGACGTCCGCCGCGCGTTTCGACGCGAGTTTCAGATCGGCGACGACGAGCGGCTGTTGTTGTTCGTCGGGTCGGGATTCATCAAGAAAGGTCTCGATCGCGCGATCGAGGCGTTCGCGGCGCTGCCGGATGCGCTGCGGCGCGCGAGCCGGCTGTTCGTCGTCGGCGAAGACAACGCGAAACCGTTCGAGAAACGCATTGCCAGGCTCGGCCTAACCGATCGCATTACGTTTTTCAGCGGTCGCGAAGACGTACCGCGCTTCCTGTTCTCGGCCGACGCACTGCTCCTGCCGGCGTACGACGAGAACACCGGCACGGTGATCCTCGAGGCGATGATCGCGGGCCTGCCGGTGCTCGTCACAGAGAATTGCGGCTATGCGCAGTACGTCGAACAGGCGAACGCGGGGCTGATCGTCCACATTCCGTACGAGCAGCTGGCGCTCGACGACAAGCTGGTCGAGCTGCTGACGTCGCCCGAGCGCGATCGTTGGCGGCAGAACGGCATTGCGTTCGGCAACCGACCCGACATCTATCGATTGGTCGAAACCGCGGTCGACCGCCTCGAGGCATTCGCGAGCGGACGTTATCGGCGGCCCACGCCGAAGCCGGAGATGGCGTTCTGCCTGCTGAACTATCTGCCGCACGGCGGCATGCAGCGCGACTTTATGCGCATTGCGCTGCGCTGCCAGGAGCAGGGTTACCGGATCCGCATCTACGCGCTGTCGTGGGAAGGGCGCATACCCGATGGCATGGACGTCATCATCGTGCCCGCTCGCGGAATTGCCAACCATCGGCGTTACGCCCGCTACACGAACTGGGTGGCAAAAGCGCTGTCGGCGCAACCGGTCGTGTGCTCCGTCGGGTTTCACGCCATGGCCGGGCTCGACGTGTACTACGCAACCGAGGGATGTTACGCCGCCAAGACGCAGCCGACGCGTTGGCACAACGCGCGCCATCGCTACTTCGCCGATGCAGAGCGCGCGGTATTCGGGCGCGGATCGCGCACCCGTATCATGCTGATCGCGGAGAATCAGCGTGCGACGTTCGAACGGCACTACGCGACCAACCCCGAACGCATGGTGCTGCTGCCGCCGGGCGTCGGTCGCGACCGGATGGCACCCGACAACGCCGACGAGGTGCGCGCGAACATGCGCGCCGAACTCGGGGCGAGTGCGGACGAGTATCTGTTGCTGATGATCAGTTCGGCGTTCATCGACAACGGTCTCGATCGATCGCTCATCGCGTTGGCTCAACTGCCCGACGATGTGAGGCGGCGCACGCGACTGATCGCGATCGGTCACGACGATCCGCGCAGCTTCATTCGAATGGCACAGCGACTGCGGATCGGCGACCGGTTCACCGTGTTGCAAGGACGCGACGACATCCCGCGCTTTCTGCAGGCTGCAGACCTGCTGCTGCATCCAGCGTCATACGAGCCCGGCGGCAGCGTGCTGCTGGAGGCGATGGTCGCCGGCTTGCCGTCGATTTCTACCGACGTCTGCGGACACGCAGGGGTCGTCACGCGTGCCGAGGCCGGACGCGTGATGGAGAGTCCGTTCCGGCAGGACGCGTTCAACGGTATGGTGGCCGAGGCATTGGCAGACGCGACGCAGCGCCATCGGTGGCGTCGCAACGGCATCGAGTTCGGCCGAACCGCCGATCTGTACAGCAGGCCTTCGCGCGCCGCGGAGTTCATCACCGCGGTTGCCGGGCCGGTGTCGATGCGTCGCAATCGGCTCGACGTCGGAGCGGACGATGACCGACACACTGTATCTGCGTGACGACCTCGCCGCGGCGTGGCGCGGCGACGATCCGTTCGAGCGCGTCGCGCGACTCGAAGGTGAAGTGTTCAGAGACGTTTCGGTGCGTCGCACGCTGCGCTTCGAGGCGGCCGGCCGCAGCTATTTTGCAAAGATCCACGTAGGCGTAGGCTGGCGCGAGATTCTGAAGAACCTGCTCGTGCTGCGACGGCCGGTGATCGACGCGAGCAACGAGTACCACGCGTGCCTGCTGTTGCCGCGCTTCGGCGTATCGACGCCAGCGCCAGCCGCGTACGGCATCCGCGGCCGCAGCCCTGCCACGCGCCAGTCCTTCATCGTCTGCGACGAGCTGACGGACCACGTCAGTCTGTCGACGCTGGCGAAGAACTGGCACGACGCTCCGCCCTCGCCTGCGTTCAAGCGTCAATTGATCACGGCTGTGGCCGAGTTGACGCGGGCGATGCATCGCGCGGGCGTCGTGCATCGCGACTACTACCTTTATCACCTGCTCGTCGACGAGAAACAGCTGAAGCTGGGCAAAGTGTCGTTGTCGCTGATCGACCTGCATCGAGCTCAGTTACGCCGCAGAATTCCCCCGCGTTGGCTCGTTAGGGATCTGGCCGCACTGCTGTTCTGGTGTCTCGAGCTGCCCATCACGCGCCGCGACAGACTGCGCTTCATTCGCGCTTATGAGGGGCGTCCTTTGCGAGTCGCATTGAAGGAGAACCGTAGCTTCTGGTCGCGCGTGCAGCGCCGCGCAGTCACGCTGTATCGCAAAGGTCAGCGCAAGGGTCTGGTGACAGATCGTTACGTGCCGGGTGTATTCGATGACTGACGTCGAAGCCGCTTCGGCGGTGCTGCTGACCGGTGCCGACATGGCGCGACTCGGCCGCGCGCTGCCGGAGAAATTCGACGTATCGCTGATGGGCGCTACGGGAACCGTAACGCTGCATTGCGATGCGGTCCTGCGGGTTCTGCCCGGACGGCGCGTCGTAGCGCGCGCGGTCGCCGACCGCCGCACGGTGCTAGCGAAATTCTTCGTCGGTCCGCGCGCGTCGGTGGAGCGACAGTGGGAAGAGCGCGGTCAGGCGGCGTTCGTGCGCGCCGGAGTCGCAACGCCCGAGATTGTCGGCAGTGGCACGCTGACCGGGGGCGGCGAAGCGTTGCTGTTCGAGTTTCTCCCGAACGCCGTGCCCGCTGACGACGCGGATCTGGCGCAAACGATGACGATGCTGGCGCGTTTGCACCAGCACGGGATCGTGCAGAACGACCTTCACCTCGGCAATGTGCTGCGCACCGATCGCGGACTCTTTCTAGTCGATGGCGGCGCAGTCAGCGGCATGGGAACCGACAAACCGCTGTCGCCGCGCGCGAGCATCCGCAACGTCGCGCTGTTTCTCGCGCAGTTCAGGATTCGCGCCGAGGCCGGCTTCGTCGCCGCATGGCATGCATATTCGGTTGCGCGCGGCTACAAGACCATCGACGCGGACGGCGGCGAGCTCATCGAAGCAGTGCATCGCGCGAGACGCGCCCGCGTGCGCCACTACCTGCGCAAGGTATTGCGAGACTGCAGCGAGTTCCACGCTGAGCGGCGTTTCGACCGGTTCCTCGTTTGCGACCGCGCGTCGTTCAAAGGCGTGGTCGCGGCGATGCTCGAAGACATCGACGCGCAGTTCGAGCGCGGTTTCGTGATCAAGGCCGGAAACACCGCGACGGTGGCGCGTCTCTACGTGGATGGTGAAGCGTTCGTGGTGAAGCGTTACAACATCAAGTCGTGGCAGCACGCGATGGGGCGGATGTGGCGCCCGACGCGGGCCCAGCGCGCGTGGCAGAACGCGCATCGTTTGCGGATGCTGGGCATCGCCACGTTCAAGCCGATCGCGTTGATCGAGCGCCGACTCGGTCCGATGCGGCGTGATGCGTATCTGGTGATGCGCGACGTCGGTGGTGTCGACCTGCGCGAACGATTCGCCAACAAACACATTCAGGCGCTTGTAACGCTGTTCGCCGACCTGGCGCACGCTGGCCTGGTGCACGGCGATACAAAAGCGACGAATTTCGTCGATGTGGGCGGAGTCATCCATCTGATCGATCTCGACGCGATGCGCGCGCCGCGTACGCAAGCGGGCTTGCGCCGCGGAATCGCGCGCGACCTCGAACGCTTCATCGCGAACTGGAATGACAGCGCGACGATTCGCGCGGCGTTGACGCGGGCGTTCGAGCGGTTGACCCCGAATGTGGCGGCGCGCAAGACCCGATGATCATTCTGGGGCTATCCGGAGCGCTGAATCACGATGCGTCGGCAGCATTGCTGATCGACGGCGAGATCGTCGCCGCGGCCGAAGAAGAGCGCTTCATCCGGGAGAAGCACGCGAAGAACCGGATGCCGTTGAACGCGGCCCGTTTCTGTCTCGCATTCGCGGGTATCGACGCGCGCGACATCGACATCGTGGCGTATCCGTATGCGCCGATCGGGCTCGGTTCGCCGGCGCGCTGGCACTATGCGAAGCGGCACTGGTACGCGCCCGATCGCGCGCTCGACGCGTTGTTGAACGGCAACCGACGCTATCGGCGCAATCGCGGACGCGTGCTGGTGATGGGTACCGCGCTCGGCATCGATTGGTCGACCACGCGGTTCGTACCGGTGGAGCATCACCTCGCACACGCGTCGAGCTCCTATCACCTCTCGGGCTTCACCGAACGCACCGCGATTCTGGGCGTAGACGGCAAGGGCGAATACGCCACGACGTTCTTCGGCTACGGTGAAGGTGGGCGCATCCACAAGATCAAGGAACTGTACGATCCCGACTCGATCTCCGGTGTCTATGGCGCGATGACGGAGTATCTCGGCTTCGAGATGCTCGACGGCGAGTACAAGGTGATGGGCATGGCGCCATACGGCGACGCCGCCCGACACGATCTGTCGCGCCTGTTCCGCCCGGTACGCGGCGAAGTGGAAGTGGATACCCGATACGTCAACACCGTGGGCCTGCGGCGCTATCGTGAAGACGGCGTCGGCTACTACTTCAGCCGGAAGCTGGTCGATTGGCTGGGTCCGCGCCGCACGGACGAGTCGCTCGACGAGCCGTTCGTGCATTACGCCGCTTCGTTGCAGAAGCTTTTCGAAGACACGTGTCTGCACCTGGTCGACACGCATCTCGGGGCCATCCTCGCCGAGACAGGCAAGCTCGCGTTCGCCGGCGGCGGCGCGCTGAACGTGAAGCTGAATCAGCGCCTGATCGCCCGCGCCGATGTGAAAGAGCTGTTCGTCCAGCCGGCCGCCGGAGATTCAGGGACCGCTCTAGGCGCCGCGACGTACGTCGCAGCCGGGTGCGGCGAGAAACTCTCGCGAATGCGGCATGCGTATCTGGGACCGGTGTTTTCAACCGACGAGTGCGAGCGCGCGCTGCGCGCCATTGCGGCGCCGTTGGAGAGCGTTCGGCTCGAAGACGTGCCGCGGGAAACTGCGCGGCTCCTCGCAGAGGGCAATCCCGTGGCGTGGTTCCAGGGGCGAATGGAGTTCGGTCCGCGAGCGCTCGGGGCGCGCAGCATTCTCGGTTGTCCGAGCGTTGCCGGAATCGCCGATCGCATCAATGCGCAGATCAAGTTCAGGGAGCGGTGGCGGCCGTTCTGCCCGAGCGTGCTCGATCGGGTCGCACCACAGGTCATCCAGTCGCATCACCCCGCACCGTTCATGACGATCACGTTCGACGTCGCGGAGAGCTGGAAGCGGCGCATCCCCGAAGTGGTGCATCGCGACGGTACGGCCCGGGTCCAGGTGGTGGAGCAGGCAACGAATCCGCGTTACTACGCGTTGCTCGAGCAGATGGAGGCGCTGACCGGCGATGCCGTGGTGCTGAACACTTCGCTGAACCGACAAGGCGAGCCGATCGTGTGCACGCCCGCCGACGCCCTGGCGATGTTCGTCGGCTCCGATCTCGAGTATCTCGTCCTGGAAGACCTGCTCGTGACGAAGCGACGATGACGCAACCGCGCGCGTTGCAAATCTGCCCGAACGACCATCCGCCGTTTCTCGACTTGTGCCGGAACCATGCTGCCGCGCTCGAGCAAGCGGGGATGGAGGTGGATACGATCTACCTCGGCGCCCCTCGAGGCGAGCGTTGGAACGATGCGACCTACCTGGGAATCGAGCGCGGAGCGCATCGGATGACGGCGCGCCTGCGGGAGGCGGTCGCTGATCGTGGATACCGACTCGTGCTGGCGCACCGGTATCGCGCACATCAGGTGGCCACGCGCGCACGCGCCAGTTTCCCCGGAGCGACGCTCGTGACGGTGGCGCACGAATTCGGCATGCTCGCGCGGTGGCGGCGCCGATGGCGCAGACGTTTGTTCGCGAACGACGTGCTTTGGGCGGGCGTATCGGAGGCGGTGGCGGATGAGATACGGCGATACGGCGTGCCGGCGGCGCACACGCTCGTCTTGCCGAATCCGGTCGACGTGGCACGCTTCGACGCCTCGCTGCTGCCGCGTGAGACAGCCCGCGAATGTCTCGAAGCGCCGGCGGGCGCGCGACTGATCGGGGTCGTTGGCCGGTTGCACCCGAAGAAGCGACCGCACCTGGCGCTCGAAGGTCTCGCCGGGTTGGACGAGGAATTCCATCTGACGTTCGTGGGCGATGGCGCACTGCGCGGCGCATTGGAGTCGTTGGCGACGCAATTGGGGGTGGCGGGGCGCGTTCACTTCGCCGGTAACGTTGCCGAGGCGTCGCGATATGCCGCGGCGTTCGATGCGATCGTCGTCGCGTCGACGCGGGACGAAGCGTTCGGCATGGCGCTGCTCGAATCGATGCTGGCGGGCGTTCCCGCCGTATGTTCCGACGTGCCGGGCCCGCGCAGCGTGCTGGGCCCGGAGGGACTCTATTTCGTCGACGACACGCCGGCGTCGGTAACGGCCGCGTTGAAGCGCTGCGCCGCGTTGTTGCCGCGCGAACGCGCGGCGCTGTCCGAAATGCAGCGCAGGCGCGCGGTGGAGCTGTTCTCGGTCGAGGCAGTGGCAGCGCGTTATCGGACGCTGCTCAGTACGGACGCGGCTCACCTTCCGGGCGCGTCTTGAAGCGCCGATGCAACCACAGGTACTGGTCTGGGTGACGTCTGATCTCGCGTTCGATCGCGTCGTTGTTGCGGCGCGCGTCCTCGACTTCGTCGGAGCTGGGGAATTCTTCGATCTCGCGTAAGTGGAGCGACCACGTGCGCGTCGCCGCGTCGCGGAAATGACTGATGAAAACGGCCGGAGACGAGTTGAATCGCGCGAATCGCGACGCTGCCGTGATGGTTGCCGCCGGAACGCCGAAGAATGGCGCGAAGATGGATACCTTGCGGCCGTAGTCCTGGTCGGCGGCATACCAGATGGTGTGTCCGCCCTTCAAACGCGTGAGCACGGCGCGCGTGTCGCTGCGTTCGATGACTTCCCTGAAACGGCGTTCGCGTCCATGACGCATCGCCCACTCGATCACCGGGTTCTTGTTGTAGCGGTAGATGACGTCGAGGTCGACCGCTCGTGACAGCAGCGCACCGGCCAGATCGAGCGTGGAAAAATGCGCGCCGATCAGCATCACGCCGCGGCCGCGC
>DATJGR010000123.1:0-10019 GCA_035494855.1 Pseudomonadales bacterium | reverse complement strand
CGGCCACCGCGCACAGTATGTAGATCAGCGTCGGCAGCAACAGATAGTCGAGCAACATGATCCAGCCGGCAAGAAATCCGACTTTCTCGCCGATCGCCCGCCCGGCATACGCATAAACCGAGCCCGCAACCGGATAGTGGCGCGACATCGTCACGTAGCTGGCTGCCGTGAACAGCATCGCCACTGCGCCAACGATGTAGACGAGGGGCACCATCCCGCCGCTCGCGTTGAAGACGATGCCGAACACCGAGATCGGCGCGCCCGGCACGATGAAGATCAGCCCGTACACCAGCAGATCGCCAAGGCCGAGCGAACGCTTCAGCTCCTGGCGATAGCCGAACGTCTCCACGGACGGATCGGACATCCCCTCTGCTCCTTTGTTTCGAAGCAGCCTACGTGCGGAGGCGCGCCACCGCCACGACCGCGTGCAGCGTTCGCCGCGGCGTGGTATGCGTCGCCGCTTCAGTCGTGCGCTTTTGCCGCGGTCTCCGCCACCTTGGCCTGATCCGCGGGCGCCAGCTGCGACGGTCCGATCTTCACCGTGAGTTTGTCGATCGTGCCGTTGAACGCGAACGGAACCTGATAGTCCTTGTCGTTCACGCCAGTGCGGGTATCGACGCCGACGTCGAAGGTCTCGTCAGCGACATTGAGGAACGCGATCGAATTCGCCTGCTTACCGGTGGCAACACTCTGACCGTCCACTTGCAACACACCGGAGCCACCCTTCGCGATGCCCGGACCATCGTAGGTGTAATCGAATACGATCGTGTGCTTACCGGCGGACAACGCCTGCTCCCCGACCCAGCGGTATTGCGCCAGGATCAGCATGTTGTAGTCGAATACCGGTTTGCCTTTCAGCAGATATAGAGCGTACCCGCCCCATCGACCGCCTTGCGTGACGAGCATGCCATCGCCGCCGCCCTGCGGCACTTCGATCTCTGCCGTGATCGTGTACGACCTGCCGAGGATGTTCGGCGCGTTCGCGTTCGGGATACCCGGCATCAAGCCCGCGTAATCGAACTCCGTTTGTCCCGCGGTCGCGCTGGGCCGCGGCGCGGTGGCGCGCGCGAACGTGTCATTGCTCAGCGGATAGACGTTGTACTTCGCCGCTTCCTGATCGAACACTTTCTGCATCTCTTTCAGCTTGTCCGGCATCTTCGCGGCCAGATCGTTCGCCTGCGAATAGTCCTCGTCGAGGTTGTACAACTCCCACTTGTAGTCCTTCGGATCGGGTAGCGGCGCATTCAGCACCCACGGACCGTGCGGCGGCGTGGTGTTCGCGAACCAGCCCTCGTGATAGATGCCGCGGTTCGCGACCATTTCGAAGTACTGCGTCTTGCGCGTGGACGGCGCCTTCGCATTCGCCTTGTCGAACGTGTACGCCATGCTGACGCCTTCGATCGGCTCCTGCTTGATGCCGTTGACCAGCTCCGGCGCCTTCACGCCGGTGGCTTCGAGAATCGTCGGCACGATGTCGATCACGTGATGGAACTGCGTGCGCACGCCACCGACATCCTTGATACCGGCCGGCCACGAGATCGCGAGGCCTTGCCGCGTACCGCCGAAGTGCGACGCGATCTGCTTGGTGTACTGGAACGGCGTGTCGAATGCCCATGACCACGCCACCGCCATGTGCGGATACGTCGCCATCGACCCCCAGGCGTCGTAAAACTTCAGCTGTTCGGCGACGGGGAAGTCGAGCACGCCGTTGTACGACGTGTACTGGTTCGGCGTGCCGAGCAACGTGCCTTCGGGGCTGGTGCCGTTGTCGCCGTCGATGTAGATGATCAGCGTGTTGTCGAGCTTGCCGAGATCCTGCACCGCTTGAATGACGCGGCCGATTTCGTGGTCGGTGTACGCGGTGTACGCGGCATAGACCTCCGCCTGACGCGCGAACAGCTTCTTCTCGTCCGCCGACAACGTGTCCCACTTCGCGAGACTGTCGGGCCACGGCGTCAGCTTGGCATTCGCCGGGATCACGCCGGCCTTCTTCTGATTCGCGAAGATCTGTTCGCGCAGGGCATTCCAGCCCATGTCGAACTTGCCTTTGAACTTGGCGATCCACTCCTGCGTCGGCTGGTGCGGCGAGTGACTGCCGCCGGGAACGTAATAAAGGAAGAACGGTTTGCTCGGCGCCGCCGCTTCCAGCTGCTTCAGATAGTTGATCGCCTCGTCCGCCATGTCGGTCGTGAGGTTGTAGCCGGGCTTGCCGATCCACGGAAAGATCTGCGTGTGGTCGCGGAACAGGTACGGTTCCCACTGGTCGGTCTCGCCGCCCATGAATCCGTAGAAGTAGTCGAAGCCCATGCCCGACGGCCACTGGTCGAACGGACCCGCGACGCTGTACTGGAACGCCGGCGTGTTGTGGTTCTTGCCGAACCACGACGTGGCATAGCCGTTCTCTTTCAGAATTTCGCCGATGCTGGCGTTGTCGAGGCCGATGATCGAGTCGTAGCCCGGGTAACCGGTCGACAGCTCGGTGATGACGCCGTTGCCGACCGAATGGTGATTGCGGCCGGTGATCAGCGCTGCACGCGTCGGTGAGCACAGCGCCGTCGAGTTGAACTGGGTGTAGCGCAAACCGGCTTTCGCGATGCGATCGAGCGCCGGTGTCGGGATGACACCGCCGAACGTGCCGCTCACGCCGTAGCCCTGGTCGTCCGTCATGATCAACAGCACGTTAGGTGCGCCTTTAGGGGGCACGATCTTCGGCGGCCACCAGGTCTTCGAACCGGGCACCTCTTCTTTGATCACACCACCGAATTTCGGCGCCGGCGCCGGGATCTGATTTCCCGGAATCGTGGTGGTCGCGCTCGGCGAGCCCAGCTCGCCGGTCACCTGATCCGCGGCTACCGCGGCGGCCATGAGCGTCGCCGCGCCAATGAATGCGCCGATTCGTGCAAACGCTCTTCCGTAACGTCTCATGCTGTGTGCTCCCGGAACGCCGACAATTGACCGCGCAGACTACCAACATCTGGTTCGGTCACTTGACTTATTCGGCCAAGGTCGCAAGTGTCGCATCCGTATGCTCCGCGCCGACTCCCAAGCCAGCAGACTCACCAACGAGCAGCTCGATCTCGACGACGGCGGCATCGTGCGGCTGGCAACGCTGTTGCCGATTCCGGCACTTCTGCGCGAGAAGGGCGTCGACCCAACGGAACTGTTGGGGCAGGTAGGCGTGGATGCGGCGGCGTTCGACGATGCGGAAAATCAGATGCCGTTTCGTACCGCAGGTCTACTGCTGCTGCGTTGTGCAGAAGCAACGGCGTGTCCGCACTTCGGCCTGCTCGTCGGGCAGCAGTCCGACGTGGAGACGCTCGGCCGCGTCGGTGCGCTCATGCGTCAGTCACCCACCGTCGACGCGGCGCTGCGCAGTCTGATTCTGCACCTGCACCTGCAGAACCGCGGCGGTATTCCGACGCGCATCGTCAGCGGCACGCACGCATCGATGGGGTATCTGATCTATCAGCGCGACATGCAGGGCACCGCGCAGGTGAACGACCTCGTCGCGGCGATGAGCTACAACATGCTGCGTTCGTTGTGCGGCAACCGTTGGCGACCCACCGCGGCAACGTTCTCGCATGCGCGTCCCGAGGACGTCAAACCGTACAACCGTTTCTTCAAGGCGCCGCTGGAGTTCGACGCCGACGCGACCGAGCTGCGCTTCGAAAAGACCTGGCTCGACCGGCCACTTCAGGGCACCGACACCGCGCTTCATGCGTTGTTGCTGCGTACGTTGTCGCTGGAGTCGGCGCAGTTCAGCGATCTCGTCGAACAGGTGCGCGTGGCGTTGCGCACGATGATTCCCACGGGACGCGCAACGGAGCAGTCGATTGCGGGGGTGCTCGGCGTACCGTCGCGCACGCTGCGTCGCCAACTGGTCGCCAGAGGCACCAGTTTTCGCCGCCTCGCGATGGAAACCCGCTACGAGATCGCGAGGCAGCTGCTCGAGGACACCCGCATGGCGATCACCGAGATCGCAGGCGTGCTCGAATATGCAGACGCCAGCGCATTCACGCGTGCGTTCCGCCGTTGGACGAATCTGTCGCCGGCCGCGTGGCGCGCACAGGGGCGCGCGGCCTGACCGTCAGGCTTTCTCTGCTTTCGGTTCCTTCTTCGGAACGCGCGCGTCGAAGTCGGCCTGCATCGAACGCAGTTTCATCACGCCGTAGAACACCGTGATCGCCATCGCCACCACCAGCGCGCCGACGCACATGCGCTCTTCGACGAAGTTGCCCATCCGGTTCGCGATGTAGCTGACGATGATCAGCACCAGAATGCCGCCGTTGATGATCCAGTTGGTCGCTTTCGACACCACGTAATGCAGCGTTCCGAACCCGGCGAGCTGATACAGCATGAACGGCAGGATGGCGACAGCCGGCAACAATTCGGACGGCCCGAGCGCCACATCGACGGCGTCCGGCGCTTTCGGATGAAGCAGCGTACTGTTGGCGAGTTCGTGGAACAGCGAAGGCACCGCACACAGAAACGGCACCGTTGCCAGCAGCTCGAGGATCAGCGCGCCGCTCCAGGTGCCGACCTTCGCGGAGTTGTCGCCCGCCGACTGCGTGCCGATGAACAGCCCACCGACGATCGCGGCGCCGCTCGCCAGCATCAGCAGTTCCACCGTGATGCCGAACGCCGCCGGCTCTCCCGCCTTGATCAACAACAAACCGAGGAAGCCGGGCGTATAGAACATCACGCGGACGAGCCGCGCCCACACCCGCGCGTCACGATCGGGCGGCAGCACCGGCAGCGCGCGCCCGTCGCTGCCGACGGTCGGCCGTTCTTTTTGTTTCGCCATGTCACCCTCCGAAAAAGCGTTGGATCCAGTGCCTCGCCACTATCGACGCGCAAACTATCACAGTGCGCTCACGCGCCGAACGAGAATCCTTCGTAGCCGTTCGCCGCGACACGCTCGCAGATCTCCCGATACGGACCTACGCCTGCTGCATACGGCATGAACACGCGCGGCTTACCTGGAATGTTGGCGCCGAGGTACCACGAGCCGCCCTGCGGAAACAGCGTGGCGTTCGCCACTTCGTTCACGTGATCCACCCACTGATCTTCGGCAGCCGGCACCGGCTCGATGCGCCGATGACCGTGTTTGCGCATGTAGTCGATGCACTCGACGGTCCAATCGACGTGCTGCTCGATCGACACCAGCATGTTGCTGAGCACCGACGGGCTGCCCGGCCCGGTGATCGTGAACAGGTTCGGAAATCCCACCATGCCGAGGCCGAGATACGTGCGCGGCCCTGCTGCCCATTTTTCTGCCAGCGACGCGCCGCCGGAACCGCGCAAGTCGATTCGCAACAATGCGCCGGTCATCGCGTCGAAACCGGTCGCCATCACCAGCGTGTCGAGTTCGTGGAACGTACCGTCGCGCATTCTGATTCCGCGCGCTTCGATCCGATCGATCGGGTTGGTGCGCAGGTTCACCAGCTTCACGTTGGCGCGGTTGTAGGTTTCGTAGTACGCCGAATCCACACAGATGCGCTTCGTGCCGATCGGATGCGACGTGGGACACAACGCATCGGCCGTTGCGGGGTCCTTCACCACCGCGCGAATCTTGTCGCGCACGAAATCGGCAACCACGCGGTTCGTCTCCGGATTCATCATCGTGTCGGCGATGGTGCCGATGAAGTTCGCCCCACCGATGCGCCAGTATTTCTCGAGCAGCCCACGCACCTCCGCTTGCGATTTGCCCGCCGCCGTTTCGAGCACCGGTCCACCCGGATGCGGCTCCACCTGCAGATCGCCGAACCCGGCACCCATCCCGAGCCGATGATTGCGACGATGCGCCGGATAGTTCGCCTTGAACGCGTCGACGAACGCCGGATCGAGCGGCGCATTGCACGCCGGCACGCTGAAATTCGGCGTCCGCTGGAACACGGTGAGATGGCCCGCCTGTTCGGCGATCACCGGAATCGCCTGAATCGCCGACGAACCGGTGCCGATCACACCGACGCGCTGTCCCGCGAAGCTCACCGGCTGATGCGGCCATCGGCTGGCCCAATAAAGGTTTCCCGCGAATTCCTTCAATCCGGGAATCTGCGGTTCCTGCGGTACCGACAGGCAGCCGGTTGCCATCACGCAGAACGGCGCAACGGCCAGATCGCCGCGATCGGTTTCCACGCTCCAGCTGTTGCGGGCATCGTCGTAACGCGCACTCGTGACGCGACGTTCGAAGCGGATGTCGCGCTTCAGATCGAATTTGTCCGCCACGTACTCCGCGTAGCGCAGGATTTCCGGTTGCGTAGCGTAGCGTTCCGACCAGTCCCACTCGGTCTCGAGTTCGGACGAGAACGAGTACGAGTAGGCGAGGCTCTCCGCGTCGCAACGCGCACCGGGATACCGGTTCCAGTACCACGTGCCGCCGACGCTGCGGCCTGCTTCGTACACTCGCGCGGTCAATCCCATCCTGCGCAGCCGATGCAGCAGATACATGCCGGCGAATCCGGCGCCGACGACGATCACGTCGAAACGCTCGCCCTGGTCGCGTTGCGCATCCTGTTGTCCGGTACTACTCATTGCGTTTCCTCGGTCTTTCACGGCCCCTTGGCAGGGTCGTTCGGTGAGCGGGTCGAAGGACGAATCTTAACGACTTTGCGCGCGCATCTGCGCAACTCTCGGTAACCCGACTCGCGCGACGACGCGCCTAGAACTTTTCTTTCCAGGTCGTGTCGATTTCAAAAAAGGTGGTTCGACGTATCTGTAAGAGCAGCGTGGTGCGCTCTACTAACGAGAGGCAACAGTCATGCGAGTAATGGTACTGATCAAGGCAAACAGCGACACCGAAGCGAACGTGATGCCGAGCGAGGAACTGCTCACCGAAATGGGCAAGTACAACGAGGCACTGGTGAAAGCCGGCGTGATGCTGGCCGGCGAAGGTCTGCACCCGTCGTCCAAAGGCAAGCGCGTGCGGTTTTCCGGCACGAAACGCACCGTCATCGACGGTCCGTTCTCCGAAACGAAGGAACTGGTCGCCGGCTTCTGGTTGTGGCAGGTGAAGTCGATGGAAGAGGCGGTGGAGTGGATCAAGCGCTGTCCGAACCCCACCGGCACCGAATCGGTGATCGAGCTGCGGCCGGTATTCGAAGCCGAGGATTTCGGCGCCGAGCTGACGCCGGAACTGCGCGAACAGGAAGAGCGGCTGCGTCAGCAGGCCGCACAACTTGCCAAGGGCCGCTGACGCGGCCCACCCCCAAGACACAGAGAAAAGGAAACCGTCATGGAAATTCAACCGTACCTCTATTTCAACGGCCGCTGCGAAGAAGCGGTCGAGTTCTACCGGCGCGTACTCGGCGCAAAGGTCGAAATGCTGATGCACTTCGGCGAGAGCCCGGAGCCGCCGGAGCCGGGTCGGCTGCCGCCCGGCATGGACAAGAAGGTCATGCACGCCGCGATCCGCATCGGCGACTCGATGGTGCTGATGACCGACGGTCCAACCGCTGAGCCGGGCTTTCGCGGTTTCTCGCTGTCGCTGTCGTTGGCCGACGCGGCTGCGGTGGAACGGATTTTCGCCGGGCTCGCCGACGGCGGGGCCGTGCGGATGCCGCTCGAAAAGACGTTCTTCGCGCCGCGCTTCGGCATGTTGACCGACCGTTTCGGTGTCGGTTGGACCGTGCAACTCACCGCGTGATCGACGCGGCGGGTTTACGATGTGACCTGCGCGTGCAACCGAGGATGCCATGCAGTACATGTTGTTGATCATGGAACCGGCCGGGCAGCGCCACGAACGTGGCGAAGCCGCGGGCCGGCAGCTGCACGAACGGATGCTTCGCTTCGGCGACTCGCTGCGCTCGCGCGGACTGCTCGTCTCGAGTCAGTCGCTCCGTTCGGACGACACCGGCGTGCGCGTGCGGGTGCGCGACGGCAAGCCGACGTTGGTCGATGGTCCGTTCGCGGAAGCGAAGGAGATCGTCGGCGGTTTCTTCCTGCTCGAGTGCGACACGCGCGAACAGGCGGTCGCGGTGGCACGAGAATGTCCCGCGGCGGAATGGGCCACCGTCGAGGTGCGCGAATTCGGTCCGTGCTACACCTGACGCGAGCGGACGCACGGACGTGGCCGGCACGGAACGGGTCCATCGGACGGTCGAAGCGGTGTGGCGCATCGAATCGGCGCGGATCATCGCCGGACTCGCGCGCATCCTGCGCGACGTCGGTCTCGCCGAAGAGTTCGCACAGGACGCGCTCGTTGCGGCGCTCGAACAATGGCCGGAGCACGGCGTGCCCGATCGACCCGGCGCCTGGCTGACCGCGATCGCCAAGCACCGCGCCATCGACTGGATCCGGCGCCGTTCGCTGCATGAGCGCAAACAGGACGCCTTGACGCGCGAGACCGAGTCGATGCTCGAGGACGCGGCCGCCAACCTCGCCGCATCGACCGACGCCGCATTCGACGATCCGATCGGTGACGACCTGCTGCGGCTGATATTCATCGCGTGTCATCCGGTGTTGTCGCGCGAAGCGCGCGCGGCGCTGACACTGCGGATGCTCGGCGGGCTCACCACACAGGAGATCGCGCGCGCGTTCCTGGTTCCCGAGCCGACCATCGCGCAGCGCATCGTGCGCGCGAAACGCACGCTGGCCGAAGCACACGTGCCGTTCGATGTGCCGCCGGCCGCGGAGCTCGCGTCGCGGACCGCCTCGGTGCTCGAGGTGATCTACCTGATCTTCAACGAGGGTTACGCCGCTACGGCCGGCGATGACTGGATGCGGCCCGCGCTGTGCGAAGAAGCATTGCGGCTCGGCCGCATTCTGGCCGAGCTCGCGACCGGAGATTCCGAGGTGCACGGCCTCGTCGCTCTGATGGAGATCCAGGCGTCGCGCCTTCGTGCGCGCGTTGGCCCGAGCGGGGAACCGGTGCTGCTGCTCGATCAGGACCGATCGCGGTGGGACCCGCTGCTCATCCGGCGCGGGCTCGTCGCGCTGTCGCGTGCGGAAACTCTCGGCAGCGCCGGATTGGGTCCATATGCCGTGCAAGCGGCCATCGCGGCGTGTCACGCGCGGGCGCGAACGCCCGACGAGACGGACTGGCCGCGCATCGTCGCGTTGTACGACGCGCTCGCGCAGATCGCGCCATCGCCGATCGTGGAACTCAATCGCGCCGTTGCCGTCGCGATGGCATTCGGTCCGGCCGCCGGGCTCGAGCTCGTCGACGAACTCACTTCCGAGGCTTCGCTCGCCGCTTATCACCTGTTGCCAAGCGTGCGCGGCGATCTGCTGGCGAAGCTCGGACGCACTGACGAAGCACGCTCGGAGTTCGAACGCGCGGCCTCGCTCGCGAACAACGCGCGCGAACGCGACCTGCTGCTGCAGCGCGCGGCGCGCCTCGACGGGAGCGTGTAGGACACGGGTAGGAGCAGCCCTACCCGCATACGGGCTTTCCGGGAATGTTCGCGCGGTCCGGAGGCTTGCGATCATCCTGCGGACCGTGCAACGAGCTCCAAGGAGAAATCATGAAGAAGGCACTCGCCATTACGTGTTTGGTTGTCGGCGGTTCGCTCGCCACCCCGATGGTCACTTACGCGGGGGAAGACGCGGACATGGATCGCAGCCAACCGACGACCTTCGTCAAGGATTCGGCGATCACGACGAAGATCAAAGCGAAACTCGCGTCTGAGCATCTGGCCAGCCTGACTCAGATTCAGGTCGACACCGACGCAAACGGCGTCGTCTGGCTGAGCGGCACCGCGAAGACGCAGTCCGACGTCGATAAGGCGGTTGCGATCGCCAAAGGAACGGATGGCGTCGTCACCGTGAAGAACAACCTGAAGGTAAAACCGGCCTGACAGCCGTCGGACGTCGGCGCGGCCCGCGGGCCGAGGAAGCTACTTCCAGCACGTCTGGGAGCGAAATCCTCGGCTCCGCGGGCCGCGGCATTTTGAGGTAGGCTCGCTGATCGTAAATCGCGATGCTCAACGACGATGGTGAGGGGTCTAGCCGGTTACTGGTCCGATCCGCTTGCGACCCGCGTAGGGCGTCTACTTTCCTTCTTCCTCCTGTACGTTTCC
>DATJGR010000122.1:0-6155 GCA_035494855.1 Pseudomonadales bacterium | reverse complement strand
GAAAACCTGCAAGCCGTTCTCGGAGTCGAACATCTGCGCGATGGCGCGAGCGAGTTCGAGGTTTTCGAGAACGAGCGCATCCACGCGCGGACCGTCGGGGTCGTTTGCGTCGACGTGCAGGTTCGGCAACGGCCGGAACGTCACATCGAGATGATCTTCGTTGCTCTGTTCCGCCAGTACCCGCACGCGCTGGATGCCCTGCACGATGACGTTGGCACCGCCGTCGCGGCGCTCGACGCGCTTGATTGTGACGAGCGTGCCGATGTCGTGGATGCCCGCGCGATCGGGAGCGTCCTGCTCGGCGTCGCGCTGAGCTACAGTCAGCAGCTGCTGGCTGTGCTCGGAAGACGCTTTCACAGCGGCGAGCGACTTCGGCCTGCCGACTGCAAGCGGCACGACCAGCTCCGGGAACACCACGGTGTTCTTCAGCGGAAGGACTGGAAGCGTCTGAACCGTATCGGTCATGTGTTGCCTGCCAAAAGTGGACGATGGGCCAATCGTGGGGGCACAGAACGTGAATTCAATGCGTGCCCCGAGGTAGTCAGACGACCGTCATTCGATCAGCGCCTGCACGCGCGCGGCCTCTTCGCGCAGCCGCTCGGGACTGCCGAGCAGTTGACGATTGAGGCCGATGCGTTTGAACCAGTAGTGCAGGCCGAGCAGGTCGGTGAAACCCATCCCGCCGTGCACCTCAGTGGCGGTTTTCGCGACGAACTTGCCGGCCTCGGCGACGTGCGCCTTCGCGTGACACGCCGTGACGCGCGCTTCGCCGGGAATCGCATCGACCGCATGGGCCGCATACCAGACCAGCGACTGGCACGGCTCGAGTTCGGCGGCCATTTCCGCGCACATGTGTTTGACCGCCTGGAAGGAACCGATCGGACGATTGAACTGCTCGCGCGTGAGCGAATACGCCACCGCCTGATCGAGCATGTTCTGCGCCGCGCCGAACGTGTCGGCCGCGAGCAGCACGCGCCCGACGTCGAGCACGTCGGCAAGCACCGCCGCGTCTTCGCTCGCGGGCAGCAGTTGTGCGGCGACGCCGTCGAGCACCAGTTCGCCGACGCGCCGCGTCGCATCGATCGTCCGAAGGTCGCGGCGCGTCAGACCTTTGGCGTTGGCGTCGACCAGATACAGGCGCCGGCGGTCGTCTGCCACCAGATACGCATCGGCTTCGAAATCGAGTACGAACAGCGTCTTGCCCGACAACCTGCCGGCGCTCGCGGTGACTTTTGCGCCTTCGCGCGCGCCGCTCGCCGCTTCCGACACGGCGACGCCGACGATCGTTTCGCCGGCCGCGATGCGCGGTAGCCATTCGGCCTGTTGATCGGCGCTGCCCGCTTTGATCAATGCGCGCGGTACGAGGATGGCGGTGCCGATGAAAGGCACCGGCGCGATCGCGGCGCCGAGCGTCTGCGCGACGGTTGCGGCATCGAGCGTCGTGAGACCCACACCGCCGTGCGCTTCCGGAATGACGAGACCCGGCACGCCGAGCGCGACGAGACCATCCCACAGATCCTGCGCGCGGCGCTCGTCGCCGTCCGCGAACCGGCGCGCGCGCGGGAGCCCGGCGTTGTCGGCGAGAAATCGCGTAAGGGTGTCGCGGAGGAATTCCTGTTCTTGCGAGAGTCCGAATTCCACGATCAGGCTTCCTTGTTCAGTTTCGGTTCTTTGGGCATGCCGAGCCCGCGTTCGCTGATGATGTTCTTCTGAATTTGCGACGTGCCGCCGCCGATGATCAGCCCAAGGTAGAACATGTAGTGGTACTGGTAGAGGCCGTGGTCCTTCAGATATGGGGCATCGCCGTGCTCGTCCCGGTAAAGCGCGCCGATTTCGCCAAGCACGTCGATGCCGAGCGACTCGAGGTCGTGCCGCAGTTCGGTGCCTTTCAGTTTGACGATCATGCCGGCGAGACTCGCGTTCTTGTTGTTCAGCTTCGCCGACAAGAGGCGCAGATCGTTCAGCCGCATCGCCATCACGTCGCCCTGGATCTTCATCAGCCGGTCGCGATACACGGCATCGTCGATGAGGCGGCGGCCGTCCAGCGTTTCGCTCTTCATCAGTTCGGTCAGCGCGTTCAGCCGCGTCAGCATTGCGTTCGGGTCGCCCAGTGAACTGCGTTCGTGGCGCAGGATCGAGTTCGCCACCAGCCAGCCTTCGCCGCGTCGGCCGACGATCTGGCCTTTCGGCACGCGTACGTCGGTGAAGAACACTTCGTTGAACGTCGCGTCTCCGGTCATCGTCTTTAGCGGCCGCACTTCGATGCCGGGCGTCTTCATCGAGAACAGCAGGAAACTGATGCCCTGGTGCTTCGGCGCGTTCGGTTCGGTGCGCACGAGACAGAAGATCCAGTCGGCGTGTTGCGCGGTGCTGGTCCAGATTTTCTGGCCGTTCACCACCCATTCGTCGCCGTCGAGTTCCGCGCGCGTGCGCAGGCTGGCGAGGTCGCTACCGGCGCCGGGCTCGGAATAGCCCTGACACCAGATCGTTTCGCCGCGCAGCGTCGGCGCGATGAACTGGCGTTTCTGTTCTTCGGTACCCATTTCGAGCAGCGTCGGTACCAGCATCGAGATGCCCTGACCGCCGAGGCCGGCCGGCACCTGCGCCTGTGCGAATTCTTCGGCGATGATGCGCGCCTTCAGAATGTCCGCATCGCCGCCGTACCCGCCGTATTCCCGCGGAATCGTGCGCGCGGTGTAGCCGCGCTCGATCAGCATCTTCTGCCACGCGCGCGTCTTCTCGGCGCGCATGCCTTGACCGTCGGGCGCTGCATCGCGGTGCGTGGCGATGAAGTCGCGCACCTCGTTGCGAAAGCGTTCATATTCGCCGCCGTACGTCAGGTCCATCGTCTTCTGCCTCCGAATTCGTGTCGCAGGTATTGACCCACAATTCCCCGCCCGACGCGACCCGCCGAGTAAACGAGTCAACGACGGTGCCAGACACCGGCCGCATCAAACGAGTCAACGCTGTGCCGCGCTGACGCTACGCCAATCGCACCAGTTCGTCGTAGCGCACGCGATGCTTCAATGCCTGGCCGCGCGCGAAGCGTTCGACTTCGTCGACGACGTAGTCGGCCAGTCGCTGCGTTTCGGTGCCGAGCGAGCCGGCGATGTGCGGCGTGAGCAGCACGTTCGGCAGTCGATACAACGGCGATTCGTCAGGTAGCACTTCCGGTTCGGTGGTGTCGAGCACTGCGTTCAATCGACCGCTGATGAGCTCCGCCTCGAGCGCCTGTTGGTCGATCACGGCACCGCGCGCGGTGTTGATGAACGTCGCCCCGTTTCGCATCAGTGCGAACTCGCGCGCGCCGAGCATGTGGCGGGTTTCAGGTAGCAACGGCGCGTGCATCGACGCCACGTCGGAATTCGACAGCAACTCCGACAGCCCCACTTTGTGCGCGCCGAGTTCGCGCACCTGCAGCGGTGTCATGTAGGGGTCGTACATCAGCACCTTCATGTCGAATGGCCGCAACAGCTCGAGCACTTTGCGACCGACGTGCGACGCGCCGATCAACCCGACCGTCTTCTTGTAGTTGCCGACGTTCGGCGCTTCTTTCGTCCACGGCGCGCGGTTCTCGTGATGGCGGCGATAGAAGTCGGCCAGCTGCAGCACGTGTTTGTTCGAGAACAGGATCGCCGCCAGCGTGTACTCGGCCACCGGCACCGCGTTGGCGGCGACGGCGTTGGTGATCTGAACGCCCATGCGCCACACCGTCTCGTCGATGAAGCCTTTGACGGAGCCCGCGAGATGCGCGATCAGCTTGAGCCCTGGCAGCGTCGAGACCACGCTGCGATCGATCCGTGGGCATCCCCAGCTGGTGATCAGCACCTGGATGCGCGGCGCTTCGTCGCCGAGACCGTCGAAGTTCCGGAACGGCATCTGATCGACCAGTCGGCAGGTGCGCTCCAGCCGTTGCAGATGCGCTTCGCGCAGCAGCTCTTCCTTCACGACCGGATGCATGATCATCGCTGTGATGGGGCCGCCGGCCACTCGCACACCTCGGCACGGGTTGTTTGAACAGGAGAATCCAAGATAATGCACCACCGCAACGAGAGATACAGGGGACACACGTGGGCGTGAAACTGACGAAGAAGGCGATCGACCTCGGCATCATCGTGAAAGACGGCCCGGCGGCGCTCGGATTCTATCGGGACGTGTTGGGGTTCAAGCACGAAGGGGACATGCCGATGCCGAATGGCGGCGGTACGATGCATCGACTGCTGTGCGGCGACAGCCTCATCAAAGTCGTCGTACCCGCGAAAGCACCGCCGGCTGTATCACCCCCGGGCGGCATCGGTGGCTCCACCGGCTATCGCTACTGGACGATCTCGGTATCGAACATTTCGGAACTGGTCGGCGCGTGCGAGAAGGCCGGACGGACCATCGTGGTGCCGGAGCGCGAGATCCGCCCGGGCATCCGCATCGCGATCGTCGAAGACCCCGACGGCAACTGGGTCGAGTTCCTGCAGCAGGCCTGATCGATGGCCGTAAGCAGAGTGGAGCAGCAACTCGCGGCGATGGCCGAGCTGCAGGATGCGCTGAACGCCAACGTTCATCCGCAGTGGCGCCACCAGGGTCACGCCTACTATCGCGCGATCTGGGTCGAGTGCGCCGAGCTGCTCGACCACTTCGGCTGGAAATGGTGGAAGCACCAGAGCACCGATCTCGAGCAGGTGAAGCTCGAGATCGTCGACATCTGGCACTTTGGCCTGTCGCAGCTGATCCGCGAGGGACGCATCGATTCGAAACGGATGGATGCGTCGATCGTCGCAGCGTTCGATCGCATCGGGTCTTCGCCGCGCGGCGACTTTCGCGACGCGGTGGAGACGTTGGCCGGCGCGGTGCTGGCGCAACGCGGATTTCCGGTGGACCCATTCGTCGAGCTGATGGCCGCCTTGCCGCTCGATCTCGACGAGCTGTACCGGATCTACATCGGCAAGAACGTGTTGAACAATTTCCGCCAGGCGAACGGCTACAAATCGGGCACGTACATCAAGGTCTGGTTGGGCCGCGAAGACAACGAGCACCTGTTCGAACTCGTTGGGGAACTCGATGACGCGTCCGGGTCCTTTCCCGACGAACTCTATCGCGCGCTCGAATCGCGGTACGCCTCCGCCAAACCGGCGTAAGAAGCCGCGCGCCTGAGCTGGATCGCTAGATCAGCGTCCTGCCGCCGTCGACCACCAGCACCTGTCCGGTCGAGAAGCCGCCGCGGATCAGATACAGGTAGGCCTGCGCGACCTCCTTCGGATCGGCGGCGCGCGGCAACGGTTGGTGCTCCGTCATTTTTCGAAGCTGCTCTTCGCGACGATCCGCCGGAATGCTGTTCCACACTTCCGTGAGAACCAGACCGGGGCACACGGCGTTCACGCGTAGCGGCGCGAGGTCCACTGCGAGCGCCCGCGTCATATGCTCGATCGCGCCGGCCATCGCCGTGCTGATCACCGCGCCTTTGCGCGGGCGATGCGCGATCACGCCGTCGGTGAGGGTGACAGAGCCGCTGGGAGAAATGCGTCCCTGCGCGTGCTTGATTGCGGACAACGCACCCCAGAAACGCACCGTGAACGTTGCGGTGGCACCGACGAGGTCGAGCTGCGCGATCGCGCCGCCGCCGCGCAGCGGACTCCAGTCGCCCGCCGTGTACACGAGATGGTCGAACGCCCCGACGCGTTCGAAGAACGCCGCCACACTCGCTTCGTCTTTCACGTCTACTGCTTGGCCGGATGCGCCGTTGCCCAATCGTGCGACGGCCGTTTCGACGTGATCGGCCCCGCTCGAACCGATCACCACCTGCGCGCCGTCGTCGAGCGCGAGCTGTGCGACGGCGAAGCCGATGCCGGAACTGCCGCCGATGACGACGACGCGTCGGTCGCGAAGGGATGGGGTAGACATGGCGAACTCCTATGGGGTGCACGGATGCTATCGCTGCCGCGCAGGCGGGTCACTGTAGACTGCGCCGTGTCCCGAAGCGAAACGCGCGATGCGATTGAGACCCGCCAAACTCGACGAAGTGACCGCGTTCATCGAACTACTCGAAGACGCCGCCACCTGGATGAGCCAGCGCAGCATAGACCAATGGCGACCGGGTTCGATGCGCGCACAGCGCTCCGCGTTCGTCGCGGCGCAAATGCGGGGCGAGATATGGGTGCTGGAGC
>DATJGR010000121.1:0-6500 GCA_035494855.1 Pseudomonadales bacterium | reverse complement strand
GATATGGAAACCACGATCGGCAAACAGATCGGCGAAGACTATGGGCTGACGAACGGCGTGGAAGTGACCAACGACGTGTTCGAGTCGGAAGCGAACGTTGCGTTCGAGCAGGCGGAGAACCGCTTGCACACGATCAAGGCGTTGCTCGTCGCCACGCTCGGAGACTGACCATGCGCGTAGTCGTCGCACTGGGTGGAAACGCGTTGCTGAAACGCGGCGAGCCGATGACGTCGGACGTGCAGCGCGCCAACATCCGCGTCGCAGCGGAAGCGCTGGCGCCGATCGCCAAGCAGCATCAGCTGGTGATCAGCCACGGCAATGGTCCGCAAGTGGGCCTGCTGGCGCTGCAGGGGGCTGCGTACAAACCCGACGAGGCGTATCCGCTGGACGTTCTCGGTGCCGAGACCGAAGGCATGATCGGCTACATGATCGAGCAGGAACTCGGCAATCTGCTCCCCTTCGAAGTGCCGTTTGCAACGTTGCTGACGATGGTGGAAGTCGACGCGGACGATCCGGGATTCGCCAATCCGACCAAGTTCGTCGGACCGGTGTACGAGAAGCCGGAAGCCGACAGGATTGCTAAGGAAAAAGGCTGGATATTTAAAGCGGACGGCAAAAAATGGCGGCGTGTCGTGGCGTCGCCGTTGCCGCAACGCATCTTCGAGATCCGGCCGATCCGCTGGCTGATCGATCACGGCACCATCGTCATCTGCGCCGGCGGCGGCGGCATTCCGACAATGTACAAGAAGGGCGAGAACCGCAAACTCGTCGGCGTCGAGGCCGTCATCGACAAGGACCTATGTTCGGAGCTGCTGGCGCGGGAGCTGAACGCCGATCTGTTCGTCATGCTCACTGATGCGGACGCGGTTTACGCCGATTGGGGCAAGCCCTCGCAGAAGGTGATCCGACGCGCCTCATCAGAGTCGTTGGCCCGCTACGAGTTCGCGGCGGGCTCCATGGGGCCCAAAGTGCAGGCGGCGTGTCGATTCGCGTCGGCGACGGGCAACGTTGCCGCAATCGGTGCACTCGCGGACCTGAACGAGATCATCGCTGGTCGGGCCGGCACGACGATCGCAGCGAAGGGACCGACGGTCTTCGCATGACCGTCAAACCAGCCGGACTCGGGCTGGCCGCGTGCACGGCGATCGTCGTCGGCAACATGGTCGGTTCCGGGTTCTATCTGTCGCCGTCGGCCGTCGCGCCTTACGGGTTGCTCGCGATCGTCATGTGGATCGTCATGGGCGCCGGCGCGATCTGTCTCGGCCTCGCGTTCGCGCGGCTCGCGCGCATCGCACCGGCGACCGGTGGACCCTACGCGTATACCCGGATGGGCTACGGTGACTTTGCCGGGTTCCTGATCGCGTGGGGTTATTGGATTTCGATCTGGGCGTCGCTGCCCGTCATGGCGCTCGCGTTCACCGGCGCCATCGTCAATCTGATGCCGCAGCTGAAGAGTCAGGCAATAGCGGTCGTGCTGACGGTGGGCGCGATCTGGTTCGTTGCGATCGTCAACCTGCGCGGGGTCAAGGCGGCCGGTCTGTTCGCCGAAGTCACGACCTACGCGAAGCTCGTGCCGTTTGCCGGCGTTGCGTTGATCGGGCTGTTCTTCATCGATCCGGCGCAGCTCACGGAGTTCAACCCGAGCGGTGAGCCGCTGTTGGCGTCGATGGCGGCGCTGGCGCCGCTGACGATGTTCGCGTATCTCGGCCTCGAGTCTGCGACGGTGCCGGCGGGAGACGTGCGCGATCCGGACCGGACCATTCCGCGCTCGACCATCCTCGGCATCAGCGTTGCGGGATTGCTGTACGTGCTCGGTACGCTGGTGGTGATGGGCGTCGTACCGCGCGAGCAGCTGATCGGTTCGATCGCGCCGTTCCAGGACGCGGCGTCCACGATGTGGGGACCCTGGGCGGGCTACGTCGTGTCGATTGGCGTCATCGTTTCGTCGATCGGGGCGCTGAACGGTTGGACGCTGTTGATGGCGCAGGTTCCGATGGCGGCCGCGCAGGATGGGTTGTTCCCGCCTTTGTTCGGTCGTCTGTCGCCGCGCGGCGTGCCCGCGTTCGGCATCGTGATCTCAGCCGGTCTAGCGACCGTGTTGCTGCTCGTGCAGGTATCGGGCGCGCCCGGGTTCGCCGCGGTATACAACCTCATCGTCAGTCTCAGCACGATGGCTGCGGTCATTCCCTATGCGTTCTGTGCGCTCGCGTGCGGCTTGATCGCAGCGCGTGACGGCAAACGCCTGCGGATCGGCGTGATCGAGTGCATCGCGTTCGCGTTTTCGGTATTCACGCTGTACGGCTGCGGCCCCACGGCAGTGCTGTATGGCCTGATATTGTTGATCTGTGGAATCCCCGTTTTCGTCTGGCAACAGCGACGCGGCAGAGTAAGCGGGTTGGTCATTCACTGAGGGAAAGAGAAGGGACATCTCATCGGAAGTGAGGTAACTCGTTCGCGACGGAGGCCGCGGCATATCCGCGGGTCTTCTTGTCGAGAGTAGAGGACGGAAGCCTGGAAACCTGGCTACGATCTCGCGAGATAGGCGCGCGGTGAGCGCCCTGTCCAGCGCCGGAATGCGCGGCTGAAGTTGCTGGTGTCGGAAAATCCGAGCAGATAGGCAATTTCGGTGATCGACAACCCGGAGTTGTCCATGTAGCCGCACGCCAGCGCCTGGCGCGTTTCATTGACGACGTCCTGGAACGTCGTTCCGCTCTTCGACAGCTTGACCTGCAGCGTGCGTGGACTCATGCACAACTTGCCTGCAACGCCTTCCTTGGTCGCGGTGCCGGACGGCAACTGCTGCAGCAGGATTGCTCGGACGCGGTTCTGGATGTCGCCTCGATCGAGCTTGGCCAGATATGCGACGACGATGCGTTCGTTCTGTTCGGCCAGTTCGCGGCTGGCACCCGTCAACGGCAGGTCCAGTGCTTCGGCGCGGAATATCAGCAGCGTATGCGGCGCGCCGAACGAAACCGGACATCCGAACGCGCGCCGATGGCGAACGCCATCGTCGGGCGGGGCGGGCCGGTGCTGCTCGACGCGAATCGGCCGGATCGTGCCGTCGGACAGTTCCGCAATCAGATGGACAAGGAACAGCCCGAACACGTCGTCGGTCAGCGGCGGCGACTCGGTAACCAGCGGAAATTCCAGGCGCGCTTCGTGTGCGCTGACGTTCAACTCCGGCCGCGAGTTGCCCGAAAGGAGCCGGAAATAGCGTGCCAGCCGCTCGCAAAACTCGCGCAGGCTGCCGCTCGCCTGCAGCGCGTAGCCCAACGCGTGAAGGTTGGCGGCGTGCAGAAAGTTGGCGGCATACAGGCCGATGTACGGATCGTTGGTCAGGTCTACGGCCGCCGCGAGCAGCCTCCGCACCGACGTCAGCGGTATGCGAGTCAGCGGATCATTCGATGGCACGCGTGGAATGCCGCACGCCTGCAGAATGGTCTCGATCGCGACGCCGCGAGCTTCGAGCGCACGGATGATCGCTGCGACGTAACCGCCAACGACCGTGACATTACCCGACTCCGGAGCGAGAGAGGGCAGAGTCGACGGTCGTACCCGAACGGACAAGTCATTCATGGCGCGAAATCGTACCATTGGCTCGCGAACCGACGCGAGTGCGGGTAGTCCGTATGTCGGTTGCGGTTCGTGGCGTTTTAGTGTTGAAAACCGTGGTGAATATGTCATGACCAAAAAACCCGACGCTGATGCGGGAACGCTGCAGGCGATACTCGAGCGTCTCGAGAAGTTCCGCCTGCCGCGGGCGCAGGCCATCAAGGCACGCGTGGACAAGGGTGAATCGTTGAGCGACAACGACATCCAGTTCCTGAAGCAGGCGCTCGACGATGCGCAAAGCGTTCAGGGTGTGGTGGCACGCCATCCCGAAGTTCAAGCACTGGCCAAGCAGATCGTCGGGTTGTACGACGAGATCACGCGCAAGGCGCTCGAGAACGAGAAAGGCAAGTAGCGCGCAAGCGCAGAGGCCGTAGTTGATTGCACTGCGCGACTGGCTGCCGGATTATCGCCGCGACTGGCTGCGTGCCGACGTCGTTGCCGGACTGACCACCGCCGCCGTGGTCATTCCGAAATCGATGGCTTACGCTACCGTTGCCGGTCTGCCGATCCAGGTCGGGCTCTACACCGCGTTCGTTCCGATGCTGGTGTACGCGTTACTCGGCACGTCGCGGCCGTTGAGCGTGAGCACCAGCACCACACTCGCCATTCTAACGGCTGCCCAACTCGACCAGGTCGCTCCGAGCGGCGATCCCGCGGCCCTGCTGCACGCCACTGCGTTGCTCACTGCTATGGTGGGCGGCATGCTGATCGCGGCGTCGGTGTTGCGACTCGGCTTCGTCGCGAATTTCATTTCGGAACCGGTGCTGGTCGGGTTCAAGGCCGGAATCGCGGTGGTGATCATCGTCGACCAGATCCCGAAGATCCTCGGCATTCACTTCGCGAAAGGAACGTTTGTGAACAACGTTGCAGGAATCGGTCTCGGCCTGTCGCACACGTCCTTCACGACGCTCGCGGTTGGCGTCGGCACGATGGTGGTGCTAACCGGATTCGAGAAATTCCGCCCGAACTGGCCGGCACCGCTGATTGCCGTGGCCGGTGCGATCGCCGGTGCCGGCTTGTTCGCCTGGCAAGCTCACGGCATCGAGCTGGTCGGCGCGATTCCTGCCGGTTTGCCTGCGTTTACACCGCCCGATCTGAGCCTCGCTGAACAACTGTGGCCGGGCGCGCTTGGCATCGCATTGATGAGCTTCACCGAAACGATCGCGGCCGGTCGCGCGTTCGTAGCAGGCGACGAGCCGTCGCCGCGCCCCAATGTGGAACTGTTGGCGACCGGAGTCGCGAACGTGGCCGGAGCCTTCTTCGGCGCGATGCCGGGCGGCGGCGGAACGTCGCAAACAGCCGTGAATCGCACCACCGGCGCGAAGACGCAGATCGCCGGCATCGTAACAGCGCTGATGGCACTGATGACGATGCTGTTCCTGTCGCCGCTGATCGGTCTGATGCCGCAGGCGACGCTGGCTGCGGTCGTGATCGTCTATTCGATAGGGCTGATCCAACCTGTGGACTTCCGCGCCATACTGCGCATTCGCCGCACCGAGTTCGTCTGGGCAATCGCCGCGTTCGTCGGCGTCATGCTGCTCGGAACTCTGAAGGGCATTCTCGTTTCGATCATCGTGTCGCTGGTGGCACTGATGCACCAGGCTGCGAATCCACAGGTGTATTCTCTGGTCCGCAAGCGCGGCACGAACGTGTTTCGACCCCGCTCCGAGGAGCACGCCGACGACGAGTCGTTTCCGGGGCTGCTGGTGCTCCGCCCGGAAGGCCGGCTGTTCTTCGTCAACATGGAGCGGGTAATGGACAAGATGCGACCGCTTGTCACGGATGCGAATCCTGAGGTGGTCGTGCTCGACCTGAGCGCAGTGTTCGATCTCGAGTACACGGCGCTGAAGGCGTTGACCACGGCGGAACAGCGCCTGCGGGACCGCGGC
Organism: Pseudomonadales bacterium; assembly: GCA_035494855.1. Lineage (GTDB taxonomy): Bacteria > Pseudomonadota > Gammaproteobacteria > Pseudomonadales > Azotimanducaceae > DATJGR01. The sequence continues at coordinate 999 of DATJGR010000121.1, read as the reverse complement.
GTTTCGATGTGGGTCGCGGGGCTCACGCCCGACGTATTCGCGATGGTCCGCCGCTCGCCGCTTGGCGACGTGCTCGGTGATCAGCGCATGCTATTCAACGTGGAAGTGGCAGTGGCCAGATTCCTGGCCAGCCGTAGAGACAACGCGAGGATCGAAATGTGAGTAAGCACGACAAGCACGACAAGCGCGACAAAGAGGACAAGGCGCGTTCCGCAACGGATCCCGGCGAGCCGATGAAGGGCAAGGTGTACGCGAAGGAGCTGGAGCGGCTGCACGGCGAGCTGGTGAAGCTGCAGCAATGGGTGGTCGCGAAAGGTCTGAAAGTGTGCATCGTCTTCGAAGGGCGCGACGGCGCTGGGAAGGGCGGCACGATCAAGGCGATTACGGAGCGCGTGAGCCCGCGAATTTTCCGCGTGGTCGCGTTGCCGGCGCCGACCGAACGCGAGAAGAGCCAGATGTATGTGCAGCGCTACCTGCCGCACCTGCCCGCCGCCGGCGAAGTCGTGATCTTCGACCGCAGCTGGTACAACCGCGCCGGAGTCGAGCGCGTAATGGGGTTCACCGACGAGTCATCGGTGCGGAAGTTTCTGGCGATGGCGCCGGCGTTCGAGAAAGTGATGGTCGAATCCGGAATCATCCTGCTGAAGTACTGGCTGGAAGTCAGCGAAGAAGAACAGACCAAGCGCCTCGAGTCGCGCATCGACGATCCTCGCAAGATCTGGAAGCTGTCGCCGATGGATCTGAAGTCATACAGCCGTTGGTACGACTATTCCCGGGCGCGCGACGACATGTTCGTGGCGACTGACACCGGCATTGCCCCCTGGTACGTCGCAAGAACGGACGACAAGAGACGCGGGCGTCTGAACATCATCACGCACCTGTTGAGCAAGATTCCCTACGAAGAGTTGCCTCGCGAGAAGATCGAACTACCTAAGCGCCAGAAGGCGGGTGACTACGTCGACCCCGAGTATTCGTACAAGTACGTGAAAGAGGTGTTCT
>DATJGR010000120.1:0-9846 GCA_035494855.1 Pseudomonadales bacterium | reverse complement strand
GTTTCGCCGTTCGCGAAATCTGCCGAATGCTCCCACAACGAGATCGAGCGCAGCGAATACGACGAACCCGCGTCCGGCCGTCAGGTTATAGAACCTCGCCTTACCCGAACCGTCCACCAGCACACGGTCGAGACTCGCGATTCTTGGAAGCAAGAACGAGCCGTACGACGAAGTTGTCTAGTTCATCACTGAGCCTATTTCGTCGTTGTTTCCTGTGAAGCGATTGCTTTCCAACCATCAGGACCTTTCGCGAACGTGTCCGTGCGATAGCCTTCGTTCGGGACGTGTCCTGATCTGCTTTCGACATTCGCCCGACCGCCTGGGCTCGTCACCCCATTGGCCGCGAAAGGAGCTGTGTTGGTCAAGAAGAGTCGATGTGACTTCGGCTACGGCCGAATCGATCGACTTCGAGTAGGAAGGCCATCGCGACCTGGCTTCAGTAGCGCACATAGTTCGGCTTCGTGCTTCAGGACCCTCTCGCATCAGCCGCGAACCGAAGTTTCGGAGGCTATACGTCAGCGTGCCGTCGTCGTTCACCTCGAGCCAGGACTCCCTGAGATTTCGCTGTGTTCTGAAGATTCGGATTCCCATCGTCTACTCCTCTTCAACGTTTTGGACGCAAGGCAAAGTAGGCGCGGAAGAAAGTAGGCGCGGAAGATTGCAGCGAGGTGACAGGGCGCGAGATGGGCGTCGCGTCGTCGATCGGTCGCGGCCTGAAGTGCACGAGTGCTACTGCCGTGATCGGCGATTGAGACTGCGAAGGCGCGCAGCCGGCGCCTGATGGTTGCGACGGACATTGCCCCGCAGGCTTGGCTGAATCTCGAGACGCCCCAACGATGGAACGGAGGTTGGGACGGTTACTGAGCGACGCTAACTTATTGATTCAAATGTCGCATTGGCGGAGAAGCAGGGATTCGAACCCTGGAGACCTTTCGATCTACTTGATTTCGAGTCAAGCGCCTTCGACCACTCGGCCACTTCTCCGGGGCGGCATTCTCCTTAGTTGAACCCTGCAACGCCAGCGCTCTCGCGTTTGTTTAAGCCCGCAATCGGCGTCGGGTAGAATGCCGCTCCCCAATCGGAACGCTGGACCTGACATGGCAGAGACGCGCGCGGTATTCGACGTCACCGCGAAGAATTTTCAGGCCGACGTCGTCGAGCGGTCTCGGCAACTGCCGGTGGTGGTGTTGTTCTGGGCCGACCAGTTGCCGCCGGCGAAGGATGCGCGGCGCGTGCTCGAAACGCTGGCGGCGCAGTACCAGGGCAAGTTCGCGCTGGCGCTGTCGGACGTGTCGCGCGATCAGTCGCTGGCGCAGAGTCTGCGCGTACAAGGCCTGCCGAGCATTCGCGTCATCCACGACGGCCAGCTGGTCGATCAGATGGAAGGACCGCAGGGCGAGCGCGCGCTGCGCGCGATGCTCGACCGCTTGACGATGACGAGTGGCGAGCTGTTGCGCGAGCAGCTCGATGGTGTGCTCGAGGCGGGTGACTTCCCGGCCGCGCTCGCCATGTTGAAGCAGGCGCTCGCAGACGAGCCGAACAATCCGGCGTTCAAGCTTGAGTACGCCGATGTACTCGCGCGAAGCGGCGATCTCGATCAGGCGCGCAACGTGCTCGCGACGGTGCCGGAAGGTACGGAAGGACGCGACCGGCCGCTGACGCGGCTGCAGATGATGGAGGAAGCAGCCGGCATGGGGGAGATTACGGATATCGAAGCCGCTCTCGCTGGGAACCCGGACGACCTCGAACTGCGCTATCAGGCGGCCGTGGTGGATGCGGTCAGCGATCGTTACGAAGCGTCACTCGATCACGCGATGCACATCCTGCAGAAGGACCGAAAGTTCCGCGACGATATCGGTCGCACCACGCTGGTCCGGATCTTCGCGCTGCTCCCCAAAGGCTCCGATCTGGCGAAAAGCTATCGGCGCCGCATGTTCGCGCTGATGCACTGACGCCGGCGTCCCACGACCGCGTTGAGGCGCGGTCGGACCTGCGAGTGTGGACGGCATCGCAGTATGGGTCGGCGGGCGTTCGCTATCCTTCGGCGTCGACAAGTCGAAATCTGCGGTTGCACGGCATGGAAGCTCGGCAATTGGCCCCGGCCACACGGCTGGTCCTCTCGTTTGGGGCACGCCAACAGTCGCTGTCGTTCGTCGACGGCACCGAATATCGCGTCGGTCGCGACGCCAAGTGCGACTTCGAACTCGTGCGTCACTTCGCTTCGCGTCACCACGCGCGCATCGTCTGCCGCCGCCAGGCGTTCTGGTTGTTCGACGAAAGCAGCAATGGAACGTTCGTGCGCAACGAAGACGAGACCGTGCTGTATCTGCATCGCCGCAGTTGTCGGTTATGGGGTACCGGCTGGATCAGTTTCGGCGAACCGCTGAAGACCGACTCCGTAGTCAGTTTCCTTCATGCAGGGTGAGTGGATGAGCGATGGCTGGCAGCATGCCTCGGAGACGCATCCGGGCAATCGACGCAAGAACAACGAAGACGCGGTGCTCGTCTGCCCCGACCTCAGCCTGTGGGCCGTGGCCGACGGCATGGGCGGGCACGCGGCGGGTGACGTTGCAAGCCAGGCAATTACCGAAGCGCTGGCCGCGGCGACGCCGCGGGCAACGCTCGCCGAAATGGTGGACCAGATCGACGATCTGCTGTGCGACGTCAATCACCGGCTGCGCGATCACGGCCAGTTGGCGCATCGCGGGCGCACTGTCGGCAGCACCGTTGTAACGCTGTTGGCGAACGATGTCGTCGGCGTGGCGTTGTGGGCAGGCGACAGCCGTCTTTATCGACTGCGCCATGGTGTGCTCACGCAGATCACGCGCGACCACAATCCAATAGGTGATCTTCTCGACGATGGTCTGATCACGGAGCACACTGCTCTAGCGCGCGAAACGAACGTCGTGACGCGCGCGGTAGGTGGACACGGACAGCTGTTTCTGGACGTCGCGGTGTTCGACATCTGCCTCGGCGACACGTTTCTGCTGTGTACCGACGGACTCTATCGCGAGCTCGACCACCAGCAGATCCGCGATCTTCTTGCGGCGGAGAGCGTCAGCGAGAGCGCGAGCGGTCTGGTTCGAGAGTGCCTCGCGCACGGTGCGCGCGACAACGTATCGGTCGTGGTGTCGCGTCGGGGGCGTTGAAGGTGGCGATGACCGATAAGAAGGCCGACACGACGGATACGACCGCTGACGACATCACAGTGCTGCGTGGTAACAGCGGGTCCGGTTCCGGACAGGCATCGGCGACGCCACGCATTTTGAAACAGCGTTTCATTCTCGATGAGAAGCTCGGTTCCGGAGGCATGGGCACCGTGTACCGTGCGAAGGATCTGCGCAAGGTCGAAGCACAAGACCGCCAGCCGTACGTCGCCATCAAAGTGCTGAACAACGACTTCCGTACGCATCCGGATGCGTTCATCGCATTGCAGCGCGAGGCGTCGAAGTCGCAGGGCATCGCTCATCCGAACATTGTCTCGATTTTCGACTTCGACAAGGACGGCGACGTCCCATACATGACCATGGAGCTGCTGCAGGGGCAGGAGCTCGCGACGCTGCTGAAGGAGTATCCGAACGGCCTGCCGGACGCGACTATGTGGCCGCTGATAGAAGGCATGTGCGCCGGCCTGAAGCGCGCGCACGAGGGCGGCATAACGCATTCGGACTTCAAGCCGGGCAATGTGTTCGTCACCCGGGACGGTACCGCGAAGATTCTCGACTTCGGCATCGCGCGAGCCGTGCGCGTGCACCACTACGACGGCGACGACACCGTGTTCGATCCGTCGAAGCTCGCCGCGCTGACGCCGGCCTTCGCGAGCCGCGAGATGCTTCTGGGCGAGGTACCACTGCCCGCCGACGATATCTTCTCCCTGGCAGTCGTCATCTATCTGATGCTGACGGGTCGTCATCCGTATGATCGCGTCCGCGCAGACGAGGCCGCGAAGCAGGGTTTGCGGCCGGAGCGCGTCAGACGTCTAACGAGGCGGCAGTGGCACACGCTGTCGCGCGCGCTCGACCTGGACCGCGAGAGTCGCCCTCAAAGCATGGACGAGGTGATCTCAGGGCTATTGAAGCCTTCTGGAGCGAGACCGTGGTACATCGTGGCTTTCGCGGTAGTGATCACGCTCGGCACCTTGGCGCTGTGGCTCGGAACGTCCTCGGTCGACCGTTCCGCCGTTGCCCATGACACGCTGTTGGACGCGCAGGTTGCGCGAATCGACCGCCTGTTGGACGAGAACGCGTTCGACGAGCGCTGGAAGCATCGCCTGGACGAGGAAGTGAGGGCTCTCGCGGCACTCGACGGCGACGGCGAGGCGTTCAGGCAGATGCAGGCGCGCACGCTCGCGACGCTTTCACGGCAGATCGAGACGACCGACGACTTCGAGACGGCGTATTCGCTGCTTCTCTTTGCGGATCAGCAGGCGGGCGGGCGGTTCGCCGAGGGGCACGCCCTGCTGGAACGACGCGAAGCGGCACGGTTGAGCGCCATGACGCAGAGCGATCATTTCGACAAGAACTGGGTCGACTCCGTCGAGACGGCCCTGGGGCGGTTCAAGCGCCTGTTCCCGCATAGCGTGCAACGCGCGGAAGTGGAGCTGCAGCTCGGTGAGGCGTATCTCGCCGCCATCGGTCAATCGATCGGCGCCGGCGATGTGACCCGCGCCGAGGAACTGATCAGGTTGGCGCAGCCGCGGGTATTCGATCCCGATGCATTCAATGGCTTCAACGACAAGCTCGAGGTGCTGCGCAAATCGCTGGCGCGCACTCAGGCGCAGGCCGCGCGGCGAAGCGACGCGGCCAACGTGAAGTCCGAACTTGCAACGTTGACGCGCACCGATTGCCAACGAGCCGACGCGGCCGCGGCCGGTCGACAGGCGGCGGCGCTGCGCGCGCGCTTTCCCAAGCACGCCGCGAGCATCGACAGCGCTGTCACCGAGTGGCTCGCGCAATGCGTCGTCCGGACGGGCGAGGTCGATCAGGACAAGGCCATGTCGCTGCGCCAGCAAGCGCTCGTTGCGTTCGGTCCGGTACCGCGTCTCGCGAAGCTGAAGCTCGATCCGTGCGCGATGCGTTATCTGGTTGGCAAAGGCACCGCGGTCGGCCGCAGTGGATTCTGCACCGACGAACTGGACGGCGGGCTGGTCGGCCCGAGGTTGGTAGTGGTGCCGGACGGCGATGCGCGCTTTGCGATCGGAAAGTTCGAGATATCCGAAGCCGATCTCGCCCCGTTTTGCGCGCAGACCGGGCGCTGTAGCGATGTCTCGAGCAGTAATCAGCCGGCCACGGGCGTGGGTCTGGAACTCGCTTCCGCGTATGCCGATTGGCTGTCGCAGCGCAGCGGTTACCGGTATCGCCTGCCGACGCGTGCCGAGTGGGAGCGCGTCGCGCGCGCCGGCAAGCCCGATCCGAATCGCAATTGTCAGGTGCGCGTCGCCGGTGTCAGCCGCGGCAAGGAAACGGTGCCGGTGACGTCGGGCGCGCAGAACGAATTGGGCTTGTTGAATCTGTTCGGCAACGTGCGGGAATGGGCTATGGATGGCGACGTCGCGGTCGTGATGGGCGGGTCCTACGCGGACCCGATCGCTGCCTGTGACGTCCGCGCCACGCAGTCGAAGTCGAGCGCCGGCGACCGTTCGACCGGCATGCGTTTGGTACGGGAGGTGCGATGACTCTGCTCCGCCTGAGTCCGGACAGCGAGCGCTTGCGCAGGATCGCAAAAGCGCACGCGGCCGGAGAACTGTCGACGCCCGATTACCGACGCATCCGCGCCGAAGTCATTGAGCGTTTCAGCAGCGGCGAAGCGGAGGAACTCGACGACGATACGCAACCGCGCTGGCTTGACCGACCGGTGGCGACGCCGCCGCTGATGCCGCCGGTCGCAACCGACGCTGCCGCGCCAACGCGCCGTTTGTGGTGGTGGGCGTTGATCGTGTCGGTCATCGTGATTGCCGCGGTCGGCTCAGCTGCTGCATGGAGCAGCACCATTCCGCCGGCCAAACAGCGCGACCCGAACCCGGTCACCAGTCCGCGCGTGCCGGTGAATCACCTCGGTGTGCGCAACTTCGTCGCATATCCCGACCTCGGCATCACCGCCGAATCGGTCGATGCGGTGCTGACGGACGCGCTGAAGGAACTCGAAGACGCATCGCGTCCCGGGCCGAGCGGATTCACCGCCGCCGAACTCGAAGAGATTGGCATGTTGCTCAAGTCGATGGGGGTGAGTCAGGGCCAGAAATTGAGCGACCGCGATGCCGCTCAGCTGAGCGCGCTGCTGGCGACCCAGAAGTCGCGTCGAGGTGCGTCGCTCGTGGAGTTGGAGCAGGTCGCGGCACGGCTGACCGCGTTCTATCGCGAGCATGAGTTGCCGCTCGCGACCGCCTATCTACCGTCGCAGGAGGTGGCGAACGGAGAGGTCTACTTCGAAGTGCTGCCGGGAACGCTCGCGGATGTGCGTGTGTCCGGTGAGTCGCGCGTGCACGCGAAGCTGCTGACCGGCGCCTTCGCCGACCAGGTCGGTCAGCCCGTGCGGCGCGACAACGTCGAGTCGGCGATGTATCTGATCAACGACCTTCCCGGGCTCGACGCGCGAGGCATGTTCGTGGCTGGCGAAGCGGTCGGTGCCAGCGATCTGAATCTCGTTGCCCGCAACGAACGCAGCCTGGGTGGGCAAGTGCGCGTCGACAATCAGGGCGACGATCACACCGGCAGCGAACGCGTCTTCGTGGACGGGAGCTGGTTCGATCCGACGGGCCGCGGCGATGCACTGTCGCTCGGCGCGCTCGCAACCCGCAATCCCGAGAACAGCTACTACGGCTATCTCGGATACGACACGCCGCTGCAGGGATTGCGCACGCGTCTACACACGCGGATTTCGCGCGATCAGTTCGACTACGACGGCAACGACGGGGCGAGCGAGCAGAACGGCACCGCTGATACCGTGGAACTCGGTGTGACCGAAGTGCTGGCGCGCAGCCGCACGCGTTCGGTTTCACTCGACTTCGGTGCGAACTACCAGAAGCTGCAACTCGACACCGATGGCGCGCCCGGCTCGCTGAGCGACCAGTCGCTGTGGTTCGTCGCGGCGGACGCGTCGACGGACCGCGTGTTCGATCTGCCGCGCATTTCGATGAACGGCCGGATCGGCATCGATGCGGGCGGTTTCGAGTCCGGACGCGAGCCCGGTCAGTCGAGCCCGTTCTACCGACTGCGGATGGACGGCTCGGCGTGGCGCCTGATGTCGTTACCGGGATTCGCGTCGACGCAGACGTTGCGCCTCGTGATATCCGGTCAGCTGGCGAGCACTGCGATGCCGGGCACCTTGCAGATGGGTCTGGGCGGTCCAGGACGGGTGCAGGCTTACGATCGTTCGACGGCCTCGGTCGATGACGGCATCTACGTCGGTCTCGATTTCCGCATGGCGCCCGCGGCCGGGCGCGTCGGCGATTTTCTGCTGTTCGCCGACGGCGCGTATGGAGAGATCAAGCGCGAGTTCGCCGACGACGTTTCGGTGGGTCTCGCAAGTGTGGGCGCCGGTTGGGACCTGCCGCTTGGAACCTGGCTCGGCGCCTCGCGCAGGCATCAACTCGATGCGCAGTTGCGCTTCTCGGTTCCAGTCGCGGACAAAGGCTCGCAGGACTGGATCAACGACGACGGCGTCACGCTCTACTGGATGCTCCGCTATGTCCCATAAGCCTGCTGCACGATGTCGGTTGACCGCCTTGCTGCTTTGCGTGTTCGGCGCGCCGCCGGCCTGGAGTGCCGATCCGCCGACGCCGGAGGCGGCTGCAGAGCGGACGCGCCTCGAGGTGCAATACGCACTCGACACCGACGTGGTCGCCGACCCCGAGCTCGACCCCGTCGTCTTCACGGAGATCGTGCCGTTCACGGCCGAGGAGACCGCCGTGCGCCTGCCGAGCGATCAGGACTTGGACTGAGTCCAATCTCCTAAACGGTCGCGTTGAGGGGCGAATCTGGGGGTTTCGGGCCAGCCAATCCAGATATTGCGTGGTCGGCAGTGGAAGCAGCTACTCACAACCGGCTGTCGCGCCGGGTCGAGCCGGGTTATGCACAGTGTCGGATCGATCGTCGTTGCGATGGAACGATGGCGTGACTTCTTCATCCCGTTGACGAGAAGTTTACGCTAACTGATTGATATATCATAGAATTCAGCACTTGTTTAATTTTTGATCAATTTGCATCGACTGCCGTATTCTCTGGTGTCGCTCTAGGTTCGTTCGAGTTATCCAACGAGTTATCCACAGCGCTGGTGGAAAACTCCACCTGATTCCGACACAACGAGGTACACCATGACCGATCACGTTTCGCCCACGCTGCAGTCTTTTCGCGACAAGGGAATCGCCCGCGTCGAACTGGGGCTGACCGACATGGACGGCGTGATCCGCGGCAAGTACGTCAGCCTCGACAAATTCGCGAGCCTGCTCGGCGATGGTGGCGGGTTCTGCGACTGCGTGTTCGGATGGGACGTCGCCGACCAGTTGTACGACAACGCGCGCTACACCGGCTGGCACACTGGCTACCCGGATGCGCACTTCAAGTTGATTGCGGACACGTTGCGTTGGCTGCCCGACTCGGGCACGCCGTTCTTCCTCGGCGAGTTCGTCGCCGCCGACGGCAGCGATCATCCGTTGTGCCCGCGTACGCGGCTGCGCAGCGTTCTCGCGCAGGCGGCTGCCCGCGGCATCGCCGTGAAGCTCGGCTTCGAGTACGAGTTCTTCGTGTTCGACGAAACGCCGCACAGTGTGCGCGCGAAGGGCTACAGAGACCTGAAGCCGCTGACGCCCGGCAACTTCGGTTACTCCGTGCTGCGTGCGTCGACCGAATCCGATCTGTTCACAGGGCTCATGGATTACGCCAGCGCGCTCGACTGTCCGCTCGAGGCGCTGCACTGCGAGACCGGTCCCGGTGTGTGGGAAGGTGCGCTCGCGGTCACCGACGCGCTCGCCGCATCGGACCGCGCGAATCTGTTCAAGACGTTCACCAAGGTCTTCTTCGAGAAGCGCGACCTGATGGCCACGTTCATGGCGAAGTGGTCGATGAAGTACCCTGGGCAGAGCGGCCACTGTCACTTCTCGTTCTGGGGCGACGACGGCACGAGCCTGTTCTTCGACGGCACCGCGCCGCATCGGATCGGCACGGCGCAACGACACGCGCTCGGTGGATTGCAGCGCTATCTGCCGGAGTTCATCGCGATGGTGGCGCCGACCATCAACAGCTACACGCGACTGGTGAAAGGCGCGTGGGCGCCCACGGCGTTCACATGGGGCATCGAGAACCGGACGTCGGCGGTTCGCGTCATTCCAGGCTCGTCGAAGTCGCAGCGAATCGAGTGCCGCGTGTCCGGCGCCGATGCAAATCCATACCTGGCGGCGTCCGCGATCATCGGTGCCGGGTTGCTCGGCGTAATCGAACGGCTGGAGCCGTCGGAGGCCGTCACAGGGAATGCGTATGACGTAGCCGACCGGCTCGAAGGTCCGAGCCGGTTCCCGGTCGATCTGCGACAAGCGGCCGAGCGTCTCGCGGCCTCGAAAGCGGCGCGTGGTTTGTTCGGCGATGCGTTCGTCGACCATTTCGTGTCGACCCGCCTGTGGGAGGCGCGCGAGTACACGCGTTCGCTCAACGACTGGCAGCTCGAGCGATACTTCGAGATCATCTGAGACTCAGCGAATGCACTGCCCACGCTCAACAATGAGATCCTGATGCGAATAGGCATTCTGAAAACCGACTCGGTGCGCGAGGAGTTCCAGGGCGACTTCGGCGACTATCCGGCGATGTTTCGCGCGATCCTGATGTCAGGCGCCGACGATACGCCGATCGAGTTTCG
>DATJGR010000119.1:0-12421 GCA_035494855.1 Pseudomonadales bacterium | reverse complement strand
TTCTGCAGGTCTTCCTGGTTCCGGATGCCGAAGTCTTCGAGCATCTGGCCGGTGAACGCAGTGATCGAAATCGACGTGTCGCTGACCGTCGACTCCTTGCGTTCCGCGGTAACCACCACTTCCTCGATCTGGCGTCGGTCGGAGCCCGTTGCGGGGGCGGCATCTGCGGCCGAGACCGTCTGTGCCATGAACGCAGCGGACAACAGAATCGGCAACCCATGCGCACAGGGCTTCATCCAATTGCGAAGCCAAACTGTTCGACCGAGAGGTGTTGCGCGAACAAAACTACTGAGTTCGGCATCGGCGCAGCCGCCGACGCGCTCGTTAGAGCGGATTGCCATGCGATGATCTCCCCGTTTGATGGACCCCACCTTGTGCTCCCACACAATGTGGTCGAGGATCCCTCCAAGGACCCTCGTCGAACGTTTATATGCGGCGACTAATCCAAAGTCAACGCATCAACACGCAACGACCGCGATGCAAAGCGCGACGCAAATGTCTGCATCCGATTCTGCACGCGGACGGCACGGCTGGTTCGTCAACGCATCCGCGCGCGGGCGCTTCGCGTATCGATGTCGAACAATGCGGCAAGCTGTTCCGTCATCGCCCCGCCCAACTGTTCGGCGTCGGTAATCGTCACCGCGCGGCGGTAGTGGTGCGTCACGTCGTGGCCGATGCCGATCGCGATCAATTCGACCGGCGACTGATTCTCGATGATGTCGATCGCGTACTTGAGATGCTGCTCGAGATAGTTGCTCGGATTGACCAGTAGCGTCGAGTTATCCACCGGCAGTCCGTCGGAGATCACCATCAGGACCTTGCGTTGCTCCTGGCGCACGACGATGCGGTTGTGCGCCCATATCAGCGCCTCACCGTCGATGTTCTCCTTCAGCAGTTCCTCCCGCATCATCAGGCCGAGATTGCGACGCGCGCGTCGCCACGGATCGTCGGCCGCCTTGTAGACGATGTGCCGAAGATCGTTGAGCCGTCCGGGATTCGACGGCTTTCCGGCCTGAATCCAGCGCTCGCGCGACTGGCCGCCCCGCCAGGCGCGCGTGGTGAATCCGAGTATCTCCACCTTCACCGAGCAACGTTCCAGCGTGCGACCGAGAATGTCGGCACACATCGCGGCGATCGTGATCGAGCGGCCGCGCATCGAACCGGAGCTGTCGATCAGCATCGTCACGACGGTGTCGCGGAACTTGATCTCCTTCTCCTGCTTGTACGCCAGCGGATTCATCGGGTCGGCGACGACCAGCGCGAGACGCGACGCGTCGAGAATTCCCTCTTCGAGGTCGAACTCCCAGGAACGGTTCTGCTTCGCCATCAGTCTGCGCTGCAGCCGGTTGGCGAGCTTCGATGTGGCGTGCTGCAGCGACACCAGCTGCTGATCGAGCATCGAACGCAGGCGCGTCAGTTCTTCCGGATCGCACAGGTCTTCGGCACGCACCATCTCGTCGAATTCGACGGTGAATGCCTGGTAATTCACGTCCATGCGGATGCGCCCGGACTCGTCGCGCGTGATGTTCGGCGCTTCGTCCGGATCCGACTCGGCGCCGAGGTCCGACAAATCCATGTCGGCTTCCATCTGCATCGTCGACGTCTCGCCTTCGGCGTCCTCGTCCGACATCGAGTCTTCGTCGAGCACCACGTCTTCGGGGCTCGCATCCGAATCGGACTCCGAGGATTCGTCGACCGTTTCCGAATCCTGGTCGTTTTCCTCGAGTTCCGGCGGATCGTCGAACTCGGCGGCAAGGCCGAGATCGCTGAGTATCGTTCGCGAAACTTTCGCGAAACGATCCTGATCGAGCATGCATTCGCGCAACGCTTCGATGTCGCGGCCGGCGCGCGACTCGACGAACTCGCGCCAGTGTTTCACGACGTTTTCGGCCGACGGAGGCAGTTTACGCCCCGTCAGATGCTCGCGCACGAGCAGACCAACGGCCACACTAAGGGGAGCCTCGGTTTCAGTCGTGATCGTGTCGAACGCTGCCTCCTGACACTGCGACTCCAGCGACGCGTCGAGGTTCTGCGCCACGCCTTGCATCCGCAGGCTGCCAATCGACGCGATCCGCGCGTCTTCCACCCAGCGAAACATCTCTTCTGCCGGACCTTCGCGCGGCGCACGCCGTTTGTAGATGGCGGCGTCGTGATAGCGCAGGCGCAGCGCGAATTCGTCGCCGACGCCGCGCACGACGTTGATCTGTGCATCGGTGGAACCGACGGACGGCAGCGGCACGCGAATCCGGTTTCCAGACGCAGCGGGCGTTCCGTGACCGAACGTGACGTCCAGTTCGTCGTTTTCCGCGAGCGCGCGCATGGTCGCAATCGTCGCGCGCTTGAACGGTTCTAGCGGATTGTCCTTGTCGGCGGCGGACATGGGTATTGCTCGATCACCTCGACTAGGAGGCTTTCAGCGTGATGCCGCGTGTGGCATCACCGAGATCTTCTCCCATGCAACGCTGGTAATACTCGGCAACGATCGGACGCTCCAGCTCGTCACACTTGTTCAGGAACGACACCCGGAACGCGAACGCGAGATCGTTGAAGATCTCCGCGTTCTCCGCCCACGTGATGACCGTTCGCGGCGACATGACCACCGACAGATCGCCGTTGATGAAGCCGCGCCGGGTGAGATCGGCAACCGACACCATGTTTGAGATCTGCCGCCGGCCCTTGTCGGTCTTCCAGTTCGGTTCTTTGCTGAGGACGATCTCGACCTCTGCATCGTGCTGCAGATAGTTCAACGTGGTGACGATGTTCCAGCGGTCCATCTGACCCTGGTTGATCTGCTGCGTGCCGTGGTACAGACCGGTCGTATCACCGAGCCCGATCGTGTTCGTCGTCGAGAACAGACGAAACGCCGGATGCGGGCTGATGACCTTGTTCTGGTCGAGCAGCGTCAGCTTGCCTTCGACTTCGAGCACGCGCTGGATCACGAACATGACGTCTGGACGTCCGGCGTCGTATTCGTCGAACACGAGCGCGGTCGGGTGCTGCAACGCCCACGGCAGCATCCCCTCCTTGAACTCGGTGATCTGCTGTCCGTCCTGCACGACGATCGCGTCTTTGCCGACCAGATCGATGCGGCTGATGTGGCTGTCGAGGTTGACGCGGATGCACGGCCAGTTGAGGCGCGCGGCGACCTGCTCGATGTGCGTCGACTTGCCGGTGCCGTGATAGCCCTGAATCATCACCCGGCGGTTGAACGCAAAACCCGCCAGAATCGACAGCGTCGTTTCAGGATTGAACCGGTACGCAGGATCGATGTCCGGCACATATGCGGTGCGCTCGCTGAACGCCGGACACTCCATGTCCTGGTCGAGACCGAAGATGTCCCGGACGCTGACTTTCGTGTCGGGTACCATGTCCGGCGACAAGCCGGAGTCGTGCGGTTTCATAGCTTTTTCCACTGCTTCAGACTGCAACTTCACGAGCTCGATCGAGCCTAAGCTTTACGAGCGAATCGCGTATTTAACCACTAACTTCGGACGGACACGACATGGCCACCCTCTTCCTCGTGCGTCACGGACGTGCATCCGCGGGCTTCGACAGCCACGCGGATCCAGGTCTCGACGAACTGGGTCGTGCGCAGGCGGTTCATACCGCGTCGGTTCTCGCGCCGCTCGGCCCGCTCGCGATCTATTCGAGCCCGCTCGCGCGTGCCCGCGAAACCGCAATTCCACTGTCGCAGCGATGGGGTATCGATCCGGTCATCGAGCATCGAGTCGCGGAGATACCATCGCCGACCGTCGACCTGGCGCAGCGCGGCGAATGGTTGCGGGGCGTCATGCAGGGTCGATGGCGAACGCTGCCGGGCGAACTGCAGCACTGGCGCCGCGCGCTCATCGACCGGTTAGTCGACATCAATGAAGACAGTGTCATGTTCTGCCACTACGTCGCGATCAACGTGGCGGTCGGTGCGGCGACGGCAGACGACCGCCTGGTCTGCTTCCGCCCCGACAACGGCTCGATTACGCGCATCGCGATCAGCGACGGTCGGCTGCGGCTGATCGAACTCGGACGCGAAAGCGAGACGCACATCAACTGATCCGTCGACGCATGAGGGCCGCTCACGTTCCGGATGAGCCCTTTGGTTTTGGCGGATTCCCCATGCACCGCAAACTGGCCCCTCGCAACTTGTGCCGGATCGCGGCCAGCAACCGATGCGTACCTCGCTCGAGATCGTTCCGCGCAGCCTCGCGGAGTTGGACGCCGCCATTTCTCTCATCGCGGCGCGCTATCCGCGCATCGACACCGTCAACGTTCCCGATCGTCCGAGCTGCGATCTGCGCAGCACCGACGCCGCTCATCACATCCGCGGCAGAATCGCGCACCGGATTCCGCATCTGCGCGCCTGCGACTTCGATGAGTCGTCAGCGTCGTTGCTGATCGAGACGCTCACCGAGCGCGGGATCGACGAGGTCATCGTCGTCGCCGGCGACAAGGCCGACGCGGCGAACGGCTTCGAACCGACAGCATTGATTCGCCATCTCGCGACTCATGCCGCGTGGGTGTCCGTCTACGCGGCGCTCGACCCGCATCGGTATCGCGACGATTCGGCGCTGATGCGAAACGTGGCGCAGAAGCGCGAAGCCGGTGCATGCGGATTCTTCACACAACCGCTGTTCGACCTGCACGACATCGACCGCTGTTCAGAAGCCCTCGGCGAGGCGACGACGTTCTGGGGTTTGAGTCCGGTCGTCTCCGATCGCAGCCAACGTTACTGGCAGCAGGTCAACAGCGTGCGGTTTCCATCCGAATTCGTGCCGACGCTGAACTGGAACCAGAGTTTCGCGTTGCGGTTTCTGTCGGAGATCGCCGATCGCGGTGGCAACGCGTATCTGATGCCGATCAAGGTGGACATCGAGCGTTATCTCGCGCCGCTCGCGGCGCGCTTCGCCTAGAGTCGCTAAGAAGCAGTGGCCAGCCAGCCGAGATCGGCACCGGCCAGGCGCAACGCGATGTCCTCGAGCGTCTGCCACGGGTCGCCCGGCGCCGCGCCTTTCACCTGCTGGTCGACCCGTGCCGATTGCGCGAGCAGTTCCTCGATGTCGCGCTTGCGCAAGCGTTTCGACGCTGCGCGCATCGCCCGCTCCTTCGACTGGGGCAATCCGCGAACGTCGTCGTTGAGGAGTCGCCTCAGTTGGACGGTTAGCGAACCGAGCACCGCGAGCACCGCGACGCCCTCCGCGCGCAGCACCCAGACGATGTGCCGCACCCGCAGCGCTTCTCCGTCCAGCGCCGCATCGACCAGGTCGAACGCGTCGTAATGCGCGGCATCGGCAATCGCGCTGGCCAGTGCCGCCAGCGTGATTGGTTGTGCGAGCCCCGATAGCGCGAGTTTCTCCACCTCCTGGGCGGCGGCCAGCAGATTGCCCTCGACACTGTTGGCGAGATAGCCGAGCGCATCGCTGCTGATCTCGACCCCGACCCGGCGCGCGCGCTGCGCGAGCCAACCGGGTAGTTCCTTCGGACCGACCGGCCAGACCAGCACAACTGCACCCACCGACTCGATCTTCTTGAACCAGGCCGCGCCGCGCTGACGCGACTCGAGCCGTTCCGTTCGTAACAACAACAGCGTGTCTTGCGGCGGATTCGCGAGATACGCGAGCAGCGTCTCGATCGCGTCTTTGTCGAATTGCTTCGCCGGTACCCGTACGTCGAGCAACCGCCGCTGAGCGAACAGCGACATGGTATTCGCCTGCTCCGTCAGCTCGGACCATCGGAAACCGGTGTCCACCTGGATCAGCGCCCGTTCGTCGAAACCCGTGCCGCGTGCGGCAGCGATGATCTGGTCGCACGCCTCCTGCACCAGCAGCATCTCGTCGCCCGAAACGAGATATACCGGCTTCAAACCACGTTCGAGATCTCGCGCCAGGTCCTGCGGCCGCAACGGCATCAGTGCGGCTTCTGTAGTTGGCGGCCCGCGGCGCTGACGCTGCGCATGATCTGCTGGACCACGTCGGACTTGAGTTCGCTATCCATCAACACCTGCTGCTGGTTGCTGCCGACCAGATTGTTCGTGTCGACGAGATAAGTGCGTGTCGCGCGCGCCCAGCGCTCGGGCAACAGTTCCTTCTCCGCGCTTCCGACGACTTTGAAGCGGATCGCGAGCTCGAGCTGCGATTCCGCAGTGGTCGCGCGATCCGTGTACGACAGCGTTCGAGTGGATTGCGTCTGCTGCATCAGATCGATGGTGACCGTCGCATCGGCAACGGTGTCGAGGATCTGAACGCCCGACTGACGCAGCGCGCGCTTCAGGTCGTCCGTTACCTCGACGCCTTCGGAACCGCGCACGTACGCAGACGGAATCGACGTCTCGACGCTTGCGCCGCGCAGATGATAGCCGCATCCACTGAGCAGCAGCGCGGCCGCCAGCAGCGCTCTCCGCGTCATCCGACCACCAGATTCAGCAACTTGCCCGCAACGTAAATCTGCTTGCGCACGGTTTTTCCGCCCACGTGTCGCGCGACGTTTTCCAACTGCATCGCTTGAGATTTCACGTCGGCTTCACTCGCGCCAACGCCCACGACGAGGCGCGCCCGTAGTTTGCCGTTCACCTGCACTGCGATCTCGACGGCATCTTCGGCGGCCTTGGCTGCGTCGAACGCGGGCCATCGGGCGCTATCGAACAATCCGCCGTTGTGCCCCAGCCGCTGATACAACTCTTCTGCGATGTGCGGCGCGAACGGCGCAAGCATCACCACCAACGGTTCCACTTCGGCGCGGCGGGCAGTGCGCCCACTGCCTCGGACCACGTTGAGATACTCCATCAGCGCGGCAATCGAGGTGTTGTAGCCGAGATCGGGAATCTGCTGGGTGACCTGACGGATCGTCTGGTGCAGCTTCTTCTCCACGATCGCGTCGGGCGCTCCATCCTGTGCTTCCAACACACTCTGCCAGAGACGCGTGAGAAAGCCGTGCGGACCGACGATGCCCTGGTCGCGATAGTCGCCGCCCTGCTCGAACGGGCCGAGGAACATCAGGTACACACGAACGGTGTCGGCGCCGTACTTTTCGATGAGCGAATCCGGCACGATGACGTTGCCGCGGCTCTTCGACATCTTCGCGCCCTCGTTGATGATGAGACCGTGCGCGCGGAACTTCGCGAACGGCTCCTCGAAATCGATCAAGCCGAGATCCTTGAGCGCCATCGTGACAAAGCGCGCGTACATGAGGTGCAGAACCGCGTGTTCGTTGCCGCCGATGTATGTGTGCACCGGCAACCACTTGCGTGTGATCGCAGGGTCGAACGCGATGTCGTCGCGATCGCTGCTCGGGTAGCGCAGGAAGTACCAGGCGCTGTCGAGGAACGTGTCGGAAACGTCGGTCTCGCGGCGCGCAGGGCCGCCGCACTCGGGGCACGTCGTTTCGTACCACTCGCGCACGCGCGCGAGCGGACTTATGCCGGAATCGTCCGGCTTGAAGTCCTCCACGCGCGGCAGAACCACGGGAAGATCCGATTCGGGCACCGGCACGGCACCGTGAGTCTCGCAATAGATGATCGGGATCGGCGGACCCCAATAGCGCTGCCGCGACACGCACCAGTCGTGCAGGCGATAGTTGACCTTGGCCTCGGCAACGCCGCGCGCGGCCAACGACTCGACAATGGCGCGCTTGCCGTCGGCCACCGATCTGCCATCGAATTCTCCAGAATTCACCAGCGTGCCGTCGCCGGCGTACGCCTCGGCGAGCGGGGTCGTCGCCGTTGCGCCTGGAGCGGCAATCACCCGCACGATCGGTAATCCAAACCGCTGCGCGAACTCGAAGTCGCGCTCGTCGTGGCCCGGCACCGCCATGATCGCGCCGGTACCGTAGTCCATCAGCACGTAGTCAGCGATCCAGACCGGGATGCGCGCCTCGTTCACCGGATTGATGCAGTAGCCACCGGTGAACACGCCGCTCTTTTCCTTCTCTGCCTTCTTCCGATCGACGACGTCGCGCTTCGCTACATCGTCGCGGTAGCGCTCGACGTCGGCGCGCTTCGCGTCGGTGGTGATCGCATCGACGAGCGGATGCTCCGGCGCCAGCACCATATAGGTCGCGCCGAAAAGCGTGTCGGGGCGCGTCGTGAATATGCGCACCGTGGCATCGGAGCCCTGCACCGCAAAGTCGACTTCCGCGCCATCGCTACGGCCGATCCAGTTCGCCTGCGACTTGCGCGTGGTATCGGACCAGTCGAGCGTTTCGATGTTGTCGAGCAAACGGCCGGCGTATTGGCTGATCTTGAAGTACCACTGCGGCAATCGCCGCTGTTCCACCACGGAATCGCAGCGCTCGCACAGTCCCGCGATGACCTGTTCGTTCGCGAGCACGGTTTTGCACGACGGGCACCAATTGACCGCGCCGTCGCGCCGCTCCACCAATCCGCCGCGGTACAACTGCAGGAAGATCCACTGAGTCCACTTGTAGTACTCGGGTGCGGTGGTATCGACCGTGTGATTCCAATCGAACATGCCGCCGACGCGCTTCAGCTGACGCGTGAAGTTGGCGACGTTGCGCGGAATCAGGTCGTTCGGATTCGTCTGTACCTTGAGCGCGTAGTTTTCCGAGTGGATGCCGAACGCATCGAAGCCGATCGGTTCGAACACCGTCTTGCCACGCAACCGCCAATAGCGGCCGTGCACGTCGGCGCCGGTGAACGCATAGATGTTGCCGATGTGCAGACCTTCCGCGGACGGATACGGGAACATCATCAGGTTGTAGAACGGGTCCTCCGCGGCGCGGATTTCCGCCTCGGTGAAGGTGTTGGTACCGCGACGTACCCACTCCGCCTGCCATTTGCTTTCAATGGCTTGCGCGTCGTAACGGTCGGCGTTGCTGCTCATGATCCGTGCGTATGAGGAAACCGCGCACGGTAATCGACTGGCCGGGAAACGACAACTGGAAGGCAAGGCCTGTGCTCGCGCGGCGGCGCTACGCTCGACGACGGCGGAAATACAGCGAAATCCCTATTCCGATCGCAAGCGTGGTCAGCACCGGCAGGTCGCCGGCCACACCATACGGCGTCACGCCCGACATGCCGCTGAAGGTTCCGTCGAGCACGATCGGTTCGAACTGAGGCACCTGCGACACGACTGCGCCGGTCGGTGCCACAATCGCAGTGAGACCGTTGTTGGTCGCCCGCAACACATAGCGGCCGTTCTCCAGCGCACGCATACGAACCATCTGCAGATGCTGATGCGGACCGATCGAGTGTCCGAACCACGAGTCGTTCGAGATCGTCACGATGACGTCGGCATCGCTCGCATCACGGCGTACCAGATCCGGATACACGACCTCGTAGCAGATCGCCGTGGCCAGCTTCCAATGTCCGGCGCGCAACAACGGCTGCGAAAGCGGACCCGATTCCGCGTGCGACATCGGCAGGTCGAAGAACTCGATGGCGCCGCGCAGCAGACCTTCGAGCGGAACGTATTCGCCGAACGGCACCAGCCTGCGCTTGATGTAATGGCCGCTGCCGTTGCCGACGACCGCCGCCATGTTGCGAAACGCGATGGTCCCGTCGGGAAGCCGTTCGTATCCCGGCACACCGAAAACCAACGCCGCACCGCTGCGCTTCGCGCGCAGCGCCATCGTCTCGATGAACGGCGACGCTTCCTGTTCGAACAGCGTGATCGAGGCTTCCGGCCAGATCACCAGGCTGCGCTGCCAATACGGATCCGAAAGCGTGCTGTAGCGTTCGAGAATCGGCGCCACGCTCTCCGGCCGCCATTTCACATCCTGCGCGATGTCCCCTTGAACGAGTGCCACGGTGCCCTGCGTGCCGGGTTCCACCCACCGCACGTATCCGAACCCGGCGCCGGCGATCCATGGCACCGCCGCGGCCAGCACCGCAATCGTCACGCTCCGCCGCGTCGCATGGCGTGCGATCGCCGAGACCGCGATCGTGGCGCTGAGCGCCGCCACGAGGCTGACAGAGAGCACTCCGCCAACAGGTGCCCAATGGCGCAACGGATTGTCGAGTTGTGCGTAACCGAGGAACAACCACGGAAAACCGGTTAGAAACCAGGTGAGTATCCACTCGAGCGCAACCCAGCACGCGCTGAAACCGATCGCGTTCACCAGGCGGTTCGGACCGCGCACCCAACGCGCATATACGAACGTGAACGCCGCGGGGAACCACGCCATCGCAACGACGAAGACCGCGACGAGCGAGGCCGCCAGCCACACCGGCGCCGGTCCGTAGTCGTGAATGCTGACGTAGATCCACGACGCGCCCACGCCGTATTTCCCCACGCCGAACGCCCACCCGAGCACCATGGCGCGAGATGGTTTCACTTCGTCGAGCACGCGGAACAACACTGCGACGGAGACGAACGCCAGCGGCCAAAGGCCGAACGGCGCCAGCGCAAACGGCAGCGCAGCGCCGGCGAAACCGGCGAGCCAGAACGCGCGGGCTCGATTGGCCACTAGCGACGCGGCACGCGGATCAGTGGTCCCGGCCGACGGGCGATACGCGCATCAGCCGGATTCGTCGGCTGTCGGCGTTGAGAACTTCGAACATCAGTTCGCCCATCGCGATCGACTCGTCGCGCTTCGGGAGGTGGCCGAAGTGCTTCATCAGCAATCCGCCGATCGTGTCGAATTCCGAGTCGTCGAAGTCGGTGCCGAAGCGTTCGTTGAAATCGGTGATCGGCGTAGTCGCCTTTACGGTGTAGTTGTCGCCGCCGAGTTCCTTGATGTCGGACTTGTCGTCCACGTCGTGCTCGTCTTCGATGTCGCCGACGATCTGTTCCAGCACGTCCTCTATCGTCACTGCGCCGCTGACGTGTCCGTACTCGTCGATGACCACCGCCATGTGATTGCGGTTCGCGCGGAAGTCCTGCAGCAGCACGTTGAGCCGTTTGCTCTCGGGAATCATCGCTGCGGGCCGCATGCAGTCCTTGATGTCGAAGTCGTCCCACTCGTCTTTTAGCAACAGCGGCAGAACGTCTTTTGCGTGCAGGATGCCGCGCACGTCGTCGAGGTCGTCGCCGATGACCGGGAAGCGCGAGTGCTGCGACTCGATGAGGATCGGCAGGAACTGCCTCGGCGTCGCATCGGCCTTTACGCACACGAGTTGCGACCGCGGAATCATCACGTCGCGCGCGTGCATGTCGGCGATGGCGATCGCGCCGAACAGGATGTTCAGCACGTCCACGTCGATCAGATCACGGTCGGCGGCGTACCGCAGCGTTTCCATCAACTCCGGGCGCGACGTCGGTTCGCCGGAGAACATGTCCGCGACGCGCTCGATCCAGCGACGCCCGGAGCCTTCGTCGTCCAGTTCGGAATCACTCATGCGATGGGTCGATAAGGATCGTCTATGCCGAGGCCCTTCAGTATGGCGACTTCGGTGCGTTCCATCACCTTCGCCTCGGCATCGGTCTCGTGATCATAGCCGCACAGGTGCAGCACGCCGTGCACCACCAGGTGGGCGAAGTGGTTCTTCATCGGCTTGTGTTGCTGCTGCGCTTCCACGGCGACGACCGGCGCGCAGATGACGACGTCGCCCAGCAGTCGCTCGGCGTTGTCCGGGGCAACCACGTCGGCCGCAAACGACAGCACGTTTGTGGCGCCCTCTTTGCGCCGATAACGGGAATTCAGGTCGGCCATCTCGTCGGTGTCGACGACGCGGATGCACAGGTTGCCCGTCTCACCGATGCCGTCGAGCGCGGCACTCGCCCAGCGCCGCAGCAACGCCGGGCCTGGTTGCACTGCGTCGCTCGCTTTCTGAACCTCAACTCGGGCTTTTGTCGTCATCGCTCCGGGCGCCGGCGCTCCGCGAGCTGCGCTCCGGTGGCGGCTCCGGGGCGTCGTGCCGCGCATACGCTTCCACGATTCGCTGTACCAGCGGATGTCGCACGACGTCCTTCGACGTGAAGTGCGTGAACGACAGCCCTTCTACGCCGTCGAGCACGCCGATGCAGTGGATCAATCCGGAGCGGCTGCCGCGCGGCAAGTCGATCTGCGTGATGTCGCCGGTGATCACTGCGGTCGATCCGAAACCGATGCGCGTCAGGAACATCTTCATCTGTTCGATGGTCGTGTTCTGACTCTCGTCGAGAATGATGAACGCGTTGTTCAACGTGCGGCCGCGCATGAACGCGAGCGGCGCCACTTCGATGACATTGCGCTCGATGTACTTGTGCACGCGTTCCACGCCCATCATTTCGTACAGCGCGTCGTACAACGGGCGCAGATACGGATCGATCTTCTGCGCAAGGTCACCCGGCAGAAAGCCGAGCTTCTCACCCGCTTCCACGGCGGGTCGCACGAGCAGAATCCGGCTGACGCGCTGCTGCTCGAGCGCAGCCACTGCGCACGCCACTGCGAGATAGGTCTTGCCTGTCCCGGCCGGCCCGATGCCGAAATTCGCGTCGTGCTGCTGAATGGCGCGCACGTAGTTGGTCTGGTTCACTCCGCGCGGCTTGAT
>DATJGR010000118.1:0-5244 GCA_035494855.1 Pseudomonadales bacterium | reverse complement strand
TGATCGCCATGCAGTCCGCCTCACGCGAACGCTTCGTCACCGAACTGACGCTGGATCCTCCGCAGGCCAGCGGCGACGAGTCCGGGCCGCCGTTGCAGGACGAGGACTATCTGATTCTCTCGACAGTGCATTCAGCGAAGGGGCAGGAGTGGGATTCGGTGTTCGTGTTGAACGTGAACGATGGCAGTTTCCCGAACGAATTCGCCGCCGGCAAACCCGCGCTCGTGGAAGAGGAGCGTCGCGTGTTGTACGTGGCGATGACCCGCGCGAAGCGCGATTTGCATCTGGTCGCGCCGCTGCGGTTCTACGTCACTCAACAGAGTCGTTGGGGAGACAAGCACGTTTACGGCGCGCGCAGCCGCTTTCTTTCCGAGCCGGTGCTGGCCGCATTCGAGTCGCGCGTGTGGCCAACCGAGCGGGAGCAGCCAATCGGACCGCAGGTCGGCAGCAGCGTGCGCATCGATGCGGCAAAGCGTCTTCTCGGCATGTGGGGAGACTGAGCGGCACGCGACTCAGACCGCGGTGAGCAGTTTGTCCGGCGTAATCGGCAGATCGCGCACGCGTTTTCCCGTCGCGTGGAACACCGCGTTGGCGATCGCGGCGGCCACGCCGGTGATGCCGATCTCGCCCATCCCGCGCGCACCGATCGGGTTGAACGTGTAGTCGGGCTCGCCGACGAACTGCACGTCGATGTCTGGAACATCGGCGTTCGTGGGCACGTGGTAGTCGGCGAGGTTGCGCGTCACCGGCAGGCCGGTCGCCGGGTCGTAGACGGTCTCTTCGGTCAACGCCATGCCGATGCCCATCGTCACGCCGCCGATGATCTGGCTGCGTGCCGGTTTGGCTGTGACGACGCGCCCGTTGTTCATCACGCTAACGACGCGCGAGACGCTCACGCGCGGGAGCAGCGGATCGATCTTCACTTCGACGAAGTGCGCGCCGAACGACTGGAACGCGTGCGTCTCGTCTTCCGCCGGCTCTTCTGCCTGCGTCTCGACGTCGATGGAGGTGCGTCCGGCGCGCTGCAGGATTTCGGTGTACGCCTCGGATTTCTCCGGCATCGTGCCGATCCGGCCCTCCGCCACCATGCGGATCTGTTGGACGCTCACCCCGTGCAACGGCGATCTGGAGTCGTTCGTCGCGAGTTCGGCGAGCGCCGTGTGCAGCTGTCGCGCAGCTTCGTGAATCGCGGTGCCAACCGTGGCGGTCGAATTCGAACCACCTGCAACCGGACCGAACGGAAAATCGGACCTGCCGAGTTCGAACGTGACGTTCTCGAACGGCACGCCGAGTTCCTCGGACGAGATCTGCGTGAACGCCGTGTACGCACCGGTACCGAGGTCGTGCGTCGCGCACTGCACCGTGACGGTGTTGTCGGCGCGCAGCTGCACCTTCACCGCCGCCTTCATCTTGTAAGCGGGATACGTCGCCGTCGCCATTCCCCAACCGACCAGAAGATCGCCGTCGCGCATCGAGCCCGGATTCGGATTGCGTTTCGCCCAACCGAACCGGTCTGCGCCGAGCGCGTAGCAATCCTTCAGATACTTCGCGCTGAACGGCACGTTCTTGGTCGGATGATTGTCGGCGTAATTCAGCACGCGCAACTGCACCGGATCGATTTTCAATGCATACGCCAGTTCGTCCATCGCGCATTCGAGCGCGTACGTGCCGGGGCACTCGCCGGGGGCGCGCATGAACGTCGGCGTTGCGACGTTCACCGGATACACCGTTTCCTCGACGCGAATCACCGGGCTGTCGTACAGCATCGCGGTGGAGCGCGCGCCGCAGGACTCCACGTACTGCCCAACGGTAGACGTGCACGTTTCGGTGACGTGCCGCATCGCGCGCAGTTTGCCGTCGTGCGTGGCGGCAAGCGCGACGCGTTGTCGCGTCGGTGTGCGATGACCGGTGCCGGTGAACATGTCCTGTCTCGAGATGTGCAGCTTCACCGGTACGCCGGCGCTCTTTGCCGCCATCGCGGCCAACAGCACGTGCGGCCAAACCGCGCCCTTGCAACCGAACGCACCGCCGACGAACGGGCAGATCACGTGCACGTTGTCCGCATCGATCCCGAACGACGCGGCGACGATGTGCTGCACGCCTTTCACGAATTGCGTCGCGTCGTAGATTGTCAGCGTGTCGCCGCTCCATGCCGCGATCGTGCCGGACATCTCGATCGGATTGTGGGTCTCCGCCGGCGTGACGTACGTCTGCTCGATCTTGACGAGTTGCGGGTCGCGCAGCGTTGCGTCGACGTCGCCTTTCGCGATTTGCACCTCATCGCCGTTGTTCTCTTCCGGTCGTTCCGCGCTGGCGCGCGCCTCGTCCATAGTGAGTGAGGCCCTCTGTCGGGCGTACGTCACGCGTACCAGCGATGCGGCATAACGCGCCTGTTCTGCGGACTGCGCTACCACGAGTGCCACGTACTGACCGGCGTAGTACACGGTCGCATCGCTGAGCGGTAACCGCTCCTCGTTGCGGATTCCGGTCTGACCCTTGTCTTTCGGCGGGTTCGATAGTTTCGGCGCGTTCTGGTGTGTCAGTACGGCGAGCACGCCGGGAACCGCGCGAGCGGCCTCGGTGTCGATCGCGGAGATGGTGCCTTTCGCGATCGTGCTGTCGACGGGCCACGCGTATGCGCAGTTCGGTACGTCGAATTCCACGGCATACTTCGCTGCGCCCGTCACTTTGAGGCGCCCGTCGACGCGGTTACGAGCAGGTCCGATCGTTGCGCTCTTCATGCGAGCGTCGCGGTGGTGGCCAACGCGCGCACGATGCTGCGTTTGGCGAGTTCGATCTTGAACGTGTTGTACGGGTAGCCCTTTGCGTTCGCGAGCGCCGTTTCGGCGGCGGCCTTGAACGAGGACTCGTTCGCCGGTTTTCCACTCAGTTGTCTCTCGGCATCGAGCGCACGCCACGGCTTGTGCGCGACGCCGCCGAGCGCAATGCGCGCCTCGCGAATCGTGCCATTCGCGCCGAGATCGAGCGCCGCCGCGACGCTGACCAGCGCGAACGCATACGTCGCACGATCGCGCATCTTGAGGTAAGTGGAGCGTCGCGCGAATCGCAGCGCCGGCAAGTCGACCGCGGTAATCAATTCGTCGGGCTGCAGATTGGTATCCACGTGCGGCGTGTCACCCGGAAGTCGGTGGAAATCGGCCATGGGAATTTCCCGCTCGCCGCGAGGCCCACGCACGCGAACCACCGCATCGAGCGCCGCCAGCGCGACGTTCATGTCACTCGGGTTTGTCGCGATGCATCGATCGCTCTGGCCCAGAACCGCATGAATGCGGTTGAAGCCGTTCAGTGCGCCGCAACCGCTTCCGGGGTCGCGCTTGTTGCACTGAGTGAATGCGGGATCGGTGAAGTAGTAGCAGCGCGTGCGTTGCATCAGATTGCCACCGATGGTTGCGGCGTTGCGCAGCTGTGGACTCGCGCCGCCGAGTATCGCCTGGCTCAGCACCGGGTAACCGTCGCGCACGAGCGGATGCGCGGCAACATCCGAGTTACGCGCGAGCGCACCGAGGCGAATGCCTTTGCCGGCCGGCAGCTTCTCTATGGACGCCAGCGGCAACCGGTTGATGTCGACGAGATGCGCGGGTGTCTCCACACCCATCTTCATCAGGTCGATCAGATTGGTGCCGCCGGCCAGGAATTTCGTATCGCCCTGCAACGTCAGCTGGGCGAGCGCCTGGTTCGGATCTTCTACCCGCAGGTATGTGAAGGGTTTCATGCGCGTGTGTTCGATACGGCGGCTTTCACCGCGGCGACGATGTTCGGATAGGCACCGCACCGGCACAGGTTGCCGCTCATCCACTCGCGAATTTCGTCATCGCTGTTCGTATGGCCTTCGTCGATGCACGCGACTGCGGAACAGATCTGTCCGGGCGTGCAATAGCCGCACTGAAATCCGTCCTGCTCGAGAAACGCCGCCTGCACGGGATTCAGTCGATCGCCGTCTGCAAGCCCCTCCACTGTGGTGATCTGATCGTCTTCGTGCATCACCGCGAGCGTCAGGCACGCGTTCATGCGACGACCGTTGATCAATACCGTGCACGCTCCGCATTGCCCGTGATCGCAACCCTTCTTCGAACCGGTGAGATGCAGCCGCTCGCGCAGTGCATCGAGCAACGTGACGCGAGGATCGAGCTGCGGAAGCAGTTCGATTTTGCCGTTGACCGTCAGCCGCACGTCACCACCGGCGATGGCGGCGCTCGGCATCGCCTGTGCCTGCACATTGGCAGCCTGGGCGGACTCGAACAGATGCGGACCGATCGCCAGCACGCCGCCGCTGATCGCCATCTGTCCCAGGAACGCCCGGCGCGTGCCGTTGTCGAGGGGCATTTCAGCTCCGTCGATAGACAATTGAGTTGCGCGTCTGGCACCGAGGTGCCAGACGCGCTTGCGCTTCCAGTCTCACCCTTCTAGTAGCGTTGCTGGGTCATCGAACTCGAGTCGGATGGCTGCTTCGGCTTGCTCATCGACGACGAGCTGGAGCTGTGTGACGAACGACTCGTATCGACGTTCGCCGTTGCAAACTCGTTTGCATCCAGACGTCCGTCGCCATTTTTGTCGGCCACGCTGTAGTCCGACATTCCGGCTTGCTGCGCTTCGGTCTTGCTGATGTAGCCGTCGTGGTTGGTGTCCGCGGCGCTGAACGCAGCTTTGTCCTGCGTGATCGTCGTCGACGTCGAGCTCGACGTCGAACTCGACTCGGCGGCGAACGCGGCGCTCGTGCCGAGCAGAAGGCCGAATCCGACTACTGCCCAAGGTGCTTTCTTCATGATCAATCAACTCCTTCGATGGCCGGGAGCCGGCCGGTCCGGTTCCGTAAACAAGTTCTATGCCAGCCTCGAGAGGCCCGCGCTGTGGTAGTGCCGCGATGACCGTGATGTTTTGCATGGCTGGAACTACCGGCGCGGTTACATGGGTTTGTACAAATTACCGGTGCGCCGGTCCTTCCACGCACCGCGACTGAGTAGACTCGTTTGGAGGCGTGTCGGACAATTAGGCGGATCGCCTGTTGGAGTTGGCCGGTCGGCCCCACGTTCCTCGGAGTGGCCGACTCTTCGAGTTGTTCTCTCGACTAGGACCTTCGTCGTCGCCGTCCAGTAGGAGAGGGGGCCTCATACGGGCTTCAATTGCCCGACTCCTGGCCGTGGTGTTCAGCGATGACGTAGCGGGTGGCGGAACCCGATCACCACTTGCCGACGCGCTCTTCCGGACGCTCGTCGGTTTCCATCT
>DATJGR010000117.1:0-4610 GCA_035494855.1 Pseudomonadales bacterium | reverse complement strand
CATCGCGCAGCATCTGCATGCTGCTGCGTCCGAGCGGTTGCACCGACAACAGCGTGTCGACGAAAAACCGCAAGCCGAGATTGGTGGGTATCTTTCCGGCCGACGTGTGCGGCGAGACCACGAGGCCGCGCGCTTCGAGTTCCGCCATGATGCTGCGCACCGTGGCGGGACTGACGTCGATACCGGGTTGCGTCGCGAGGGTTTTGGAAGCGACCGGCGTGCCTTGTGCAAGATAGTGCTCCACCAGCATTTTCAGCAGGCGCTGTGCACGTTCTCCGATCTTGTCCTCTGGTCTTTGCTGTCGCTTCACGCTGTTAGAAAACGCATTTACCCTGATTGACACCACCACCTAAAATGGCACGAATGTCTGGCGAAACCAACTCGACGTTCGTCGCGTCGACCCCGCCCACCGAGGAATCGCTCGCGTCATGCTAACCCGATTGACCGTCCGCGATTTTGCGCTGGTGCGCGCTGTGGACGTGACGTTCGAACGCGGCCTCACGGTGCTCACCGGCGAATCCGGCGCCGGGAAGTCGATTCTGCTCGGTGCGCTCGGGCTTGCGCTAGGTGATCGGGCCGCCGCTGCGTCGGTGCGCCCGTCGGCCGAGCGGAGCGACGTCACCGCCGAGTTCGACGTAGACGGCAATCTCCGCGCCACGGATTTCCTCACGTCGCGCGGTCTCGACGATCCCGACGCATCGAATCGCTGCGTGCTGCGGCGGATCATCAATCGCGAAGGTCGCTCGCGCGCGTACATCAACGGCGCACCCGCGACTTCGAACGATCTCACCGAACTCGCAGCCACACTGATCGACATTCACGGTCAGAACGAACATCAGTCGCTGCTGCGGCGCGATGTGCAGCTTGATCTGCTCGATCACTATGCCGGCGCCGAAGCGCTGGCCGCACGTGTTCGCGACGCGTACCGAACGTGGCGCAGTGCGGCCGACACGCTACACACGCTGCAGACCAATGACGAGCAGTCGCGCGACCGAAGAACATTGTTGGAATATCAGCTCGGCGAACTCTCTGAACTCGCTGTTTCTCCTGGCGAATACCAGGAGTTGCACGACCGTTACCGGCGCATGTCGAAATCGCAGGATATTCAGATGCGCATCGGCACCGCATTGGGCGTGCTCGAAGGAGAATCCGAATCGGGTGTGGCGGACGTCGCGCGCATCGTCACGCTGCTGTCCGGCATCGACGACGGGCATGCGTCGCTCGCGGGCGCACGCGAACTGCTCGACACCGCGCTGACGCACCTCGACGAAACGTCGCGCGAACTGCGCCGTTATCTCGAGGACCTGACCAGCGCACCGGACGAGCTCGAGCGGATCGAAGCGCGGCTCGATCGCATCACCGAACTCGCGCGCAAGCATCGGCTACGGCCGGAGATGCTCGCCGAACGCCACAGCGACCTGACGGCCGAATTGAGTTCGCTCCGCGTGAGCGATCAGGACCTCGATGCGGTTCGGCAGAAGATGCTCGACGCGGAACAGACGTTCAGAACCGCAGGCACGGAGCTGTCGAACAAACGCCGCCGCGCTGCGAAGAAGTTTGCGCGCGAGGTCAGCATGCACATCGACAGCCTCGGCATCACCGGCGGCAGCCTCGAACTCGTGTTCAGCGACGCCGAACACGACGGCGGACTCGATTCGGTCGAATACCACATCGTCACGAATCCGAAGTATCCGGCCGCACCGCTCGCGCGAATTGCATCCGGCGGGGAGCGCTCGCGCGTGAGCCTCGCGATTCAGGTGGTTGCGGCCGAGAAGTCGAAGCTGCCCGCACTGATTCTCGACGAAGCCGACGTCGGCATAGGCGGCACCACCGCCGACGTGGTGGGGCGTTTGCTGCGTCGGCTCGCGGCGCGCACGCAGGTGCTTTGCGTCACGCACGCACCACAAGTGGCCGCGCGCGGCGAGCACCATCTATTGATCAGCAAATCGAGCGAATACGACACCGTGGTCGAACCGTTGGACAGCGCGGGGCGAATTGCAGAGCTCGCGCGCATGCTGGGCGGACAGGACATCACGAAGAAAACGATCGAGTACGCGGAAGAACTGATCAGCGCCGGTGCGTTGTAGCCATTGGCACGGGTCGTTAATATCGGCGCCCGAACGATCCCCGGAGCTTGCGTGCGTCCGTTAGCGATAGCGGTTCTACTGCTGATGCCTGCATTGTTGTGCAGCGGCTGTCACTTCGGTTTTCCGAAAGTCGCCAAAGTGGCGGTGCAGCAAGGCAACGTGATCACCCAGGAGATGGTCGACCGGCTGAAACCCGGCATGACGCGTCGGCAGGTGGCGTTCGTGATGGGCGAACCGGTGGTGCGCGATCCGTTCAATCCCGATCGATGGGATTACGTTTACTCCGTTCAGGTCGGTACGGTCGTTTATCAGCAGTTGCGGATGTCGCTGTTCTTCGAGAACGACACGCTCGCGAAGTTCACGGGCGAC
This sequence comes from Pseudomonadales bacterium, assembly GCA_035494855.1. GTDB lineage: Bacteria > Pseudomonadota > Gammaproteobacteria > Pseudomonadales > Azotimanducaceae > DATJGR01. The sequence continues at coordinate 2,154 of DATJGR010000117.1, read as the reverse complement.
ATGGCGCCGACCACGGCGGCACAGAACAAAGCGGCCGATGCAGTGGCAGATCCGCTGCTCGAAGGCCCGCGCGAAGACCAGATCACTCCGCCCGCCGGCTAGCCCGCAAGCGACGCGCCGTCATCGGATCGACGGTGAGCGGCCGATAGATCTCCACCCGATCGCCTTCGTTCAACCGTTGGGTCCGATCGGTCACTAGCGTGCCGAACACGCCGACCGGCGCTTCTTCGATGTTGGCACCAGCGAACTCAGGAAGTCCACGCACGCGATTGAGCGCGTCGGCCACCGTTGCCTCGACAGGGAGGACGAGTTGCGCCACGTGTTGCACGTCCGCCTGCGCGTACACGACTTCGACGTGCACGCGCTTCATGCCGCACCTGCCCCATAAACCGCGCGTGCTCTCGAGCAGAAGGCATCGACCATGGTGCCGGCGGCGTGAGCGAAGATGATGCCGAGCGTCTTCTGGATGAGCGACCCGGACATTTCGAAGTCGAGTTCGAGCTCCACTTTGCTGCCGAGCTCCGCAAGTGTGGTGAAGCGCCACATTCCGGCGAGTCGTTTGAATGGCCCCTGCACCAGGTGCAGTTCGATCGAATCTGGGTACGACATGACGTTGCGCGTGGTGAATCGTTCGCTGATGCGCCCCTTCATGATCGTCAGTTCCGCAACGACTTCGCCACCGCCGTTGCTGACGATCTGCGCGCGACTGCACCACGGCAGAAAGTCCGGATAACGCTCGATGTCGCCGACGAGGTCGAATACTTGGGCCGCCGAATACGGCAACAGCGCCGAGCGCCGCACCTGGGGCATACCAACAACCTTACCGAGCGAGCGTGGGTGCGTGAGACGCGGCATTGTCGACAAAACGGGTAACCCCCTCAAGCACCCCCTATAATTGCGCGCATGGCCAAATCCAAACCCCAATCCCCGGGATCGATCGCGCAGAATCGACGCGCGCGGTTCGACTACGAGCTGTTCGATCGCTTCGAAGCGGGCATTGCGCTGCAGGGATGGGAACTGAAGAGCATCCGCAGCGGCAAGGCGCAACTCGTCGACAGCTTCGTGATGGTTCGTGAAGGCGAAGCTTTCCTGCACGGCGCCACAATAACGCCGTTGGTCAGCGCCTCGACCCACGTCGTCGCCGATCCGAAGCGCATCCGCAAACTGCTGCTGCACAAAAAAGAGATCGCCCGCCTCTTCGCCGACACCAGTCAGCAGGGCTACACCTGCGTTGCGACGTCGCTGTACTGGAAGGGCAACAAGGTGAAGTGCGAAGTGGCCCTCGCGAAAGGCAAGAAACAGCACGACAAGCGTGAGAGCGAGCGCGACCGCGACTGGAAGCGTCAACAGGGTCGCGTATTGAAACATTCCGCCTGAACCCCACTCTAAGTGGGTGTTACACTTGCAACCCGATTTGGGAACTGGGGGCGACTTGGCTTCGACGGCGGTGACAACGCCAAAGGTGCATGCCGAGAGGGTAGTAACTCTCGTAAATCAATTACTGCAGCTATTTATAGTTGCCAACGACGAAAACTACGCACTAGCCGCTTAAGCCGGCTAACGCTGACGATTGCTGCCTGTGGCATGAAATCAGCGGCACGTTTCACAGGATCGCGCACAACGCCTCGCCCGGGGCCGCGTCGTTAAAACCAATCGGGATCGCTTGGGACACCCTGCTCGCCGGGTCGTCCTGAAGCTAAATCAGTAGACGAAACTAAGCATGTAGATCCGATGGTCGCGTGCCGACGGACGCGGGTTCAACTCCCGCCGCCTCCACCAATTCGTAGTGCGACCAGGGCCGATGAAATGCCAGACCACAACGACGTGGCTTCTGGTCTTTTTCGTTGGCCCACACATTCATATGAGCACCCAGGTCGCGATCCCGCGCCCGAAGAAGGCCGTTGGACCGGCTGGCTGGAGAACTGGTGCGGCGGGGACGACGCGCACAGCACACGACGTCGAGAACACTCACTTCCTCCAGCTACATCGCTCGTCAACGCTCTGGGTTGGGGCCGCCTGATCGGCATTCAGGCCGGCGCCTGTTCGGGGTTCCGTTGGCAATCGAGGGAGGGGGCGGCATAGTGGGGGCGCCGCCCATCAGAAGCATGTGCGTTGCCTGACGTGAGCCCACAGCAAGCGAGCCGCTATCCGGCG
>DATJGR010000116.1:0-30971 GCA_035494855.1 Pseudomonadales bacterium | reverse complement strand
CCGCTGCGAAATGCGTGAAACGCGCGATAGAAGGATTCGTTCGGCAATCCGTCGCGCCCCGTACGTTCGCAGTAGCGATCGCGCAGCGAGGCGTACGCCGGAATGCCGAGTGCTGCGAGATCGCGGCCGCCGAGGCTGCGTTCGCCGGGCGGCGCGAACCACGGCTGCGTGAAGTACGTGAAGTCTGCAAGCGGGTCGCCGATGGTGCTCAATTCCCAGTCGAGTACCGACGCGAGACGAGGCTCCGCGGGATGGCACAGCAGGTTGTGGAAGCTGTAGTCGCCATGAACGATGGTGGTACGCGTCTGTTCCGGAATTGCGCCTTCGAGCCACGCGATCAGTTCGTGCACTTCCGGCAGCTTCTCGGTCTCGGTTTCGCGATATTGCCGCGACCAGCGCGATACCTGGCGCGCGAAATAGTTGCCTGGCGGACCGAAGTCGCTGAGCCCCAACGCGACGTGATCGACCGAATGCAGCGCTGCGAGCGTGTCGATGTAGGAGTGCACCAGGCTGCTGCGCTCGGCCGGCTTCAGGTCGGGCATCGAAGGGTCGGTGCGCGCGTGCCCCGGTACGTGGCTCATCACGAAGAACGAGGTGCCGATGACATCCGGGTCTTCGCACAGCACGTAAGCGTGCGGCACCGGAAAATCGGTCTGGTTCAGTGCGTGGATGACTCGGTATTCGCGTTCCACCGCGTGCGCCGACTTCACCAGCCGTCCCGGCGGTTTCCGCCGCAGCACGTAGTTGCGCGCAGGCGTCGTCAGAAAGTAAGTCGGATTCGACTGGCCGCCTTCGAACTGCCTGACAGTGAGGGGTCCTTCGAAACCACTCACGTTCGCGCGTAGATATTCCGCCAGGCGCGCTTCATCGAACCGATGTGCGTCCTTCACGTCGATGGTGTCGCCTGCGGCTCCGCTCTGTTCCTGCGCCATGCTAACGATCCTATCGTGCCGCATCCGCCGCTTGGCGACGCTGCGTGTCAGTTGCCATTTGCCGTTGCCCCGCGCGCGTCGAGCGCCGCGCGGATCGCCTTCACCCGGATTTCGGTGAGAGGATAGGCGAGAAGCAGCAGGAACGCGACGAGATAACCGGCGCCGCGGAACCACGAGAACAGGATTCGGATCCAGTCGAGCGTTCCTTCCGACTGCTGAGCGGCGCCGGGGATGAAACCGATCAGGCTCAGCACGCCGCCCACCACTGCGAGTCCGAGCGCTCCGCCGAGTTTGGAGACGAAGGACTGCATCCCGAAGAACGATCCCTCGCGACGCACGCCACCGGTCGCGAGCTCCTCCCCGTCGACGATGTCGGGAATCAGCGAACTGATCAGGAAGTTCATGCTCGCGATCGCCCAGCCGAACAGGATCATCACGATCCAGATCAGATTCGGGTAATAGGGCGTGATCATCGGATAGTGCATCACGATGGTGATCGCGCTCGCCGCGGCGCCGGCGAGAATCGCCGGCTTCTTGCCGATGCGCCGGCTCAACACGGTCCAGAACCACACCGCCGGGAACGATACGAAGAAGAGCGGCATCATGATCCACAGCAGGTTGTTGTTCATCGCCTCCATGTCGCCCTGGTAGTACCAGAACCCGATCAGGAACGGAAAGATCGAGAACCCGATCGATTCGAACAGCGACGCCACCAGGAACGCGAGCACGACCAGCATGAAGGTCCTGTTCTTGAGCGTACGCAGATATGCGCCGATGAAGCCGAGCGACGCACGCTGCTGCGCCGCTCCGTTTTCCTTCACCGCGTAGCCGGACCAGACGAGCGAGACCACGGTGATCGCGCCGAACACCACCGCACACATCGCATAGCCGTCGCGGAAGCTGAGCACGGTGGCCCACGCGCCCCCCACCTGGTGCGCCGCATCGAGAAGCATCTGGTTCACGCGCACGCCGACCGCGCCCATGAACCAGCCGACCTGATAGAACAGCACGCGTATGGCGGTTACGCGCGTGCGCTCGTGGTAGTCCGTCGACAGTTCTGCGCCGAGCGACGTGTAAGGGATCACCACGACGGTAACGAGGGTGTTGAACAGGATGTCGGTGGCGACCAGATAGACGAACAGAGACGCCTGCGACCACCCGAGCGGAGGCACCCACAGCGCGACGTAGGAAAGTGCGAGCGGCAGTGCGCCCAGCACGATGTACGGGCGCCGGCGTCCCCAGCGCGAACGCGTGCGATCGGAGATTGCGCCCATCAAGGGGTCGGAGACCGCATCCCACACGCGGCCGATGGTTAGGGCGATGCCGGCGAGCCACGCGTCGAGCCCGACCACCTGCGAGTAGAAGAACAGCAGGAACGAGCGCGAGAACACGATCAGCGCGCTCGGCGCCATCGTGCCGATGGAATAGTTGATGTGCGTCCACAGCGGGATGCGCGCGGCCTGAGGCACGGACGGGACGGCCGGGACCGTCCCGTCGCTCGGGTCTGCCAACGACCTTAGCCGGCCGCGGCGCCCAACGTCGTCATCATCTTCGGCGTATAGGTGTCCTTACCGGAGCGGAGCGCCGTACCGGGACGCGCTTGGGTGTGCTTACCGTCGCGGATGATCTGCACGCCGTTGACGAATACGTGCTCTACCCCGTATGCGTCGGCATAGATGCGCGGTTCGTTGCACGGCAGATCCGGACGCATGTGCACGGGACCCGAACCGACCGTTTTCGGATCGAACACCACCACGTCGGCGTGCCACCCCGCACGGAGCAGGCCTCGCTCGCGCAGTCCGAACAGTTCGGCCGGTACCTGTGTCAGCTGATGAATCGCCTGCTCGAGTTCGATTGCCTTGAATTCGCGCACGCCGTTGCCGAGCACCTGAGTGGAGAACGCGAATGTGTCGATCATGTCGAGGTGTGCGCCGGCGTCGGACGCACCGATCACCGTGCGTCCGTCTTTCCACAACTGGCCGCGAACTTTCCACAACGCCGTGTCGCCGCCGACGGCGGGCGGCATGAATGCCGTACGCAGGCCTTCCGAAATCGCGAGATCCAGCATCGCGTCGAATGGCGTTTTGCCTTGCTCGCGCGCGATATCCCCGATCGAACGCCCTTCGAGGTGTTTGTTCTGCGGCAGGAACGCCGAGTGGACCGTCAGCGCTTCCCAGTTCGCGAGGCCACGCAGCGGTCCGGACGCACGGGCGCTCTCGTCGAGCGAGCGACGCGTCTCGGGGTCTTTCAACGCCATGATGCGGTCCGGTACCGACATGCGGAACAGCCCGTCCCAGCCGGTGAGTGCGTCGAACACGAATCCGGCGAACAGATTGATGCGCAGCGTGATCGGTTGCGGAATGGTCAGCGCACGCACGTCGCCGCCGTTGCTGCGCGCGTAGTCGGAGGCGGACAGCTGGTTCTCCATCGTCTCCGGATCGCCCGCGTTGAGTGCGTTCCAGTTGAGAGGACGCCGGGCTGCCGTCGACAGATCCGACATCAGCTGCTTGATCTCCTGCGAAAAACGGCCGACGGCCGGCAGAAATTCGAGCGACGTGCCTTCGTAGTCGCGGCACACGCGCGCCAGTTCGATCAGTTCTTCGCGGCTCGCATGACGGGACGGCACGGGATTGCCGTCGGCATCGTTGTGTGTGGGCGAGACAGTCGATGAAAACCCCATAGCCCCTTGTGCGAGCGATTGCGCGAGCAGCGCCTTCATGCGCTCGAGTTCGGCCGGCGTTGCTTTTTCACCGACGGCGCGCTTGCCCATCACGACGCGGCGGATGGCGCTGTGGCCCGCCATGAAGCCGGCGTTGACGCCGAGCTTGCCGTCAAGCTTGGCGAGATACTCGCCGAACGTCTCCCAATCCCACGGCACCCCCTCAGCGAGGCTGTTGGCGGGCATGCCTTCGACGCGCGACAGCATGTTCAGCAGATACGGTGCTGCCTCCTTCGACAGTGGGGCGATGCTGAAGCCGCAGTGGCCGCCGAAGATCGTGGTGACGCCGTGGTAACAGGACGGGCTCAGCGTGCCGTCCCAGAACACCTGCGCGTCGTAGTGCGTGTGAACGTCGACGAAGCCAGGCGAGACGACGCGGCCGGTTGCGTCGATGGTCTCTTTCGCCGCTTCGGTGATGCGGCCGATGGCGGCGATCCGCCCGTCTTTGATGCCGACGTCGCCGATGAAGCCCGGGCTGCCGGAGCCGTCGATGACCTGGCCGTTGCGGATGATGAGATCGAGCATGTTGACTCTCCCCGTTGCGTCGAAATGCGTGTATCAGTCGGCGGCCGCGACGGCGACGGTGCGTCGGTGCGCGCGCGGTACCCACCAGGGTCCTTGACCGAACGATACGAGCACCGCTGCGCCGAAACAACAGAAGCCGGCCACCATCATCCACGTCGGCCAGCCGAAGGCCGATACGACCCGCGGTAAACCCAGATTCAGGAACAGCCCCGAGATCGGCGCCAGTGTCGCAGTGATGCCGAACGCACGGCCGACGCCGTGCGGACTGATCGTTTCGGCCGTCTCCGAATAGATCGCGCACCAGGCCGGATAGATGAAGCCGGCGAAGAAGCCGGTCAGTGACCACACGAGCGCGAGCATCGCGTCAGGCGTTCCTACGGGCAGCTGAGAGCCCACCAGAAAGCACGTTCCGGTAGTGATGCCGCCGAATGCGGTGATCGTCTTGCGCACGCGCAAACGATCCGACAACCAGCCCGACAGAAACACGCTGCACGTGAACACGATCCAGAAGTACGACGTGATACCGGCCGCCCGCGCCGGTTCGATGTGATAGTTCTGCGTCAGATACGTCGGCACGTAACCGGAAACAGTCACATACGTCAGCGACCAGAACACGATCGTGAACGACAACACCCACAATCGCGCGCTGCGATAAATGACGCGACCTTCCTGATACGGATCGGACGCCGCGGCCGCTTTCGTTTCGACGACGTCGACGGCATGTACGACGCGACCGCGGATGCGCGAGGACAGATCGCGATAGAACGCGAAGATGATCAGCGCGGTGACGGCGCCGAGCACCGCGGCAATCCAATATTGCGAGCGCCAACCGGGCCAGATCGGCAGTGTGCGGGCTGCAACCGCCGTCGACATCAGCGCGCCGATCGTGAACGCGAGCGATACCCACGAGTACACCATCGCGCGCCCCATTCGGGGCGTTAGATCGCGCGATGCCGCGTGCACCGCCGGATTCATGCCGGCCATCATGAAGCTGCCGGCCATCGACAGACACGCGAGCACGATGAAAGTCGGCGCCAGCGCGCCGCACACCGAGATCGCCGCGTAGCAGACCACCGGCCAGATCATCAGCGGGCGGCGGCCGAAGCGATCGGCAGCGCGACTCAACAGCACTGCGCCTGCGCTGTAGACCAGTCCGGCACACGCGGCGACGTAACCCCAGTCGGTGAGCGATTTGTCGAACTCTTTCAGAACGTAGACGAGAACGGGTCCGGTCTTCAGACCTTCGTACTGTTCCACCGCCCAGCCGAGAACGATCAGGCCGAGCAGCCACCAGCGCAACGCGCCTGACGGCACGAAGTCGATTTCCTTACCACGCAGGTACGACCAGAAGCCTGTGCGGGCACGTTCGGGTATGGCGGCGGCCAATTGCGTCCTCTCGAGCCGGAAGTGCGCGTCGCGCGACGCCGTAGGATAAGCTTGCGAGGGATATATAGCTTGGGTCGGGAGAGCGACATGAAGTTCATCTGGTTCCACATGCAGGGCTACCGCGAGCTGCCGAAGGATTTCGAGGATCGCTACGAGAGCGTGTGGGTGACGCCGCCGACCGACGAACTGTGCGATCCGCAGAAGGTGCATCAGTACCTGAACTGGAATCTCGACGAACTCGATTACGCCGCCAGCCTCGGTTACGACGGCGTCGGCACGAACGAACACCACCAGAACGGTTATGGCTTTCCAGTGTCGCCGAGCCAGACCGGTTACTACCTCGCGAAGAGCACGAAGGACCAGGCGATCGTGATCCTCGGCAACACGCTGCCGCTGTACAACCCGCCGATCCGAGTTGCCGAAGAGATCGCCTACATCGATTGCCTCAGTGGCGGACGCGTGGTGGCCGGCATGCCCGTCGGCTCGCCGATGGACGTGGCGCACTGCTATGGCATCACCCCAACGCAGACGCGTCCGCGTTACTACGAAGCGCACAACCTGATCAAACAGGCATGGACCCGCGAAGGGCCATTTCACTTCAACGGCAAGTACACGAAGCTGCGCAACGTCAACGTGTGGCCGAAGCCGATCCAGAAACCGCATCCGCCGATCTGGCTGGCGGGCGGCGGTTCGCTCGAAACGTGGGATTTCGCCGCCGAGCAGGACTACACGTACAGCTATCTGTCGTTCGGCGGCCGCGCAGCGGCGAAACCGTTGATGGACGGGTTCTGGGAAACCATCGACAGGAACGGGAAAGACCACAACCCGTATCGCGCCGGCTTCGCGCAGATCGTCTTCGTCGGCGAGACGGACGCCGAAGCCGAGAAGCTGTACCTCGAACACGCGCGCTACTTTTACAAGAAGTCGCTGCACGTGGCGGCGCAGTTCGCCGCGGTGCCGGGCTACGTAACGCAGAAGACGTTGAAGGCGGCGGTGAAGCGCGGCGGCGGCAGTAATCCGTTCGCGAGCGCGGCGGGCATCGACAACGTCAGCTGGAAGCATCTGGTCGACGAATCGAAGAAGGTCATCGGCGGCAGCCCCGCGACCGTGGTCGATCAGTTGAAGGAACTCGCGACTGACCTGCGCTGCGGCCACATCATTCTGCTGATGCAGCTCGGCTCGATGGACCACGAGCTGACCAAGTACAACACGCGGCTGTTTGCCGAGAAGGTGCTGCCGCACGTGCGCGACATCTGGGACGACGAGTGGCAGGACCACTGGTGGCCCACCGGCGCGCGCCGACCCGCGTTGCCGGCCACGGCCGATCGCGTGCAGCTGAGGAAGATCGGATGAAGACGGAGACGATCGAACTGAAGCTGCCGAGCGGTCTCGCCGCCAACGTCCTGAAAAAGGGGCGCGGCGCCCCGCTGGTATTCTTCCACAGCCATCTCGGACAGACGTGGGATGCTTTCCTCGACGCATTGGCCGAGCGATTCACGGTTTTCGCGCCGCGCCATCCCGGAACGGAAGACGAAGCCGAGCTGATGCAGCTCGATGCAATCAGCGACCTGGTGCTGTATTACGACGATCTGTTCGCGGCATTGAGGATCGACGACCTGGTGCTGGTGGGGCATTCGTTCGGCGGCATGGTGGCCGCCGAGTATGCGGCGTACTTCAACTCGAAGGTGCGCAAACTCGTGCTGATCGACGCGCTTGGGTTGTGGGTCGACGAAACGCCCGTGGCCGACATCAACGGGATGGCGGACCAGAAGATTCCAGCGCTTCTGTTCGCAGACGCCGCCGGTTCCGCGGCGGCCGATCTGTTCGCACTGCCCACCGATCCGGTGGCGATGGCGAAGACCATCGTCGCGCGTGTATCGACGCGCGCTGCGGTGTCGCACTTCATCTGGCCGATTCCGGATCGCGATCTGCGCCGGCGCCTCTATCGCATCGCGGCACCGACGCTGGTGGTGTGGGGCGCGTCCGACCGATACGTGCCGCCGCTGTATGCCGACGAATTCGTCGCCGGCATCGCGGGCGCGACGAAAACCGTGATCGCGGAGGCGGGGCATTTCCCGCACGTGGAGAAGCAACGAGAGGCGGCCGATGCCGTGCTGGCGTTCGCTGCCCGTTAACGCTCGCGACGACTGATCGTTCGCGGTTCAGATGGCGACGGCGCGCACGACCCGTCGATTGGCCGCCCGCAAGCGTCGTAGCAGACGACGCTTTTCGTTGGTCAGGTTCTGGCCCGGCGCGCCGTTGCGGCGTCGTTGGAGCCGAGCGTTCCGCCGTGCACCGCGTTACGCGCAGGTTCTGATCGCGCTGGCGCTGGTGTTCGCGCTGTGGGTGAGCGTGAATGGGACCTACCAGGTGATACGCAAGCCCACCGAACTGTTCTTTCCGGTGAGCGGCACGCTGAACAAGACGCCGGCCGAAACGTGGCAGGAGTACGGTTCGATCTTCCGCGCGCATGCAACGGCCACGATCACGCCGGAGTTACTCGCGGCGTTCGCGCAGGTGGAGGGTTCCGGCAACCCGATTGCGCGCACCTACTGGCGTTGGTCGTTCACGCCGCATCCGTTCGACGTGTATCGGCCGGCGTCCAGCGCGGTGGGTATGTATCAGTTCACCGACGGCACGTTCGACGAGGCGCGCGGGTTCTGCATTCACGATCATCGCGTGGTGCAGGACGGACCGTGGTTCGCGTGGCGCTCCTGCTGGTTCAACGCGTTCTACACGCGGGTGGTGCCGACCCACGCGGTCGAAATGGCGTCGGCGTATCTGGACGTGAACGTGGCGCGAGCGCTCGCGCGTCACCGAGTCTCCTCCGCGACGCTCGCACAGCGGCAGAACGCGGCGACGCTGATGCATCTTTGCGGCGTCGGTGCGGGAGACGATTACGTGAAGCGGGGGTTCCGGCTCGTCTCCGGTCAGCGCTGCGGCGACCACCTCGCGTCGGGATACGTGGCGCGCGTCAACGCGATGAAGGCGCTGTTCACGCGGCTGGCCGCGCAGGAGTGACGCTCACCCGGAGCGGAGTGCGCGCGCGATGAACTCGACGCTCACCTGCTGCATGGCCTTGTACGCTTCGCGCCAGGTCGCGGCGTCCATGTGTTTCGGAATGCACTCGCAGGAGAAATTCACCGTGCAGTTCTCGTCGTCGATCGGCCGCACTTGCACCTCACCGCGATAGCGTTCGACCGGCATCGGCGCGGGATCGACGATGCGGTAGCGCAGATGCATCCGCTTCGGATCGCTCGACTCGAGTAATTCGCGCAGCGGCGTTCCATCGCCGTGACCGCCGCCGAGCAGAATGGTGCGCGTCGCGCCCGGGACGGGTCGCTGTTCGTCGTAGTCGATGCGCGCAAAGAAGCCGCCCGGTTGCATCAACGCGAGGTTGGGCCAGTGGAAGTAGCGCCACACTGCGGCGGCCGGATGCGGCAGCGTCGCCTCGTGTGAAGCGTGAACGCGCGGCTGCGTCACTTGATGAACGGCGCCGACGGATGCGCGCGCGGATAGTCGCGCAGATAGGTGAAGTATTTGCCGAGCACCCGGTCTGAACGCGTCAGCGTACCGGGCCGGAATCGCATCGTGCTCATCACGTGCGTGTCTTCGCCGACGATGCCCATTTCCGTGAGCATGCAGAGGTCGACGAACGCTTCGTCGGCGGCGCGGTCTGCTGTCGCCTGAGCGGCGATGACCATGAAGTTTCTGGAGTACCCCGGCCGCGGCATGCCCATCGGCACCATGAACCCGAACCAGCGGCCCTCGAGATACGCGCTCTGGTAGTACAACGACGTGCCCCAGATGCCGACATGCCACTTCACGCGCGCGCCGGAGTCGAAGAATCCGTCGAACTCGTACTGCATCGAGAACTGATCCCAGCGCACCAGATCGTACGGATCGCTTTCGAACTTCACGCGGTGCAGTGTCTTGATGTGCTGGATGTCAGGCGTGTTCGCGCACTGCACCCATGGATCGACCGGCATCAGCATCGGCAGTTCGATCGTCTTGACGAGCAGCTCTTCGGTGGGAAACGGAAAACCCGGTACGTCGAACAGTGGCGCTTCGCCGTTGAACGCCCAGACGATTCCCCAACGCTCCAGGGAAGGGAACACGAACAGGCATGCGTGCGCGGGCGCGGCGTCGCCGATCGCGGTCTTCGCGCAGACACCGTTGCCGGCGTATTCCCAATGGTGGAAACCGCAGCGCAGATGATCGCCGACCACGCTACCCGCTTCGAGACTGGCCCCCATGTGAGGACAGAACGCGCTCATCACGCGAGCCACGCCGTCGCGACCGCGCCACACCACGATGCGGCCGTCGAGGAAGTCGTAACCCCTTACCGCACCGTTGACGACATCGCTCGCGAGACAGATCGGGAACCACGATTGAGAGAAGAGACCATCGCTGCCTTCGGGCGGAATGGGACTCGCGATGCGTTTCGATGGCACGACGGCCTCAGCCTGGTCGACGCGGTCGATCGGGTTTGTCAGCAACGGTGCCGCGCGAACCGCCGCGATCGCTTCCGCCGGCAGCATGTCGAGCGCGGACGTCGTTTTCGGCGGTGTATTCGTTTCGCTCATTGCTGGTCCTGAGTAGGTCGTTTCGAGATTACAGCGTTCGCCGGTACTTGGCTCAACCAGAACCTCCGTCCGGGAGATCGAACGGCGTAGGATCGATGAACCGGCGCAGAACGTTGCCGGTGAGGCGCGCGATGTCGTTGTCGTAGTCGTTCGTGGATAGCGAGCCGGCGTACGAGATGGAGCCGGTGCTGAATACCGCGCCGCCGGAAGGCGTCTCGAAGAACGTCAAGTCGGCGCGGATTTCCGGGTCGTTGGCGGGCGGCCGCATCATGAACAGTTCTTCCTTCACGCGCAGCATGCCGGGTTTGTGGTTCTCCGAACTCGCGATCACGACGGCGTGCGGCGGCGAACCGAGCACTGCGTCGTAGCGGTCGATTTCCTCACCGGCCGCACCGCCTCCTTGAGTGCCGTGTGCGCCGATGATCTCGCTCGCGTCGATGCCGTTCATGACGAATGCGACGCGCGGATTGGATGCGTCCGGCGTGAGCCTGTAGTGCGTGCCGCCGTCGAAACCCTGCGCGGCGAAGCCGATCCCAACGAGCGCGTTAGGGGGACGCCCGACGCGGCGCCAGAGGCCGCCGTACTCGCCGGTGAACGCGTGATAGTACTCGCCGGGTTCGGCGATCCACGCACGCGTGCCGTCCTCGGCGCGTCGCACCTCGATGATCGCCGGATTGTCGGGACAATACGCGATGCGCCAATAGAAGCCGTTGCCGCCCATGTACATGAGGCGCCCACCGTGATCGAGCCATTCGACGATGCCGTCGAGCATGGCGGTGGAGTGATATTCAGGATGCGTGCCGGTGATGACCACGCGATAGTCGGCGAGCACCGCAGCGCCATCGCGATGCAGGACCTCGTCGGTGATCACGTCGAAGGGCTGGCCGATGCGGTGCAGCCACGCGAGGAGGTTCGTGTCCGCCACGAACGACCACGGCATTCCCTTCGGCTTCAGGTTCAGCACGGGCCGCAACCGCGACGAAAAGTGCACGCCGCTGCCGTCGCGATGATGGTCGTAGAGCGAACGGCCCACCTCCGGATGCGCAGCCAGATAGGCTTCGTTCGCGAACCGTGGTTCCCTCGGAACGTAAACCCCGTTCGAGAAGCCAAGGTGTTGATTCGCATATGCGAGGTAAGTGGCCGTGGACGCGAGAAGCGCCACCGCGGCGTGGCGGCCGGGCGACGGACCCACGAAGAACGTCACGTAATCTTCGCTTTCGCCGAAGGTGAGCTTCACGGCGTAGACGCCAGACGGCAGATCGCCGGGAACGATCCAGCGGATGCTGGGGCGCCAACCGGCATCGGTGAGGTCGTCGTCGTGGAAATGGATCGCGGCATACTGCGATGGATCCCGCCGCCAGTCGAACACGTCGCCGCGCCAGTGTGCACCCCTCACCGCGCGTGTTGGAGTCTGATGAAGCGTGCCGTGTCGGCCGTGTCCGGAGACGTCCGTGATTGCGCTCGTCTCGATGCCGATCGCGAAATCCCATGCACCGAGCATCTCCGGTCGGGCGGGGCGCGGTGCTTCGACATCCGCGGAAGCGACAGCGGGATCGATCGCCGCTCCGTAGATGCGCAGCGCTTCGATGCGCCCGTTGTATTGGCCCGCGCCGGGCGCTTCGCGCGCCAGTTCCCAATCGCCGCGCGGAATCGATGGGCGACCCGGTAGCCGATGTGTCGTTCGGCTTTTCATCGGACGTTCGGACGAGGCGCTCGGCACACCGTCGATCCGCGCCTCGATCGACGCGCCGATCGCGACCGCGATACGGTACCAGTGGCGTTCGAGGAGCACCGCGGCTACCTCGACGCGTGAGTCACCGATCGCGACGACGAGTCCGGATGCATTCACGGCTATGCGAACGTTGCCGCCGCGAATGACGGTTTGGTCGCGTGATTCGAGCAGAGTGGGATACAGGTAGAACGCGACCGTCAGCGCATCCGTCGCGGGCAGGTCGGGCAGCACAGCGTACGAACCCGGAAGCAGCGCTTGCCGCTCGGCGTTGTAACGACCGCGAAACGAAGCGTCGACCGCGATCTCGCGGAAACCGGTGCCGTGCGGCCGCGCGTCTCCGCTGATGAGTCGCACCAGCGTCGCGTCGTATTCGCCGGGCCTGTCGCAACTGATACAGATGTCCAGCGCGTCGCCCGCACGAACCGACAACGGATTGGCGTAGCCGACGATTTCCTTGACGAAGCGGGCGGGCATCGCGAGCTGACCTCTACGGCTGCATCGGGGTGACCCGCGGCACGAAAAAAATCGCGTCCGCCTGCGACGGCAGGTGCACGGGCACCACGAGGTTGTACATGTGACCGACGCCGACGTCACGCGCCAGTGCATTGGCGCCGGGCGCCACGGGAACGATGAACGGATCACCGCGCCGCGCCAACTGGGCATTGAGCGATTCCGCGGTGTAGCGGGCGGTGCGGGGCAGGTCCGGAAACGGTTGGCTGTCTTCGCCGCCACCGTACAGGAACCAGACGGAATACGCAGGCAGTACCAGATCGGCGGCGAGATGATGTCCCAACGAACTCACCCGGTCGCCGCCTGGACCGACGCCGACGCCCGCAACTCGATCGTCATTCTTCGCGAGGTGGAACGCATGGGCCATGAGCACCAGCGCCTCGTCGTCGACAAGCGACGCGCGCATCCTGTCCACGCGGCGCTTCAACGTCGTCTCGCGATATGCCATGGCGGGACGCAGCGCGTCGTAGTCGGCGGCCGAATGGGCGAGCGTGGTGTAGCGCAACGTCTCGATCATCGATTGCAGGTCTTCGCGCATCTCCGTAACGGCCGGATCGGTGGAATGCGGCAGCAGCGCCGTCGCGGATGCGAGCCGATCCGTTTCGTCCGACAGCGTCTCGCCCGGTACGCGAGCGAGTCGATCCCAGAACGCGGGATTCACATCAGGAGCATTGCGGTGCGCCTCGATGTCCGCGTAGCCGGTACCGGTGGCGTCGATGTCGAATCCGAAGAAACGCAGCGACCGAATGGCGCGCAGACCGCGATAGAAGCGCGATTGCTCCGCTTTGAAGAGCGCGGTCGGATACGCGTCGAACGACGCGCGCAGGATGCCGCTCGGCCGATCGTCGCGATCGGCGCGGACATGGCTGCGATCGCCGAACGTCGCCAGCCTGTCTAGATGGCTCTCGTCGCCGTCCGCGAGATAGCGCGCAACGTCGCGGCCGTCGGACCAGCCGAGCTCCTCACCAACGACCAAACGATGGTGCGTGGCCAGCCGTTGTAGCCACCACAATCTGAAATCGGTCTTCTCGTGAACGAAGTGGTTCGTTTCGCCGAGAAAGACCAGGCGTGCGGTCGCCAGGGCCGTGTCTACGGAGGCGAGGCGCCGATGGTCCGCCGGATAGGGCGCGTACGTGAACGGATCGAGGCGAATGGCGTGTTCGTCGAGCCAGGCGTCGATCCCTCGTTCCGTACCCGTCACGAGAAGCGCTCCCACGCGGCCTGGCGGGAGATACCCAGCGCTTCGCCGATGCGGACCCAACTGACGCCGCGCCGCCGCAACAGGTCGATGTGCTCCTGCAGAACCGTGCGTACCGCCTCGACGGCGGCCGATGAAGGCGCCAGGGTGGTCAGCAGCGCGTCGTCGCTGAGCGTCTCCGAACCGGGAAAGTCGGTGTGCGGTCGGCCGGCAAGGATGTCGTTACACAACCCGATGCAGGCATCGCAGATGTAGATGCCAGGCCCGGCGATGAGCTTCGCGACGACCGAGTCGTCGCGGCGGCAGAACGAACAATACAGTCGCGGTTTCCGGCGCGGCATCGAGGGACTCGGGTTTGGATCGACGCGTCAAGATCAACCTGACACGAATTGGTGTCAAGGTGAGCTTGACGGGGCGCCGAGATAGAGCTGCTTCACGGCGGCGAGTTCGCCGCTCGACGTGATGCTTGCAAGCCATTCGTCGACCCACGCCTGCCAGCGCGAATCCTTCGGAATCAGATATGCCTTCGTCACCGGTTCGAACAGCGGCGGTGGATCGGCCACGCACAGCGCCGGGTTCGAGCGCGCTTCGAGACGCGCCTCTACGGCATCGGTGATCATCACGTCGGCCGCGCCGGCCGCGAGTGCCCCGAAGATGGTGGGGTTGTCGGGGTGCACCACCACGTGCGCGTTGGGCAGACGATCGCGAACGAATCGTTCGTTGGTGCCGCCGGGATTCACGATGACTGTTACCGTCGGATCGTCGATCTGCGCGAGCGTATCGAATGTGCGATGCGACGCGCAGCGGGTGAGCGCTGTCTTGCCCGTCTGTAGATACGGCGCGGTAAAACAGCCGGCGGACTGGCGCTCGGTCGTTACCGATACGCCGCTCATCGCGATGTCGTAGCGGTGCGCCTGAAGATCCGCGACGAGCGCCGTCCACGTGGTGTCGACCCATTGCAGCGGAACACCGAGTGCTCTTGCGAGACGTTGCGCGAGGTCGACGTCGATTCCGGTGGGAGCCCCGGCCGCGTCGGTGAAACTGAACGGTCTGTAGTCGTTCGTGTGTGCCACACGCAACGCGCCGCGCGCGCGGATATCGGCCAGTACGTCGAGACCGTCGCCGTCGCAATGCGTCTCGCCGCTCGCGTTGCACGCGATCAACACGAGCGCGATCAGCAACTCACTCGGACGCCGCTTCACTCTGCTTCAGCAGATTGTATTTCTTCAGATAGCCGCGCAGCTGGTGGTAGGTCAGCCCCAACAGTTCTGCTGCGCGGCGCTGGTTGAAGCGACCCTCCTCCAGAGCACGGTTCAGCAGATCGATCTCGAACTCCTGAACGGTCTCTTTCAGATCGAGCGGCAGATCGGCGCCGGCCCTCGGTGTCGTGGAGGCGGGAACCGACGGAGAGGCGGCGCGCGGACGGAACGGCGAATCGAATGGATCGAGCGTGATCACGTCCACCGGCTTCAGCGGATCGGGGTTGCGATAGACACAACGCTCGACGACGTTCTTCAGTTCGCGCACGTTGCCGGGCCAGTCGTGCGCGAGCAGCGCATCGCGCGCGCGATCGGTGAAACCCGGAAACAGCGTCTGGCCCAGCTCGGTGGCCATGTTGATCGCGAAGTGCTCTGCCAATAGCGCGATGTCGTCGGGTCGCTCGCGCAGCGGCGGCAGCGTGATCACGTCGAACGCGAGCCGATCGAGCAGATCGCGCCGGAACACGCCTTTGTCGGCAAGCGCGGGGAGGTCTTCGTTGGTCGCCGCCACCAGCCGTACGCTGACCCGGATCGTCTTGTTGCCGCCGACGCGCTCGAACTCGCCGTATTCGATGATGCGCAGGATCTTCTCCTGCACCAGTTTCGAGGTGGTGGCGAGTTCGTCGAGGAACAGCGTGCCGCCGTCGGCCCGTTCGAAGCGGCCGCGATGGTTGCGCGTCGCCCCGGTGAACGCCCCCACTTCGTGGCCGAACAGTTCCGACTCGAGTAGCGAATCGCTGATGGCCGCGCAGTTCATCTTGATGAATTCGGCGTCCCACCGGTTCGACAAGTAGTGCAGCCGCGCGGCGATCAGTTCCTTGCCGGTACCGCGTTCGCCGACGATCAGCACCGGCTTTTCGAGCGGCGCGATCTTCGAGACGTCGTCGAGCACCTGCAGAAACGCAGGTGCCTCACCGAGCAACCGTTCGACTTCCCGATCCATTGCGTGATTCTGCCAACTGTTGGCGATATCCACCATTGCCCACTGTGGCGTGAGGGCTCGCGCTTTGGTGCGACGGTATGAATGTCTTTTGAGATCATCTACTTAGAGTGGCTCATCGAGGTGGCACGAATACTGATATGGGGAATTGACGGAATCTTTCCGGACCGGCAGCCCAGGAGGCAACGCAGATGAGCATTTTTTCCCGCATGACGGACATCATCAATTCCAATCTGAACGCCCTGCTCGACAAGGCGGAAGATCCGGAAAAGATGGTCCGCCTCATCATCCAGGAGATGGAGGAGACCCTCGTGGAGGTTCGCACCACGTCGGCCCGTACCATCGCAGACAAGAAGGAACTCGTTCGCCGCCGCGACTGGCTGAAAGAAGAAGCCGGCGAGTGGGAACGCAAAGCGGAAGTCGCGATCCGCAAGGGCCGCGACGACCTCGCGCGCGCGGCGCTGGTCGAACGCAACAAGGCGGCCGAGCACGCGGAAGCGTCTACCCGG
Source organism: Pseudomonadales bacterium (assembly GCA_035494855.1). Lineage (GTDB taxonomy): Bacteria > Pseudomonadota > Gammaproteobacteria > Pseudomonadales > Azotimanducaceae > DATJGR01. The sequence continues at coordinate 14,675 of DATJGR010000116.1, read as the reverse complement.
GAACTGCAGCTGCTCGAAGAGACACTGGCGAAGCTGTCGGAAGACACCGGCGCGTTGCAGAACAAGATCAAGGATGCGAAAACGCGTCAGAACGCCATTATCATGCGCGGCAAGGCGGCGAAGACGCGCCTGGGTGTAAAGCGTCAGCTCAACGACGCCAACCTCGACGACGCGATTCATCGCTTCGAACAGTACGAACGCAAAATGGACGACCTCGAAGGGCAGATCGAAGCGTTCGATCTCGGTCAGCGCACGCTCGCGGACGAAATCAAGGAACTGGAAGGCGGCGAAAAGATCGATGAAGATCTGAAAGCTCTCAAAGCGCGAGTCGGCGGGGCCACCACACCCGCGGGCGGTTCGCAATCTAACTAGGAGCGGCGATGAGCGATGTCGTTATCGCGTTCTTTGTTCCGACGATCGTTTTCCTCGTCATCGTTGCACCGCTCTGGATTCTGATGCACTACCGCAGCAAGCAACGGGCGCGCGGCGAGCTGTCGGCCGAAGAACGCCAGCTGCTCGAACTGCTGACAGTGCGGGCCGAACGGATGGGTGAGCGGATCGAGACGCTGGAGTCGATCCTCGACGATGAGACGCCGGGATGGCGCGGGCGGCTGTCTGCGCAGGAATACTCGAAGGTGAATCCGTGAGCAGCGACGATCGGAACGAAGACGCCCGCAACGAGTTCCAGCGTTCGGTAGAGCGTCTCGAGAAAGCGGTCCAGGGCTTCGTCGCGGCGACAAACGAGCACGTGACGAACCGCGCCGCGGAATTCGTCGACGACACGGCCGAGCGCCTCGAGCGCGAACTGCGCAGTCGGCGCGGTCACCGCGTCGACGGAGAAGACCGCGGCGATTCGAAGCGGGCACGCCGCGAACGTTATCGCGAAGCGCGCTGGCAGCGACGCAGTCGGCGCCGCGAGGCGCGCTGGCAGGCGGCCGCGGGCACCCCGGGTTATCGCACCGCGCGCCTGTATCAGGACAAACGTCGCCAGAAGATCGCGGGCGTCTGTGCGGGTATTGCCCGCTACTTCGGCGTCGAGGTCTGGGTGGTGCGCGGTATGGCCATCACCGGTCTGATCTTCATGCCGTCGGTCGTGATTCCCGCGTACATCATTGCGTCGTTCGTGTTGCCGAAGGCGCCGAACGGCGAAGCGGTGAGCGACGACGTGGTCGTGCAGAAGAACCGCGACGATCATTCCTCGCCCGTCCCCGAACTCGGCGCGCAGTTGTCACCGCGGCGCAGTCTGCGCGGGGTGCAGGCCGATCTCGATCAACTGGAACTGAAGTTGCGCCGCATGGAATCGCACGTGACGTCCGGCCAATTCGAATTGCAACGCGAACTCAAGCGGATCGACGCCTGAGCAGGCCTCCGCACACTCTCGACGATAGGGAACGCCCATGGATTTCTTCACTTTTCTGTTTCTAACGGTTCTGATCGGTTGCTCGATTCCGTTGATGAAGCTGTGGCAGGACGGTCGCCGGCAGCGGTTACCCAACCCTGAGGTGACGACGCAACTGCAACGTCAGGTCGACGCGCTGCAGGAACGCGTCGAGGTGCTCGAGAAAATCGTCACCGATCAGAAGTATCAGTTGCACCGCGAACTCGCCTCCCTCGACGACACCCCGTAGCAATCGCCTACGCGCGGAACGCCTGCATGCGATCGGGGTAGTCGGTGAAGATGCCGCCGACGCCGTCGGCCTGAAGGCGCTTCGCAACGACCGGATCGTTGACCGTGTAGACGAGCGAGCGATAGCCATTGTCCGCGATCGCCTGCAGCCGGGCGGCTTGCGCGAGTTCCACCGAAAGATTGATCGACCAGGCGCCCAACGCATCGGCCACCTCGAACATCCGCGACGACGCCTTGTGAAACAGCGGTGCAACGCGGGCCTTCGGCGCCGCCGCACGAAATTTCTCGAGCTCGCGATGGTCGAATGACGACACCAGCAGATCGTGCTTCGGATGAGCGACGACGTGCGCGGCCAGCGGTGCCGCGGTGCCCTTGCCTTTGAGTTCCACGTTGACGGTGACCCGACCCGCGACGAGATCGAGCACTTCTTCGAGCGTCGGGATGCGTTCGCCTCTTCCCGCATCGAGCCGTCGCAGCACTTCGTAAGAGGTGGCCATGACCCGGCCGCGGCCGTTTGTGGTGCGCTCCAGCGTGTCGTCGTGAATCACGATGAGCTGGCCGTCCACGCAGTAGACGTCGAGTTCGATCGCGTCGACGCCGATCTGCAGTGCGCGCGCGAACGATCGCAGCGTGTTCTCGGGTTCGAGACCTGCGGCGCCGCGATGGCCGATGATCAGAAACGAGACGGCGGAAGTCATGTCGGTGACAGTGCGAGGGACGGGCACCTACAATAGCGGCGTTTCGAGGATCCCGCGATGAGCTACCAGGTATTCGCACGCAAGCTCCGACCTGCCGGCTTCGAAGCCCTGGTGGGACAGGAGCACGTCGTGCGTGCGCTGGTGCACGCGCTGCAGAACGAGCGCGTCCACCATGCATACCTCTTCACCGGCACACGCGGTGTAGGCAAAACGACGATCGCGCGCATTCTCGCGAAGTGTCTCAACTGCGAAACCGGTGTAACACCGACGCCCTGCGGCGTGTGCAGCGCGTGTCGCGAAATCAGCGAAGGCCGCTTCGTGGACCTGATCGAAGTCGATGCGGCGTCGCGCACGAAGGTGGACGATACGCGGGATCTGCTCGACAACGCGCAATACCTGCCCGCCCGCGGACGCTACAAGGTGTATCTGATCGACGAAGTGCACATGCTTTCGCAGCACAGCTTCAACGCGCTGCTGAAGACGCTCGAAGAACCGCCGCCGCATGTGAAGTTCATGCTCGCGACCACCGACCCGAAGAAGGTGCCGATCACGGTGCTGTCGCGTTGCCTGCAGTTCCAGCTGAAGAACCTGTTGCCGGAGCGCATAGCGGCTTATCTCGCGGAAGTGCTGTCGAAAGAGTCGATCGACTTCGAACAACCGGCATTGAGCGTCATCGCGCGCGCCGCCCGCGGCAGCATGCGCGATGCGTTGAGCCTCGCCGACCAGGCAGTGTCATACGGCGGCGGTCACGTGCACGAGCGCGACGTGCTCGACATGCTCGGCAGCATCGGCCGCGACGACGTCGAACCGGTGCTGCGCGCGTTGCTCGACGGCAACGCCGATGCGGTGCTCGCGCACTGTGCCGCGCTCGCGGAACAGGCCGTAGATTTCGGTGAGGTGCTGAATGCGCTGCTTGCCACGTTGCACGAGGTCGCCGTGGCGCAGGCGGTGGGTGTCGAGCAAGGAAACGATGCGGCCGCGATATCGGACTTCGCCGCGACAATGACGCCGGAACAGGTGCAGCTGTTCTACCAGATCGCGCTGGTCGGCCTGCGCGATCTGCCGCTGGCGCCCGATCCGCGCTGCGGCTTCGAAATGGTTATGCTGCGATTGCTAGCGTTCAAACCGCTCGATGCGCCTGGCGCCGAGGTGCCGGTCGATCGCAGCGAGAAGACCAACGGCCGAGATGGGGCGCGTACGAAGCGTTCGGCAGATCTTCCGCGCAACGGTCCCGTTTCGGCGGCGCGTGCGCCCGCCCTCGGGGACGACTGGTACGCGACGGTGCGGGCGCTGGAACTCGGTGGTGTGGCGAAGATGATCGCGGAGAATTCGTATCCGATCGAGCGCATCGGCGATCAGTGGGTACTGTGCCTCGACGACGCGCACGACACGTTGCTGAACGACGCCCAGACCCGTGTCATCGAACGCGCGCTCGGCGCGTATCTCGGAAAGCCGCAACGGCTCACGATCATTTCTGGCGACCCCGGCGCGGAGACGCCGGCGGTCAGAAACCAGCGCGAGAAGCGTGAGCAGCACGAACAGGCGGTTGCCGCGTTGCGTGAAGACGAAACGGTGCGCTCTCTCGTTTCCGAGTTCGGTGCTGAACTCAAACTCGATTCGGTGCGGCCGGTCAAACAGTGAGCGGAGCGGAAGGGAATCCATGAAAGGTCTCACGGATCTGATGAAGCAGGCGCAGCAGATGCAGGAGCGAATGCAGGCGCTGCAGGCTGAACTCGCGCAACTCGAAGTAACGGGTGAGGCCGGCGCCGGCATGGTGAAAGTGACGCTGAACGGCCGTCACGAAGCGCGTCGCGTGCAGATCGATCCGAGCATCGCGAAAGAAGATCTCGCCGTTCTCGAAGACCTCATTGCCGCGGCGATGAACGATGCGGTGCATCGTGCCGAGCGCGCGCAGCAGGAAAAGATGGCGAGCCTCACCGCCGGACTCGGACTTCCCGCTGGCTTCAAGATGCCGTTCTGAAGATGTCACGCCGTTGATGCATATCAGTCCTCTGATCGACCGCCTGATCGAAGCGTTCCAGGTTCTGCCCGGTGTAGGTCCGAAGACCGCGCAACGGATGGCGCTCGCGATCCTTCGGCAGCAGCGTTCCGGCGGAAAACACCTTGCGGACGCGCTGCTGGAAGCCATCGACAAGGTCGGCTATTGCCGACGCTGCAGAACGTTCAGCGAACTCGACCTGTGCGGGATCTGCCAGGACACCCGGCGCGAACAGCAGACGCTGTGCGTGGTCGAGTCGGCCGCCGACATCTTCGCGATCGAACATGCGGGCGGGTATCGCGGCACCTATTTTGTCCTGCATGGCCGACTGTCGCCGATCGACGGCGTCGGGCCTGACGCGCTCGGCCTCGACGCGCTGACCAAACTGGTCGGCGCCGGCGGCATCGAGGAGATCATTCTCGCGACCAACCCGACGGTGGAGGGCGAGGCGACCGCGCACTACATCACCGAGAGCCTGCGGTACGTGCCGGTTCGACTGACGCGCATCGCCCACGGCGTGCCGCTTGGCGGCGAACTGGAGTATGTGGACGGCGGTACCATCGTCCATGCGTTGCGCGGTCGGCGCAGCATCGGCGGTAACGATTGATCGAGCCCAAGTATCGCTACATCGAGCGCGACGACGATTTCGAGGCGGCCTTGGCGCGTTGGCGCCAGCATGAAGTCGTTGGCATCGATACCGAGTTCATCCGCACACGCACGTTCTTTCCGATCGCGGCGCTCTACCAGGTTGCGACGGAAGAGGAACTCGTCATCGTCGATCCGGTGCGAGTTTCCAGATGGGACGGTTTCAAGGCGCTGCTCGAAGACACCGCGATCGTCAAGGTGATGCACGCGTGCTCGGAAGACCTCGAAGTGTTCGCCCGTCACATCGGCGCGAAGCCCGCGAATCTGTTCGACACCCAGGTGGCGGCGGCGTTTCTCACCACCGAGTTCAGCCCGAGTTACGCAGACCTGGTGAGGCGTTATACCGGAACGCAACTCGACAAGCACGAGACCCGATCGGACTGGCTCGCGCGACCGTTGCGCGACGAACAGTTGCGTTATGCCGCCGAAGACATCGTGTACCTGTTGCCGGTTTACCGCGCGCAAGTAGCAGAGTTGACGCGTCTCGGCCGGCTGGCGTGGGTCCAGGAGGAGATCGGACATCGCATTGGGTTCGAACTGATCGATCCGGACCGGAGCTACGCGAACCTGCGCAAAGCGTGGCGTTGCGATCGGCGTGAACTGGGTCGATTGCAGCTGTTGTGCGCGTGGCGCGAACGTTACGCGCGGGAGAAGGACCTACCGCGCGGCCACGTCGTGAAGGACGATCAGCTGATCGATCTCGTGCAGCGCCGAACGGTGGACCGCGAGGCGATCTCGAAGGCGATCGAACCGGCGTCGGCGCGCCGCCACGGAAAGGAACTGTTGGCGCTGATCGAGCAGGCGGATGCATTGCCCGACGACGCGCTGCCACCGCCGATGGCGGCGCCATTCACCGCGTCGGAAACGCGCACGCTGAAGGAATTGAAGAATCTCGGTGCCGAGCGCGCACGAGCGCTCGAGATGGCCGAAGAACTACTGTCGCGCCGGCGCGATCTGGAGACGTGTTTACGCAGCGTGCGTTCCGACGGAAGATTGCCCGGGAACTTTCGCGGTTGGCGCTATGCGCTGGTCGGCGAGGCGTTCGAGGCGAAACTGGCGGGTGCGGCAAACGGGTGAGACGCGTCATCGTATACAAGAGCGTCAAAGTCGCGGACATGTATCTGTTCGTCGATCAGCATGAAGACCTCGAGCGGGTGCCGCCGAGCCTTCTCGCGCGTTTCGGTCGCCCGGTCGAGGCGATGCGGCTCGACCTGACACCAGAGCGGCGCCTGGCACGCACCGAAGCGCCGACCGTGCTCGAGGCGATTTCGGTACGTGGTTTCTACCTGCAGATGCCGCCGGTGATCCATCCGCCCGGGAAGGAACGTGAGTGACGATGCGTTCTGGCGTAAACCGCTGGCGGAACTCAACAGCGAAGAGTGGGAAGCACTGTGCGACGGTTGTGCGCAATGTTGCCAGTTGAAGCTCGAAGACGAAGACACCGGACGGATCGCCTGTACCAGCGTCACGTGTCACCTGCTCGATCTCGACACGTGCCGGTGCACTCAGTACGAGGAACGTCACGTTCGCGTACGAGACTGCATCGAATTCGATGCCGCGGCTGTTCCAGACCTGCACTGGTTGCCGCAAACGTGTGCGTATCGGCTGCGTTCGGAAGGACGCGATCTCATGTGGTGGCATTATCTGGTGTCGGGCGATCGCGACACGGTGCACCGCGCCGGCATTTCGGTGCGCGGGCGCGCGATGTCCGAAGCGCACGTGCATCCCGACGACATGGAGAGTCGCATCTTGCATTGGATAGAACCGAAGAAGCGGAGTGAGCCCTGATGGAAACGACCGTCGCGTGGATCGTCGTTGCGCTTGCGGGTCTCGGAACGCTTGCGGGCATTTTTGTGCTCACCCGATCGATCGGCAATGCGTGGTTGCGCTCGTTGTTGCGATGTCTCGCCGCGGTGTGGCTGCTGCTGCCGTGGAACATTCAGGTCGTCGAAAACGAGTATGCACCGGCCGTAATCGTGGCTTTTTTCGAAGGCGTGTTCCGCGCCGACGGCAATCCGCGTCCGGCGCTGACGGTGCTGGCGTTGGCGACTCTCCTGGTGCTCATCGTGTTTCTCGTGCTCGGCGTGGTGCAGCGCGTCCGCCCACCAAAAGCCTGACCTGCTCAGCTCCTTTTTCCGAACCGGCGCGCCCGTGTTGGCGCAGACCGCGCTGCGCACTGACGACACGACTGAGGCGCGGACGGCGCGCGGCGATTTGACGGGGCGGAAGACCGCGGCTCTCCGCTCGCCGCACGGTTCAGGTGGTGGTGCACGCCATCGGAAAGACGTTCGAGCGGGTTCGCGCGTTTACACCGACCGCGTCGCGCATCCGATCGAGGTCGATATTCGGGCTTGCGCAGGAGGCAATGCCGGTGCGCGGGTGCGCGCCGACGTGGCCGGCATGGGTCCCGCCTCGTTGCGATAGTGGGTTCGACTCGAACGTCGGGCGGCCGCGTCAAACTCGTCGTCGCTACGCAGAGCAACGGGTAGCAGGTATCGGTGCGCCCGCGGCGCGTCGAACTGCAGTTAGAAGTTATCTTCAACCTGCTGAATATCAACAAAATAGAGCCCGAGTCCGACCCGATATCCGGTGACGGATTGGCTGATTCGACACGACGGGCACGTCATGGTGAGCGAGCGAAGAGGTTCCATCGCGAGCCGTCGTTGCCCTCAAGCCGTCCAGACGAAGCGTCCATTGCACTATGGCGCGGTGACGATGAAGCCGACGTCGCCTTCAGCCGGGCTATAGCCGCGCAATCGCGGCGCGCCACTTGGCGAAATGCATCGCGATGGCCCGTCGTCGCCAGCATCGGTCCGTTGGCGTGGTGGCTGTTGCGTTCGCGCGGCATGCGAGCAAAGCAACGCGGTTCCACTCGGCGCTCGCGCATCATCGGGAGACCCTCGCAACGGAGTGGAAAACCCGCAAGCGCGGCAACGACTTAGCGTTCATGCAGCTGCCGGGTGGCTTGCTTGCTATGCCTAGGGGGCGCAATTAAAGTAGCCGCTTCCTAATTCAGACCACTTAAACGAGACACCAATCGATGATTTTCGACAGCACCGCCACGTACATTTCCACCGATGAGTTGAGCATGGCCGTCGATGCGGCGGTGAAGCTCGAACGCCCGCTGCTGGTAAAGGGCGAGCCCGGCACTGGCAAGACGCTGCTCGCGGAAGAGGTTGCCAACTCGCTCGGTATGGAACTGGTCCAGTGGCACATCAAGTCCACCACCAAAGCGCAGCAGGGACTGTACGAATACGACGCCGTCACGCGGCTGCGCGACTCGCAACTCGGCGACGAGCGCGTTAAAGACATCCGCAACTACATCAAGAAGGGCAAGCTCTGGCACGCCTTCGAGTCGGACAAGCGCGTGGTGCTGCTGATCGACGAAATCGACAAGGCCGACATCGAATTCCCGAACGACCTGCTGCAGGAACTCGATCGCATGGAGTTCTTCGTCTACGAAACCGGCGAAACGGTGAAGGCGAAATTCCGCCCGGTGATCGTGATCACGTCGAACAACGAAAAAGAACTGCCGGACGCCTTCCTGCGCCGCTGTTTCTTCCACTACATCAATTTCCCCGATCGCGAAACGATGCAGGCGATCGTCGACGTGCACTATCCGGAGATCAAAAAGGAACTCGTCAAGGAAGCGATGGACATCTTCTTCGACGTGCGCAAAGTGCCGGGCCTGAAGAAGAAGCCGTCGACCTCGGAGCTGATCGACTGTCTGAAACTGCTGATGGCCGACGACATTCCGGACGAGATTCTGACGAACCGCGATCCGAGCAAGGCCATCCCGCCGCTGTACGGCGCGCTGGTCAAAAACGAGCAGGACGTGCATCTGCTCGAAAGGCTCGCGTTCATGAACCGACGCAACAGTCGCGGCTGAGCGCGCCCGTCGGGATAGCGTAGGAGCAAAGACGTGCTGATCAACTTCTTTCTGACGCTGCGCAAGTACAAGCTGCCGGTGACGCTGCGCGAGTTGATGGATCTGCTCGCCGCGCTGCAGCAACGGGTCGTCTACGCGAACATCGACGACTTCTATCTGCTCAGCCGTACGTGTCTCGTCAAAGACGAGAAGAACTACGACAAGTTCGACCGGGCTTTCTCTGCTTACTTCAAAGGTCTCGAAGACCTCCACGGCATGCTGGAGTCGCTGATTCCGGACGAGTGGCTGCGCCGTGAATTCGAGAAGTCGCTCACGCCGGAAGAACTCGAGAAGATCAAGTCGCTCGGCGGGCTCGAAAAGCTGATCGAAGCGTTCCAGAAAGCGCGCGAGGAAGAAGAGAAGCGACAGGCGAAGGAAGGCAAAGAGGGCAAGGAAGGCCAGGAAGGCGACGATCCGGAACAGAAGGGCAAGAAAGGCGCCGGCGGTCTTGGCCAGGGCAAGAAGAAGAAAGCGAAGAAGGTCTGGGACGAGCGCCAGTACAAGAACCTCGACGATTCAGTAGAACTCGGCACCCGCAACATCAAGATTGCGTTGCGTCGGCTGCGCAAATTCGCGCGCACCGGCAAAGAAGAAGAGCTCGACATGAAGGGCACGATCCGCGCCACCGCGGACAACGGCGGCATGCTCGACATCAAGATGCAGCCGGAGCGCAAGAACACGGTGAAGGTACTGTGCTTCTTCGACATCGGCGGATCGATGGACGCGCACGTGAAGATCTGCGAAGAGCTGTTCTCGGCGACGCGCACCGAGTTCAAACACCTCGAAAGCTTCTACTTTCACAACTTCATCTACGAATCGGTGTGGAAAGACAACCGGCGGCGCATGAACGAGCGGATGCCGACGTTCGAGATCCTGAACAAGTACGCGCACGACTACAAAGTGGTGTTCGTCGGCGACGCAACCATGGCGCCCTACGAGATCACGCATGCGGGCGGCAGCGTGGAACACTGGAACGAAGAACCCGGTGCGGTCTGGATCAATCGCTTTGCGACGCTGTACGACAAATTGATCTGGATCAATCCGACGCCGCAGGAAACCTGGGAATACTCGAACTCCGTCGCGATGACGCGCGAACTCGTCAACGGCAAGATGTATCCGCTGACGATCCGGGGTCTCGAAGAGGGCATGAGCGCCCTCACCAAGTAGAGGCGCCGTCGAGGCGCCTGTCCTGCTTTTCTCCACCACCGGTTGCGAAAGCGTGAGTGGCGAATTTGCGCATGAGTCGGTAATGCTGCGCGACGTGCGCTCGCTCGAGCGCGCGTTTCGCGACGATCCAGCTCGCGCCGCGATCGACCTCGCTTCGGCACAACAACGCTTGCGCGACCGACGCGCGAGCGTTCCGAACGTATCGTTTCCCGACGAGTTGCCGATTGCCCAGCACATCGACGAGATCCGTCGTCTGCTCGAGGCGCACCGCGTCGTGATCGTCGCCGGCGAGACCGGCTCCGGTAAAACGACGCAATTGCCGAAGCTGTGCGTTGCGGCCGGGTTCGGCACGCGAGGGTTGATCGGGCACACCCAACCGCGTCGAATCGCGGCCAGAGCCGTCTCGAGACGCATTGCCGAGGAGCTCGGCGTGCCGCTCGGCGAACAGGTCGGCTATGCCGTGCGCTTCAGCGATCAGACGTCCGACCGAACATTGATCAAAGTGATGACCGACGGGCTGCTGCTGAACGAGATCACCAGCGATCGATGGCTCTCGAAGTACGAAGTGCTGATCATCGACGAGGCACACGAGCGGAGCCTGAACATCGACTTTCTGCTCGGCTATGTGAAGGTACTGCTCGGCCGGCGAGTCGATCTCAAGGTCATCATCACCAGCGCGACGATCGACGTCGGCGCGTTCGCGAAACACTTCGAAGACGCGCCGGTGGTGCAGGTGAGCGGCCGCGGTTATCCGGTCGAGGTCGTCTACCGCCCGGCCGAAGCCGGCGACGTCGATCAGCCGCAGCAGATATTGGACGCCATACGCGACATCGAACGACGTCCGATACAGCGCGCAAGCGACGTACTGGTGTTTCTGTCGGGCGAACGTGAGATCCACGAAGCATCGAAGCTGTTGCGACGCGAACTGCGCGATCGCTACGACATTCTGCCGCTCTACGCGCGGCTTCCCACGGCGGAACAGCAGCGGATCTTTGCGTCCGGTGGCCGACGCCGCGTGGTGCTTGCCACGAACGTGGCGGAAACGTCGCTGACCGTGCCGAACATCGGTTTCGTGGTCGACCCCGGGTTCGCGCGGATCAGCCGCTACAGTTATCGCTCGAAGCTGCAGCGGCTGCCGATCGAACGGATCTCGCGCGCCAGTGCCGATCAACGCAAAGGCCGCTGCGGCCGCCTGGCGCCGGGCGTGTGCTATCGCCTCTACGACGAAGCAGACTACCTGGCGCAACCCGAGTACACCGATCCGGAGATCCGACGCACCAATCTCGCGGCCGTCGTGTTGCAGATGCGCGCATTCGGTCTCGGCGACATCGAGACGTTTCCGTTTCTCGATCCGCCGGAGCCGCGAGCCGTACGCGATGCGCTGACGCTGCTGACCGAACTCGGAGCGCTGGTCGGCGATCGGTTGACGCCGGTCGGCCGCACCATGGCGCGGCTGCCGGTCGACCCCAGGTTGGGTCGCATGCTGGTCGAGGCGTCCGCTCAGGGCGCCCTCGCGGAACTGTTGATTATCGCGAGCGGGCTCGCTCTCCAGGATCCGCGGGAGCGGCCGCTGGAGGCGCGCGGCGCCGCAGATGCCGCGCACCAGCAATTCGCCGACAAGCGATCCGACTACATGGCGTACCTGAAATTGTGGAACTGGCACGAGACTTCGCGGCAGGAGCTGTCCGCGTCCGGGCTGAAACGCGCATGTCAGCAGAATTTCCTGTCTTTCCTGCGGATGCGCGAATGGCGCGACCTGCACCGGCAGTTGCTGCTCGCCGTCCGACAGCTCGGATTGCGATTGAACGGCCAGCCAGCCGAGTACATGCCGATCCATCGATCGATTCTGGCGGGTTCGCTCAGCCTCATAGGCCTCAAAGACGAACGTGGCGACTATCTGGGGGCTCGCAACCTGCGTTTTCGTATTTTCCCGGGCTCGTATCTCGCGCCATCGCACCCCAAATGGATTGTTGGGAGCGAGATCTCAGAGACGCAGCGGGTCTACGCGCGGTGCGTAGCCGCCATCGAGCCCGAATGGGTGGAAGCCGCGGCTCAGCACCTGCTGAAGCGCAGCTACAGCGAACCGCACTGGGATCCACGCCGCGGTGAGGCCGTAGCGTTCGAGAAGGTCTCGCTGTTCGGCCTGCCGCTGGTAGAAAGGCGTCGCGTCAGTTTCAGGAACATCGATGCCGCGCAAGCGCGCGACATCTTCATTCGCGCCGGGCTGCTCACCGGCGCAGTGACGACCAAAGCGGAGTTTCTGCGCCACAATCTCGAACTCGTCGCCGAGATCCGCGAACTCGAAGCCAGGCAGCGACGGCGGGATCTGCTCGCGTCCGACGACGTGCTGGCGGCGTTTTATTCAGACCGGATCCCCGCCGACGTTGCCGACGTGCGCGATCTCGAACGCTGGCGTCGCGGCTCGGAGCGGCAGAATCCACATCTGTTGTTCATGTCGCGCGACGACGTGCTCATGCCCGATAGCGCGCGCGCCGGCCACGACGGATTCCCGTCGACGCTCGTGCTGCACGACGTAGAATTTCGCTTGCGTTACAGCTTCGCGCCCGGCGCGCTCGACGACGGCGTTTCGCTGCAGGTGCCGCTCGGACTGCTGGCGCACGTCCGGCAGGAACCGTTGGACTGGCTGGTGCCGGGCCTGCTCGGCCTGCGATGCGAAGCACTGGTCCGCGCGTTGCCGAAGGCGTTGCGAAGGCCGCTCGCGCCGTTGCCAGAGAAGATCGACGCGATTCTTCCGGCACTCCTGCGCGCCGACACTTATCGTCACGGTCGCCTCGAACGGGTTCTCGGCGAACGGCTCGAAGCACTCTTCGACGTCCGGATACCTCTCGACGCGTGGAACCTCGAGGCTGTCGACCCGCACCTCAGAATGAACGTTCAGGTACGCGACAACAAAGGCGCGCTCGTCGATCAGGATCGCGACGCGGGCACGCTGATTGCACGTCTCGAAGCGAAAGTGACGCAGCGCATCGAGACGCGCGGCGTAAAGGAGTCGCTCGAGGCACACAACCTGAAGCAGTTTCCGGCGGTGGAGGTGGCCGCGCAGCGCGTACTGGACGACGGCGATGGACGCCTGATCGTTTATCCGGCGCTCGTGGACCGCGGCGCCAGCGTCTCGTTGGTGATGGCGCCGAGCGCGGCAGAGCAGCGTCGTCTGTCGCGCGACGGATACTCGCGCATGGTGCTTCTCAGCGAATCGAAGACTGCGCGCTTTCTGCAGAAGCTGGTGCGCAACGAACGCGATCTGGGGCTGCAGTTCGCTCCGCTCGGCTCTGCCGACATGCTCACCGACGAGTTGCTGCGGGCGTCGGCCTGGTACTGTTTCTTCGATGGCCGCGAAGTGCCGCATTCGACCACGGAATACGACGCGCGTGTGGCGCAGCATCGCGGCGTATGGCCGGCTACCTTCGACACGTTGCTATGCCACGCGAAGGCGATCCTCGCGGCCAGGTTCGCCGCGGTGCGCGCGCTTTCGGAAGCGAAATCGCCGGCTTACGTCGAACCGGTGCGCGAGATGAATGCTCAGCTGGTGCGGCTCGTGCCCGCGAATTTTCTGGATCGCATTCCGTTGCGATATCTCGGCGAAGTGCCGCGCTATATCGAGGCGATCGCGCACCGCCTCGAGGGATTGCAGGGACGCATCCAGAAGGATGCGCAGACCTCTGGCGAGATCGCTGCGTTCGAAGCGCGGCTTGCCAGCATCGTCGCCAGGCTCGGCGCGCGTCCAGACCTCGAAGACGCACGCTTCATGATCGAGGAGTACCGCGTGGCAGTCTTCGCACAGCGGTTGCGAACGAAGGGCAAGGTGTCTGCGAAACGCATCGAGTCGGTACTCGTTCCGCTCGAAGAGGAAGCGGGCGTCCGTTGAGTTCGTACATCGCGGTGCATGCGATATCATCGCGCCTCGCCAGAATCTGGAAACGGGGAATCTCGATGTCGAAGCGCTGGATGGTTGCCGGTCTGCTGGCCGGCCTGACGTTCAGCGCGTTTGCCGACAGCAAAGGCAAAGCGGGTCAGCCGTCCGATCCGTGGCAGGGAATGAATCGCAAGGTCTTCGCGTTCAACGATGCCATGGACCGCTGGGTGTTGAAGCCGGTCGCTAAGGGTTACGCGAAGATCACACCGCGTCTCGTGCGCCGTGGCGTCAGCAACTTCTTCGGCAATCTCTCGTATCCGTTGGTCATCGTGAACGACTTCCTGCAGGGAAAATTCGCCGATGGCGCAAGCGACACGGGGCGGTTCGTCATGAACACCACGCTCGGCCTCGGCGGATTGTTCGATCCGGCCGCGGGGGCGGGTCTGAAGCAGCATGATGAGGACTTCGGCCAGACGTTTGCGAAATGGGGCGCCGGCAGCGGTCCGTTTCTGGTGTTGCCGTTTCTCGGTCCATCCGACGTGCGCGACGGTCTGGGATCTGCTGTTGGAATCTATGCACAGCCGATACGTTACCTGATCGACGACGAACGAACGCGCTATGGCCTGGCCGCGCTGAACTTCATCGAGATCCGCGCGAGCCTGCTCGATGCTGAACAATTGATCAGCGGCGACCGCTACGCGTTCATGCGCGACGCTTACCTGCAGCGGCGCGAATAT
>DATJGR010000115.1:0-2027 GCA_035494855.1 Pseudomonadales bacterium | reverse complement strand
CATAACGCGCAGCTGTGGGATCACAACAAGCCGTACAGCTACCTTGGCGGACAAGGCGCCGGCGGCATGGGCTACGGCGCACCTGCGTCAGTCGGTGCTGCGCTCGCCGCACGAAGCCGCAAGCAGATTGTCATCAACGTGCAGACCGATGGCGATCTCAACTACGCGCCCGGCGTGTTGTGGACGGCGCAGCATCATCAGCTGCCGATGCTCACGGTCATGCACAACAACCGTGCGTGGCATCAGGAACTGATGTTCGTCGAGTACATGTGCGGCGTGCGCGGTCGTGGCACCGAGCGCGGACATATCGGCACCACGCTCCGCGATCCGTTCATCGATTACCGGATGATGGCGGCGTCCTACGGCATGGCGGGCGAAGGGCCGATCACCGATCCGCTGAAGCTCGCTCCGGCGTTGAAGCGCGGCCTTGCCTCGGTGAAGAAGGGGCAGCCGTACATGATCGATGTGATTACGCAGCCGCGGTAACCCCATGACCAGCAAATTCTCAGTACTCGTGTTCGTTGCGGGAGTGGGCCTGGGAGTGGTCCAGGCCCAGAGCGCGGCCCAGGGCCAGGCCCAGGGCAGTGCCCAGGGTACGGCGCAGGGCACCGCAAAGCCGGTTACTGCGCTGACCAGTCCGGTGACGGGGAATGCGGTCACCGGCAAGAACCTGTACTACGACCACGCCTGCTACTCGTGCCACGGGTTCAACGGCGAGACGGGCGCGCGTCCGTTCGTGCCCAACTGGCCGGCGAACCTGGCCACCGAGCGCAGCTTCATGGCGTTCCTGCGCGGTCGCGCGAATGTCGCGCCCGTACAACCGTCGACGTCGATGCCGAACTATCCGGTGGAATCGGTGAGCGATGCGCAGGCGAAGGACATCTACGCCTACATCAGGAGCTTCAAGAGCGCACAGCCGCCGGTTGAGAAGATTCCGGTGATGAACCAGATTCTCGCCGCCGCGAAGAAACCGTACAAACAGTAGTCAAGGACCTTAGACACCAACCGCAAGCGGCAGCGACACTCGAAACTGCGCGCCGCGTCCCACACCATCGCTTCGCGCCTGAATCGTGCCGCCGTGCAGTTCGACGAGGCGGCGCGTCGCAGCCAGGCCGACGCCGAAGCCGCGCACGTCTGACGCGGCTCGGGCAAACAGGTTGAAGATCGTCGAGATCGCCGCGGGATCGATGCCACGTCCGGTGTCGCTCACCGTGATATTGGCGAAGTTCTGATCGACGGCGAGACTCAGTGTGATGCGGCCTCCCGGGTCGGTGTATTTGGCGGCATTGCTCAACAGATTCGCGAACACCTGTTCGAGGCGCGCGGCATCGGCCTGAACGACTACCGTCTGATCGGGAAGTGACACGACGAACTCGTGCTGACGCTCGGCAATGAGCGCGCGCTGCGAATCGGCTGCACGCTCGAGCGCGCTTCGCATGTCGAACACCGTCTCGTTCAAGTGCACGTGCCCGCGGACGATCCGCGCGGTATCGAGCAGTTCTTCGACCAGACGCGTCATCTGCGTCAGTTGCCGCTCGACCACTGACCGTGTGTGCTCGCCGGACTCGACGGTCGTCCCTGTCGACATCATGCGCAGCGCCGCGAGGCTCGCGTGCAGCGGTTGACGAAGTTCATGAGCGACGAGAGTGAGGAATTCGTCCTTGCTGGCAGTCGCCGCTTCGGCGACGCGACGCGCGTCCTTCTCACGGCGCAACGCCACCGAGAGCTCGTCATACAACTCGACGTTCCTCAGCGCGAGTGCGATGTTGTCAGCGAGCAGCGTCATCGCGCCCACTTCTTCTTCGGTGGCTTCGTGGTGGTCGGCCCAGTACGCGCCGATCGCCGCGATCGCCTCGGGCGCGCGTACCGGCACCATCGCCAGGCTCTTCACGAACGTCGGTCGATAGACTTCGTGCGGGACGCGCGAGTCGGCGTAGATATCGGCAATGACTGCCGCAAGGTTCTGCGTCATCACCCAGCCCGATTCGCATGCCTCGAGCGGAAACCGCCGGCCTTTCCACAGTGGC
>DATJGR010000114.1:0-8631 GCA_035494855.1 Pseudomonadales bacterium | reverse complement strand
GCCGTCGCCCGGAACAGGAGCGCGCGACATGTGCACCACAATGGCGTCGTCAGGCGATCGCGGGAACTGGTACTGCCCGAGCGACACCGGAAAGTCGAGCATGCCGGAAGCGTAGTAGCCGGTCGGGTTGTAGAAGCGGTCGATGCCGGCCGCGACGAACGACTTCCAGTTGCGGAGCACCACGTTCGTATAAACCAGCGGCGTGCGTACCGCTTCGGCAAGCGCACTTCGCTGTTCCTCGTCCAGTTCCGGCAGCAGATACGGAACCATCGCGTTGTAGCACGCAAGCACGCATTTCTGTCCGCGCACTCGTTCCAGTACGCCGCCGCGGGCGTACGTCACGGTCACGCCGTCGTCGCGCGGTTGTACCCGCAGCGCCGTGCTGTTGAGGCGGATCCGGATCGCTGACGACGATTCATCGAGACGCGCGTAGTCGAAGCGCGCCGTCACGATGTCTTCCATCGTGGTGCCCGGTGCAATGGCGGGAATCAGTTTGCGCACCAGCAGTCGCGCGACGCTCGCGTTGCCGTCCGGGAAATGAAAGATGTACGGCTCGTCGTCCGGGTACGGATCGTCGACCGCGTCGAACGGCAGACCGGTGAAGCCCGGCTGGCCGAGCCGGTATCCTTCGAGCGCCGACAGCGCGTCGTAGTTGAGCCCCCAGAACGGATTCGGAATGTTCTTCAGCAGCGTGACCGTCTCGTCGCCGACGCCGACCGTCTTGCGCAGGTAGTCCTCGTAGGACGTTCGCCTCAGCAACTCGAGGCGCTGTGCGGTGGTGCGGCCCGGCAGGAAGTCGGTCTCCGAAAAGAGTCGTCCGATGTCTGCACGTCCTTCCGGCGTGAACGGCAACTCGTCGAGCGCCGTTGCGGTGGGCGTGCCCTCGGTCAACCGATCTTTCACCACGGCGTTGCGCGTGAACGGTCCCGCGGCGAAGTGAATGCCGCGCGACATATCGTAGCCGCTGTAGAACTTCTGGTCGTACGCCCGATAGAACTTCCGCGTGTCGATGCCGAGCGTCACCAGCATCGCTTTCGCGACGGCGCTGTAATGGGCGGGACCGTCGATCGACTGGCTGCCGCCGTAACCGATCAACGCGCGACCCGGACCGTCGAATTCGTTGCGCTTCGCATGGCCGCCGAAGTCGTCGTGCGCGTCCAACAACAGGATTCGCGCGCGCGGACTCTTCTCGTGGAAATAGAACGCCGCCGCCAGGCCCGAAATTCCGGCACCTACTACGATCAGGTCGTATTCGCCGTCGATGATCGGCGATTCGGTTGCGAACTGTTTGTGTTCGCGCGCGAGCGCATGTGCCGCTTCGAACGAACCGACGTGGCTGCCGCGCAAGCCCGTTAACGCCGGCGGATAGTAAGGCGTGTGTTGACCGAAGACGGGCCGTGCCGCGAGTGTCGCGGAGCCGACCAGCACGCCGTTGAGGAAGTCGCGCCGCGTGATCGACGCCGACATCCCGAGGTCACGGTCGTCGCGCTCGCCCATGTCATTGGCTCCCAAAGACGCTAAGATCCCGTCGTACCTGCAGGCACGCAATACGCGACGTACGCCGCACACGAGGGTATATGAGTGCGCGCGATAGTGCCTGATGGTCGGTGGCTTGCCCGCTTCGGTCCGAAGCTCGCCTCAACCGCATTCGAAGGAGCGCTTCAATAGACGCTATTCGTTCCGTGCGACGCCGGTCTGCGATCCGTCGCGCCCTGATCGCCGCGTCGATCGGATTCGCACTTCCGTTGATTGCAGCGTCGGACGATGTCGTCAACATCTTCAGCTGGACCAACTATATCGACGCGAAAGCCATTCCATCGTTCGAAGAGAAGACCGGCATCAAGGTCGTGTATGACCTCATGGACTCCAACGATGTGCTCGAAGGCAAGCTGCTCGCCGGTAAATCGGGGTACGACATCGTGCTGCCGTCGGCGAGTTTCTTCGGCATGCAGGTGAAGCGCGGGCTCTATCAGGCGATTCCGAAAGCGAAGCTCAAGAACTACGGCAACCTCGATCCGCTGTTGCTGAAGCAGCTCGACCTGTTCGATCCCGGCAACGTGTACGGCGTGCCGTACATGTGGGGCACCACCGGCGTCGCGTTCAATGTCGACGCGATCAAGGGACGCATGCCCGACGCCCCGACAGACAGCTGGAAGATGATCTTCGATCCGGCGGTCGTGTCGAAATTCAAGGACTGCGGCGTTGCGATGGTCGATGCCGGTGACGACGTGGTTCAGTCGGCGCTGATATACCTCGGACGCGATCCGAATTCGGAGTCGCCTGCGGACCTGCGCGAAGCCATCGACGTCATCACCAAGGTTCAGCCGTACCTGCGCTACTTCCACTCGACCAGCTACATCGACGATCTCGCCAACGGCGAAATCTGTCTGGCGCTGGGTTATTCGGGCGACGTTTTCCAGGCCACGCGCAACGCGCGCCCTGGCGTGAAGATCGACTATCGAATTCCGGAGGAAGGCGCAATCGTCTGGATCGACGTGATGGCGATTCCGAAGGACGCGCCGCATCCGGACGCGGCGGCAAAATGGATCGCTCACATTCTCGATCCAGCGGTAGTTGCGGGAATTTCGAACGCGATCATGTACGCCAATCCCAACAAAGCCTCCCGGCCGCTGCTCGATCCGTCGTTGCGCGACAATCCCATCATCTTTCCGCCGCCGGACGTCATGGCCCGACTGGTCGCGATCAGCCCCAAATCCGAACGCTTCGTACGTATGCGCAACAGGGCATGGACGCAGGCCAAAGCGGGAGGCTGACCACGCCACCGCTGGTTCGCTTCGACCACGTCAGCAAGCGTTTCGGCGACGTGGTGGCGGTCGACGACGTCTCACTCGACGTCGCGGAAGGCGAGTGTTTCGCGCTGCTCGGCGGTTCCGGCAGCGGCAAGACGACACTGCTGCGATTGCTCGCGGGCTTCGAGCGGCCGTCGTTGGGAAAGCTGTTCATCGGCGGAGAAGACGTCACCGACGTGCCGCCGCACCGGCGGCCGGTAAACATGATGTTCCAGTCGTACGCGCTGTTCCCGCACATGAACGTAGAGCGCAACGTCGGTTTCGGTTTGCGGCAGGAAGGTCTGCCGCGCCAGGAGATTCGGGATCGCGTGGTGGCCGCGCTGAAGCTGGTCGAAATGGAAAGCCTCATCAACAGGCGCCCGGATCAGCTCTCCGGCGGCCAGCGCCAGCGCGTCGCGTTGGCCAGGGCGCTGGTGAAACGCCCCCGAGTGCTGTTGTTGGACGAACCGCTCGCGGCGCTCGACAAACGGTTGCGCGAGCAGACGCAGTTCGAGCTGATGCGGATACAGGACGAAGTAGGCGTGACGTTCATCGTCGTGACGCATGACCAGGAAGAAGCGATGACGCTGGCCACGCGCATCGGCGTGATGAACGCTGGCAAGATCGTACAGACCGGTTCGCCGCGCGAGATCTACGAAGCGCCCGCCAATCGCTTCGTCGCCGACTTCGTCGGTTCGGTGAATCTGTTCGAGGGTCGCGTCGCCGCGCAAGCGAACGGAATGGTGGCGCTCGAGGTTCCCGACGTTCCGCGTGGCGTGAAGGTATGTCACGAGCAATCGTTGACGATCGGCGATGCGTGCGCGGTCGCGCTGCGGCCGGAGAAGTTGCAGATCTCGCGGACCGATCCCGGCCCAGACGCGGTCAATCGCCTGCACGGCGTGGTCGCCGAGATCGGTTATCTGGGCGCGTCTTGCATCTTCCGCGTCCGCACCGATGGCGGCCGAGTGATTCAGGTGATGCAGCCCAATCGCGCGCGCGATCTGTCGCTCGCCTATCAATGGGACGAGCCGGTGTGGGTGTCGTGGGCGCCTGAGAGCGGAGTGCTGATCGTTGGCTGACGCGGCTCGCGGCGGATGGGGCCGGCGCTTCGTCATCGGCCTGCCGTATTTGTGGCTGACGCTGTTCTTTCTGGTTCCCTTCATCCTCGTTCTGAAGATCTCGTTCTCCGAGCCAATCATGGCGCAGCCGCCTTACGGTCCACTGTGGCAGACGGACGCCAACGGGCAGACAGAGCTGAAGGCGAACGTCGACAACTTCGCGTTCCTCGTCGACGACCCGTTCTACAAAGATGCGTACTTCAAGGCGGTGAAGACGGCATTCTTCTCCACGTTGATGGCGCTGCTGATCGGCTATCCGATGGCGTACGGCATCGCGCGCGCGTCGCCGACGTGGCGCAACGCGATGCTGATGCTCGTGGTGCTGCCATTCTGGACTTCGTTTCTGATCCGCGTGTACTCGTGGAAGGTGTTGTTGCAGGGCACCGGACCGGTTAACGGACTGTTGATGTACTTCGGCTTGATCGACGAGCCGATACAGATTCTGTACACCGATTTCGCGATCTATCTCGGCATCGTCTACTCGTATCTGCCGTTCATGATTCTGCCGCTGTACGCGGCGCTCGAGCGCCTCGACCTCACGCTGAACGAAGCGGCGGCCGATCTCGGCGCACCGCCGTGGTGCGTCTTCACTTCGATCACGCTGCCGCTGTCGCTGCCGGGTGTCATTGCAGGTTGTGGTCTGGTGTTCATTCCGGCGGTCGGCGAATTCGTGATTCCAGAGATGCTCGGCGGACCGAACGCAGCAATGATCGGGCGCGTGTTGTGGAACGAATTCTTTGCCAACCGGGATTGGCCGGTGGCCAGCGCCGTTGCCGTGGCGATGCTGGTGTTCCTGGTGGTGCCAATCATGTTGTTCCAACGCTACGAAGCGCGGGCGGAAGTCCGATGAGGGTGCGCCTGTACACGGTCGTTTCGCTCGGTTTTGCATTCCTGTATCTGCCGATCGTCGCGCTGGTGGCGTACTCGTTCAATGCGAGCCCGCGCGTCACGGTCTGGCAGGGCTTTTCCACGCACTGGTACGCGGCGCTGCTCGAAGACCAACAGATCATCGATGCCGCACTGCTGAGCCTGCGCATCGCGACGATGAACGCCACCGGCGCAGTGATACTTGGCACGCTCGCCGCGTTTGCGATGGTCCGGTACACGAAGTTCCGTGGTCGAACGATTTTCACCGGACTCGTCGCCGCGCCGCTCGTCATGCCAGAAGTGATCACCGGGTTGTCGCTGCTGCTGCTGTTCGTCGCATCGGAGTCGCTGATCGGATGGCCGTCGGAGCGCGGCACCACCACGATCACTATCGCGCACATAACGTTTTCGCTCGCGTTCGTGGCGGTGCTGGTACAGGCGCGGCTGTCCACGTTCGATCGCTCCCTCGAAGAGGCGGCGCTCGATCTCGGCGCGCCTCCGTGGAAGGTCTACCTGGTGATCACACTGCCGTTGATCGCACCGGCGCTGATCAGCGGCTGGCTGCTCGCCTTCACGATGTCGTTGGACGATCTGGTGATTTCGAGCTTCGTCTCGGGCCCCGGATCGAGCACCTTGCCGATGGTGGTGTTCTCGATGGTGCGTCGCGGACTGTCGCCGGAGATCAACGCGCTCGCGACGCTGTTTATCGGAGCCATCGGCATCGGCCTGGTCGCGTCGGTGCTGATTGCCCGCAAAGGCTTCATGCCGCGGCGCTGAACGCGCTTCAGATCCGGTCGCGCAGCGCGAAGTACATCATGCCGGCGACCATGCCGGGCCATCGCAACCAGCGTCCACCCGGAAACGACCGCGTCGGAATTGCGGCAAACGCGTCGAAACGCGTCGAATTGCCGTCGAGCATTTCCGCGATCAACTGTCCCGCGAGATGCGCGAGTCCCACCCCTTGGCCTGAATAGCCGTGTGCAAAATGCACGTGCGGGCTCAGGTGGCCGAAGTGCGGCATACGGTTCAGCGTGATCGCGAGCGTGCCGCCCCACGCGTACTCGATCTTCGCGTCTGCGAGCTGTGGATAGATCTTCAACATGTACGGGCGGACGAAAGCGGCAATGTCGCGCGGGAAACCCGCACGATAATTTTCGCCGCCGCCGAACAGCAGCCGGCGGTCCGGCGTCGTCCGAAAGTAGTTGACGACGAAGCGCGAGTCGCCCACCGCGATCCGACGCGGATTGATCTCGTTGACGAGCCGTACATTCAGCGGTTCGGTGGCGATGATGAAATTGTTGATCGGCATGATGCGCCCCGCGAGCTTCGGCGCGAGGTTGCCGAGATGTCCGTTGGCAGCGAGCACCAGATGATCCGCGGTCACCGCGCCCGCTTCCGTTCGAACGGAAACCGCCGTGCCGTCCGTGAAGCCGGTCGCGCGGGTGTTCTCGTAAATCCGCACGCCGAGTTCGAGGCAACGTCGCGCCACGCCGAGCGCGAGGTTCAAAGGATTCAGGTGCGCGGCATCCCAGTCGACGTAGCCGCCGAAGTACGCTTCGGTGCCGAGCAGCTCGCGCGTTCTGCTCGCATCGATCTTCTCCAGACGCTGACGGCCGTATTGTGTCGCGAGCTTGTCGACCATTGCGTGATACTCGGCGACGTAGCGCGCTTTGTGCGCAACCGATGCGACGCCGGGCGTCAGGTCGCAATCGATTTCGAGTTCGGCAACGAGCTGTTTCACCAGCTCCTTGGCGGCCTCTCCGAGTTTCCACAACCTGCGCGCTTCGATGGTTCCGACGCGCGTTTCGAGCCAATCCACGTCTCTGCGCTGGCCCCCGTACAGCTGACCGCCGTTGCGCCCCGATGCGCCCCAGCCGATGCGTTGGGCTTCGAGAACCACCACTTTTGCGCCGCGTTGGGCGAGATGCAGTGCAGTCGACAGTCCGGTGAATCCTGCGCCGACGACGCACACGTCCGCGCGGATCGACTGCGCACCGAGCGACGGCTGCACCGGCAGCAGGCTTGCCGTGGCGGCGTAGTAAGAATTCGGATACACCGTTTTTTCGCTGCAGATATCGCAAAGCGCGAAGTGTTCGCATCCGTCACGTTGGGGTCAATGCCGTTCCCCTGTAGACTTGCAAACCCGTAAGAGAGCCGCCGGCGATTTATGTCGACTGATACCGAAAAGTGGCTGATCGAGCACAAGATCGACGAAGTCGAGGCGATCGTTCCCGACATTGCCGGCGTTGCGAGGGGCAAGTTTTTTCCGGCCGGTAAATTTCTGAAGCACAACCTGCGGATGCCGGAATCGATCTTCATCCAGGGCGTCACCGGCGATTATGGCGAGGTCGACGACGACCGCTTCGAGATCGATCAGGATCTGTTGCTGGTGCCGGACTTCGCCACGATGCGGTCGGTACCGTGGGCAACGGAACCTACCGCGAGCGTCATCGTCGATTGCTATCGGCAGGGGATGGTGCCGCTCGCGCATGCACCGCGACAGGTGCTCAAACGCATTCTCAAGATGTACGCCGACAAAGGCTGGAAACCGATCATCGCCCCCGAGGTCGAGTTCTATCTCGTGCAGCAGAACAAGGATCCGGACTACCCGCTCGAAGCGCCGATCGGGCGCGCGGGTCGTAAGGAGGGTGCGGGTCGTTCGTACAGTATCGATGCAGTCAACGAATTCGACCCGATCATCGAAGACATCTACGACTATTGTGAAGCGATGGAAGTCGATGCCGATTCACTGTCGCATGAAGACGGCGCCGGCCAGCTCGAAGTCAACTTCCTGCACGGTGATCCGCTCGAGCTCGCCGATCAGGTGTTCCTGTTCAAACGCATCGCGCGCGAAGCGGCGTTGAAGCACGGGATCTTTGCGACGTTCATGGCCAAGCCGATGGAGGGCGAGCCAGGCAGCGCGCTGCATCTGCACCAGAGCGTGGTCGACGCGAAGACCGGACAGAATCTGTTCGTCATGCCTGACGGCAGCGACAGCACACTGTTCCGTTCTTTCATCGGCGGTTTGCAGCGTTATGTTCCGGAGGCGCTGATCATCTTCGGGCCATACGTGAACTCGTATCGACGCTTCACACGGTATCTCGCGGCGCCGATCAATGTGCACTGGGGTTACGACAACCGCACGGTCGGTCTGCGCGTGCCGAACGCTGATCCGGAAAACCGCCGTGTGGAGAATCGAATTCCCGGCGCCGACGTCAATCCGTATCTCGCCATTGCAACGTCGTTAGCGTGCGGCTACATGGGCATGGTCGAAGGACTGACACCCACGGAAGCGACCGCCGGCAGCGCGTATCACTCGGAGCAGGGCTTTGCGCGTGACCTGTTCGCGGCGCTCGATCTGATGGAAGCCTGCACGCCGTTGCACGACATCCTCGGCCACGACTTCGTCGAGTTGTACTGCGCCATCAAGCGCGTGGAACACGAAACCTACTTTCAGGTCATCAGTCCGTGGGAGCGGGAACACCTGCTCCTGAATGTCTGAGCCGGTGGTGTCGCGATGAAACAACGATCTTTCGAGGAATGGCAGCGCGCCGACGCCGCGCACTATATGCATCCGTTCACCGACAGCAAGGCCTTGGCGGCTAAAGGCACGCGTGTCATTACGCGTGGCGAAGGCATCTACATCTACGACGCCAACGGCCACAAGATGCTCGACGGTATGTCGGGATTGTGGTGCGTCAGCGTCGGCTACGGCAGGAAGGAGTTGATCGAAGCGGCCACGCAGCAGATGACCGAGCTGCCGTTCTACAACAGCTTCTTCCAATGCGCGCATCCACCGGCGATACGCCTGGCCGAGCTGCTGTCGGAAGTGACGCCGCCGCACATGAACCACGTCT
>DATJGR010000113.1:0-4685 GCA_035494855.1 Pseudomonadales bacterium | reverse complement strand
AACGCTTCGGTGTCTGCCGCGCTCGAGTGTTGCTTCGCCGCTTCGTATGGCCAGAGCTTGAGTGTCGGTACCAGCGCGGTCCGGTGTGCCGCCATCGACGCGACGAGCGCGGGCGTCCAACCCTGGGAGTTGGTGTGAGCGAGCACGTCGACGCCGGCATCCACCGCGATCGTCGCGCCTTCCGAGTTCGACGGATGCGCGAACACCGGAACGCCGCGGCGGTGTGCTTCAGTCACTGCGGCCTGCGCGATCGCGACCGGCATCGGTTTCACCACGCCGCCGCCCATGATCGCGCCGGTGAACAACTTCACCGCATCGGCGCCACGATCGACGTTTGCGTCCACCGCGGCGACCGCTTCTTCGGTCGATACCGGCTCCTTCAGCAGCTTCAGCAGGTCCGGCGGCAGATCGCGCAGATAGATCGGAATCCCGTCCGGCGGGTAGAGAGGTTCGCCGGCGGTGAGAATGCGCGGTCCGGCAATTTCACCCGATTCGATCCGCTTGCGCAGCGCGAGCGTGTCGTCGAGCCGGGACCCGGTGTCGAACACCGACGTGAAGCCGTATCGCGTGAGCATCGCGACGAGTTGTGCTGCAAGCGCATCGACCGGCAATTGCGCGACGCCTGTCCATTCGGGTCCCATGAAGTGCACGTGACTGTTGTGCAGGCCGGCCACCACGGTGAGACCGCGACAGTCGAGTTCGGTCGCGCCGGGCGGCACGCGGCCGCCGATCGACGCAATCGTGCCGTCGCTGACGATCACACTGGTGTCGCGCAGCGGCGTCGATTGCGGGTCGACGTACACGGTTGCGCCGCGCAGCACGAGCGTATCGGCATGCGCGGTTGCGGATGCGCAGATCAGAATCAGCGCCAGCGATCGGGCGATCGTACACATCGTGATGTCCCCTTTAGCGAATCGTTCGCGGACGAACTGGCAGCAACAGGTCGGTGATCGGCCCGTCGTCGGCTCGCGACAGCGCATCGTCGTATCGCTCGAGCAATGGCCGGGCCTCGGGACCGTCGTCGAACTCGAACCCGCTGCACGGCAACCCTTCGCGCTGCATCGCGTAGAACGTCGGCGCGATCAGCGATGCAGGTCCGCTTAGCCGGTACCGCGCGTAGCACCCGCCCGGCAGCGACAGCGCGATGACGTCGGGAAAGACTCGATCGTCTGCGTCGACGACAACGGCACAGTAGTAGCGGAATCCTTTGGTTTCGGTCCGATCCAGGTATGCGACGCCGATCCTTTCGCGCACACGCGGCAACAGTGCGCTGCGCAACAACCATCGCCAGCAGCGGCGTGAGCTGTTGGGAATCGACACGATCGGACCGTCGTGGCGCATCGCCAGGACGCGGCGCGCCGGTTCGTCGACGATGTCGATCGTGCCGTCGGACACCGTGCCAACGGTTGGACACTGGCGCACCGCTCGGCCGGCATTGCTGTACCGACGCCGGTATTCCACCGGTGCCGTTCGTGTGAAGCCGCGAAATGCGCGAGCAAACGCCTCTGGGCTCTCGTAACCTGAAGACTCCGCGATGCGGCCAATGGGTTCGCTGCCGCTAGCGAGTCGATCCGCCGCCAGGCTGAGCCGTACGCGCCGCATCGTCGCGTTCACCGTCTCGCCCATCACCGTGCGAAACACGCGATGGAAGTGATACGCCGACATGTTCGCTACTGCCGCGAGACTTTCGACGCTGTGATCAGCCGCAGGCGCGGACAGCAGCGCGTCGACCACGCGTTCGATTCGTTCGAGGTATCGATGGCTCGTGCTCTGCCGCATCGGTTTTTCCGTTCGTACGACGATGCTAAGCGACGCCCACCGTCACGACAGTGCAGGGCTTGCTGTTTTGAGGTGCTCAGGCGCGACGCGCCGACACCAGCAGATAGCGCGGCACCTGCGAGGCGAGGCCGTTGCCATCTTGCACCGGCTCCTCCAGGCGTTCGAGCACAAATCCGGCACCCATCAGATCGTTGATCAGGGTCGCGAGGGTGCGATGGTAAGCCCCCATGTGACCGCGCACCCCGGACCCGCCCGATTGCCAATGCCCTTCGGTCGCATAGCGGCGCACCGCGACCGCAACGTCCACGCCGGCGTCTTTGATGAATTGCGGCTCCTCTGGAAGGCAGAACGGTCCTTCGAAGCACGGATGCAGCAACGAAAACGCAAAGACGCCGTGGTCCTTCAGCACGCGATGCACGGCGCGAAACATCGCCCGATGATCGGCGATGTCCATCAGCGCGAGTTGCGACAGTGCGACGTCGATCGTAGCGTCCGCGACCGTCGTGAGACGCTGCGCGTCGTCGACGCGAAAGGTGGGAAGCGGACTGAGGCTGCGCTGTCTCGCCACTTCCACGAGGGCGGCCGAGAGATCGACGCCGACGATCTGCCGCGGACTCAACGCCGCGAAGTGGCGCGACAGATAGCCTTCGCCGCACGCCACGTCGAGCACGGTTGCATCGCGGATGCGTTCGCCGACCAGCGCTTCGAAACGCCGAACGAGGTGATGGCGCAGATCGCCCGGATCGCCCAGACCGCGGTCTACGAAGTCCAGGTAGAACCGTACGTGCTCGTCATAAGGCGTGGCGCTCACGATTGCCTCAGTCCGTTACGCGTCGTAATCACACAGCCGCTGAGGCTGCAGCGGTAGACTGCCATAGCGCCGCCATCGGCAAAACGGTCGGCGGCAATTCACAACGGACCGCAGGAGGTGCTCGTGGCTAAACGCAAATCCGGTCAACCGCAGGCGACGCCCGGCGCGAAGATGATCTACCTGATCAAGCGTCGCGAAGGGGCGACCCGGGAAGAACTGCTGGTGCATTGGTTCGCCAACCACATGCCGCTGGTGATCAAGTCGCAGCACGACGCGGCTGCGGCAGGTCGGTTGCACGCGCGCCGCTACATCGCGACGTTGTTCGATGCGAATGCGGCGGGCGAGCATCCGTGGGACGGCGCTGCGCAGCTCTGGTGGGATCAGGCGCTGCCGAAGCCGAAGGCGCCCACCGGCACCACGCCGCGCGACTCGTTTCAGGAAAAGGCGCAGCCGTATGTCGGTTGGGCGACCAAAGAATACGTGGTGATCGACGGCTCGGAGCATCTGCCGGTACGCCCGCTGACGCTGAACGCGCCGTTTCCGTGCACCCGCTCGGGCTTCTTCAAGATGACGTTTCTCGTGAAGGCCAAGCCGGCCACGCCGTTCGATCAGCTGTTCGAGCATTGGCTGAACGTGCACGTACCGAACGTGACAGGTGTGATGCGCAAGGTCGATGGATTCCGCTACGTGGTGAGCCACAGCGTCGATCCGGCGAACGAGCCGTATGCCGGAATGGCCGAGCTGTATTTTCCCGACGATTCGGGTTGGAAACGCTACCGCGAAACGATCAAGCCCGACGGCATGGAACGCTGGGTCGACGGCGAGGCCACGCTGGCGCTGCGCGGACGCACCGAGATGATCGGAATCCCGTGACCGTCAATCCATCCTGAACAGCGCCAGCGCCGTTCTGCCGACGATCTTCTGTGCGTTCTCCACGCTGGTGGCATCGAACACCGCCTGGATCGAACTGCGCGTATAGCCGAACGTGCTCTCGGTGTGCGGATAGTCCGACGACCACAAGCAGGTTTCGGGTCCGATCCTGTCGAGCAGCGACAGCCCGACCGGATCGGTCATGAACGTCGCGTAGCAGTGGTGCTTCCAGTACCAGCTCGGCGGATGCGCGAGTTTCGGGTTGAGCGCGTCCTTGAAGTGCGTGGCGACCATGTCGGCGTCGTGCAGCATGCTCGCGATCCAGGCGAGACCGCCTTCCACGAACACGACTTTCAG
Source organism: Pseudomonadales bacterium (assembly GCA_035494855.1). Taxonomy (GTDB): domain Bacteria; phylum Pseudomonadota; class Gammaproteobacteria; order Pseudomonadales; family Azotimanducaceae; genus DATJGR01. Next base: position 868 of record DATJGR010000113.1, on the reverse strand, counting down.
TGCCGGAAAACGGTCGAACACGCCGCCGAAGGTCAGTTGCGACCATTGCAGGCGAAAACCCTGCATCTGCGTCACCACGCCGATGCCGGCCGCTCCCGGCATCGCCGTCGGGATCGCCTCGCCGATGTGGAAGATCAGCGGGATGCCGCTGTCGGCGATCGCTTCGTACAACGGATCCATCCGGCCGTGGTTGTAGTGAATCGTCTTGCCGTCGACGTCTTTGCCGGGTTTCAGCGGCACCATGAGGCCGCGCGCGCCGAGTGACTTGCAACGTTCGACCGACTCCTTCGCTTTCGACATGTCCCAGTAGTTCGGCACCATTACCGGATACAGCCGGCCCGGCGCTTCGGCGCAGCGCCGCGCAATCGCTTCGTTGTAGAGTCCGAATACCTCTTCGCGATTCTGCATCTCGCCGAACATGAAGAGCCCGAACAGGCGTTGCGGAAAGATCAGTTCCTTCTCTACGCCTTCGACGTCGAGGTCTTTCAGCCGCGCCTGCACGTCGTTCAGCCCCGGCGTGCATTCCATCGAACGACACAGAAAATCCGCGATCTCCGGCGGCGTCATCGACTTGTCGCCGATGCTGAAATCGAAGCGGCCGTTTTCGAACACCATCCGCGGCGCCTGCTCCTTCTTGTCCGCCGGAAACCCGGCGTGCCAGTAGTCCTGCTCGATCAGATGGCTGTCGGCCGAGACGATGACGGTGCCCGCCGGCCACGCCCGGCGCGCGGCTTGCGGCACGCGGCGGGTGGACGGTTCGATGGCGAGCTGTTCGGGGATCTCCAGGACGTAGGTGTCGGACATGGCGGTATCGGGTTCGGGGTTGCCGATCTTATAACGCATTCAAAATTTGGCGGCAAATTCGGGT
>DATJGR010000112.1:0-5048 GCA_035494855.1 Pseudomonadales bacterium | reverse complement strand
CGCGACGCTTTACCGAACTGGAGGCGGCTTGATCGCAACCCTGCGCAACCGGCTGCCGGCGTGGATCTTCCTGATCGGGCTGCTCGCCGTCTGGGAAGCGATCGTTCGCGGCGGCTGGGTCGCGTCCTACCTGTTGCCGGCGCCGAGCGACATCTACGCGACCACCGTGGAGCTGTGGCCGGAAATCTGGAATGCCACGCAATCGACCCTCAGTTCGATCGTTTGGGGATTGACGGGGAGCTTCACGGTCGGTGTCACTCTGGCGATCGGCTTCTTCGTCGTGCCGATCCTGCGGCGCGCGATCCTGCCGTTCTGCGTGTTTTTTCAAACGGTGCCGATCATCGCGATCGCGCCGCTGCTGGTGATCTGGTTCGGCTTCGGCGAGACCACGGTCAAAGCATCGGCGTTCATCGTTTCGCTGTTCCCGATTCTCGCGAACACGTTGACCGGCCTCGAAGAGACCGATCCGCTGTTGCGCGAGATGTTTGCGTTACATCGTCCGTCGCGGTGGAAGATGATCACGAAGCTGCAGATCCCTTCCGCGATTCCGTACATACTCACGGGCCTGCGTATTTCCGTCGGTCTCGCGACCATTGGCGCGATTGTCGGAGAGTTCATCGCCGGCGGTGGGTTGGGGAGCCTGATCGACTCTGCGCGGACGCAACAGCGCGTCGATCTGGTGTTCAGCGGTGTGATGGCGTCGAGCGTGCTCGCGCTGCTGCTGGTTGTTTCGATCGACCTGATCAGCGGGTTCCTGCTGCGGCGGCGGCCCTACACGAGGAGTGCATGATGTTCCGACTGGTCCTGATCGCGCTGGCGTTTTGCCTCGGTTGCGCGGCGCACGCCGATCCGCTGCAGCTCGCCCTGAACTGGAAAGCGGAGCCGCAATTTGGTGGCTTCTATGCAGCGCAGGTGCTGGGCCTCTATGCGAAGAACAGCCTCGACGTGGCGATCATCGAAGGCGGCTCCGGCACACCGACGATCCAGGTGCTCGGTGCCGGTAAAGTCGACTACGCGATCGTTTCGGCTGACGAGGTTGTCATTGCGCACGACCGCGGCGCCAAGAACGTGATCGCGCTGTTTGCCACGTTCCAGACCAATCCGCAGGCGATCATGGCGCATTCGGAGCGTGGATTCCGGTCCGTAGAAGACGTGTTGAAATCCGACGGGACCTTGTTGTGGCAATCCGGTCTGCCATACGCGCAATACCTGTCGCGCAAGTACTCACCGATCAAGGTGAGGACGGCGCCGTATCTCGGCGGCATCGGCAACTTCCAGAACGATCCGCTGTTGTCGCAACAGTGTTTCATCACCAGCGAGCCGCTCACGGCGGCTCGCGCGGGCCTGAAGGTTGCGACGTTTCTGGTCGCCGAGAGCGGCTACAACCCTTACACGACGGTGCTGGTGACTACGCGGGAACACCTTCAGCAGCATTCGGCAGAGGTGCAACGGATGATTGCGACCGTGCGCAGCGGTTGGGAGGCATACCTTGCCGATCCGTCGGCCACGAATTCCGCGATGGGTAAGATCAACAAGGCCATGGACGCGCAGACGTTCGGTGAGAGCGCCCGCGCTCAGGCCAGCCTCATCAAGACGTCGGACGCGCAACCGATCGGCGCGATGTCGCCGGAGCGGTGGCAGACACTCGTCGATCAGCTTGCGGAATTGAAGGCGATTAAGGGAGCCGTGGTTACGAAGGACCTGTATTTCGCTCGCTGAGATCGATCAGTAGGCCGCCGCCAACGGACGTACGCGGGTAACGAGTTCGTTCAGGAATCGATCTGGCATGGTCAGCATCGCGGAGTGACCGCCGCCCTCGAGCGCGACGAAGACCTTTTGCGGCGCTTCGATGGTGTCGAAGTATCGTTGCGCGAGATTCATTGGCGTCACCAGGTCGAGGTCGCCGTTGAAGATGAAGAACGGTACGTCGAACCTCGGGCCTAGCGTGCGCGCGTCGTAGCGCAGCACCTCGTCGTAGAGGGCATCGGCGGCAAACTTCGTGCCCTGTAGCAGGCTGTAGATGTCGTGCAGCGAATAGTCCGGCGCGAACAGCACGACCGGCCGCAGCGTATCTTCGAGATTGCGCTCGGCGTCGGTGTCGTAGCGCTCCGAGACGGCGCGCTCGACGAGTAGATCCTCCTGCGACTTGTACGGCGGCGCGCCGATCGCTTCGAGTTTGCGGATGCTGTCGTCGTCGTGCGCGGCGCGCGCCTTTTCCATCGCGGCGGCGTAGAGGATTTCCTCTTTTTCTTCCTTCGCGACGACTTGTCCGGTTCCGACGTAGGCTGCGAAGAGGTCGGGCCGCGCTTTCACCATCATCACGCCCAGCACGGTTCCCCAGGAATGACCGAGGAGCACTACCTTCGAGTGTTGCAGGTGTTCGCGCAGATACTCCGTGAGCTCGATCCCATCGGCCACCATGCGCTCTATGGTCATCGGCGCTTCGCTACCGCCGTTCCGGCCATAGGTTTTCGCTGCGCCGCGCTGGTCCCACTGGATGACCGTGAAATCCTTTTCCCAGGCTCGAAATACCGGCGTCAACGGCACCAGCGAGTTGCCTGGGCCGCCCGCGAGAATGAGCAGCACCGGATTGCTCCGATCTTCGCCGCGGATCTGCACCCACTGATCGATGCCGCCTATGCGCACGAACTGCGCTACCTGAACTCCATTCACGGTCGCGATGGCCAGTGAGCGTGCGTTGGCACGTTGCTGCCACGCGCGATACGCGTAAGCAGATACGCCCACCACGATTGCGCAGCAGAGCGAGATCGCAAGAATGCGCGCGAGCCGTTTACGCATCGAGTGTGGGTTCGCGGATCAGGTTCGGCTACGCGGCGTACGCGGCTTTTTCGGTTGACGGGGAGGGGAGGACTTGTGCTGCGCCGATTTCGGTCGCTTGCGACTTGCCGCGTCGGCCGATGCGTCGCCGCCCGTGATGCTGTTCTTCAGATATTCCATCAGATCGACGATCTTCGCGTCGACCGATTCTTCGTGCGGTGTGACCGCCGCGGCGACGACGTCTTTGCCCGCGTTGCGTTTCTTATCGATCAGTTCGAGCAATCGTCGAGTGTGCGTGTCTTCGAGGTCCGACGTATCGAGCGAATTCGCACGCAGTTCTTCGATGCGACGCTCGAATGCGTCGATTGCCGACGCGTCGACCGCGGCGGACCTGTCGATGTCGAGTTCCTCGACACTGCGCAGCTCGTCGTCGAAGCGCAGCGTCTCGGCCCGCAACAGGCCGCCGCGCGCGATGATGGCCACGAGATATTGCTTTCCACGCATCACGAACGTGGCCATTCCGGCGCGGCCGCGTTCTTCCATCGTGGCGGCGAGCAGCCGATAGGCCTTCAACGCACGTTTGTTCGGGATCAGAAAATAGCCGTGTTCGAAACGCATCGGATCGATGTCGGCTAGCGGTACGAACCGGCTCAGGTCGATTTCCTGCGACAACTTCGGCGCGACGGCCTCGAGTTCTTCGTCGGTGACCAACACGAAGCGATCTTTCTCGAATTCGTAGCCGCGCACGATGTCGGCGTTCTCGAGCGCCACGCCTTCCTCCGAGCAGAAGTAACGTCTGCGCAGTTGCGTTCCGTCTGGCGCCAACATTCGCAGAGAGGCGCGACCGGAGCGTCGTGCCGAAATGAGCGTGACGGGAATGCTGACGAGACCGAACGAGATGTTTCCGGACCAGAATCCCCGAATGACGCTGGTCTCCGCCGTGGGCGGCGCAACGGGTTCTTCTACCTTCGGTGGCTTACGCGGAGGCACTGACCTTCTCCCGTGGCTTGCGTTGGGCCGTGCGCAGGCTCGCGGCCAACGCCGCTTTCAGGTTACCCGCGCGCGGCTTGGTCTTGACCAGTCCGAGCTTCGGCTTCTGGCCGCGCCGTTTGGTGTCGATGAGTTCCATCACCTGATCGCGGTAGTCGTCCCGATACGCAGCCGGATCGAAATCTTCCTCGAGCATCGACATCAGCTGTTGCGCCATCACCAGTTCCTTCTTGTCGAGCGCGGGTCCTTCGGGCGTCTCGAGCGATTCGATTGCTACGACTTCTTCGGTATGGCGCAGCGACACCAGCACCAGTGTGCCGGCGTGTACGCGCAGCGCTCCGACATACGCCTTTTTGCGCATGACCCAGTGCGCGACACCTTCGACCTTGCTGCGCTCGAGTGCGGCCGTCAGCGCGCCGTACGCGCCGGCGGCCTCATCGTCCGGACCGAGGTAGTACGGACGGTCGTACCACTGCGCGTCGATGGCACCGACCGGCACGAAGCGGGTGAGGGCGATATCGCGCGACTCCTGCGGGGTGAGAGAGTCGAGCTCGTCGGGCTTCAGCAGCACGAGTTCACCCGGCGAGGCCTGGTATCCCCTCTGAACCTTGTCGTGCGAAACGACTTCGTTGGTGCCCGGATGCACCATCGCCTGGGTTACCGGTGTCATGTCGGTCCGATGCAATAGACGAAAGTGAATGTCGTGATCCTGAACCGCGGAATAAAGCTTGATCGGAACGCTCGCATCGGCGACTCGGAGCACCCCTTTCCACATTGCGCGAACAGCCATATTCGAGTGACCTGTTGTTGACGAAGGCGGAACGACAGCGGCTTTTTTCGCAGGTTCGAGCGGTCGTGGTCAAGAGGCTCGTCCAGAAACCAAAGCGGAGCGCACTTGCGGCCATCGAAGCAAGGGGCACGTACGCCCCGGCCCGTACAGCGGAACGTGCGGTCGGCCCCAGCTGTCCGTTGTGTCCGAGACGTCGGCCAGTCGCAGCCCCGCGCATCTGGGCGGTAACGCGATATGTCTCTAACGGCCGTGTTGCGTCGCAGCAGAGCCACCTGCAATGAAGGTGCGCGAGATACCGGCCGAGAAGGACGATACCGGTCGTCTCGCTTTCGAGCGCGCCAGGTCAACGGGCACGAGCGAGATGCTAGTCGAATCCCCGGCTGAGTTGCTTCGCGACCACTCTGAAGAACTACAGAAGGGTATCCTCTGAGGTCGCACGGCAACGCTTCAAAAGCTTCTGGAGGGACTGAGACAAAGACCCGTCGTTTGA
>DATJGR010000111.1:0-3129 GCA_035494855.1 Pseudomonadales bacterium | reverse complement strand
CCCACTCGAGGCCCAGATGGTGCGATGCCCACACCAGCACGATCACCCCCTGCAACAGACGGCCGACGCGGAACAGCGTGAATTCGTGGCCAGCGAGTTGCAGCACGGTGCTGCGCGGCCGCAGCAGCACCCGGTCGAAATTGCCGGTCTTGACGAACTGCGCGCCGAACAGATCGAAGCCGCGCGCCAGCGCGTCCGTGAACGCGAAGCTGATGTTGACCACACCGTAGAAGAACGCGACCTGCGGCAACGTCCATGGCAGCAGGTTGCCGAACCGGTCGAACATCGCCCAGATGCCGAGCATCTCGATGGCGGTGGTGACGAAGTGCCCGACGGACATCAACAGGAACGACGCGCGATACTGCATCTGCGCGCGGATCGACACGCCGATCATTCGTCCGTATAGGCCGAGTGCACTGCTCATTCATCCGCCCTGCACGACCACGCGCGACTTGCCGCGCGCCATCAACGCATAACCCGCCGCGATGATCAGCGCCGCCCAAACCATCTGTTGGACGATCTCGAGCACCGCTGCCTGCGGATCGATGTTGCCGCCGTAAATGCGGTACGGCACGTCGGCGACACCGCGGAACGGTTGCCAATACAGCAGTGGTTGCAGCCAGTCGGGGAACAGCGGCAGCGGAATGGTCAGACCCGAAAACACGATCACCACTCCGACCATCACCGTGTTGAAGCCGCGGCCGGACAGCGTCCAGATCAGCGCGACATGCATCAGCATGGTGATCGCCGACGCCAGCGCTACCGCCACCGTAAGTGAAACGAGAAAGCAGAGTGCACCGGCCACGCTCGCAGGCGGCGGCAGCGCCCACGCGCCGAGGCCGAACACCGGCAGCAGCACACCCGCGAAAATGATCATCGGGATCATCCGCATGAACGTCGTTGCCGTTCGCAGCGCCACCGTTCGCGCGTACCAGAACGCATAGAGATCCACCGGGCGCAGCAGTTCGTACGCCACTGCTCCGCTCATCAGCTTTTCCTGCAGCTCGGTGTCGACGTTCCACGGCAGCATTCCGAGCAGCGCCTGCCCGAGCCACACGTAAGCGGCGAGCTGCGGCAGGCTCATCGGCGACGCGTGATGGTTCGCGGCCAGGAACGCCGCGAGGATCATCAGCTTGATCGCCCCCCAGAACAGTTGGGTGCTGAAGCCGGCAAATGCGGCGGCGCGATACTGCAGCAGCATCCGAAAGCGCGCGCCAAGCATCGCAAGATACGGGCGCGCCGCGTCAGCCACGGCCGCTCTCGTAAACGCGCGCGATGATCTCTTCGATCGGCAGGTTCTCGATGACGAGATCGTGCACCGCGTGGCGTGCGGTCAGTTCGGCCACGAACGCCGCGGCGTTGCGGCCCTCGACCGTGAACGTCGCGCGATGACCCTGTTGCTCGACCAGCGCGGCGGCAAAGCCGTCGAGCAGCTCGGGCGCCTGGTCGAACTCCACCGTCACCCGCCGCTCCGCGCCGTATCGCGTCCGCAACGCGGCCACCGTTCCGTCCGACAGCAGCGTGCCGTTATTGATCACGATCAGGCGCTTGGACAGTGCCTCGATGTCGTCCATGTCGTGCGTGGTGAGCAGCACGGTGACGCCGCGCTCGTCGTTCATGCGTCGCACGAAATCGCGGATCGCGAGTTTCGATACCGCATCGAGACCGATGGTCGGTTCGTCGAGAAAAACAATGTCCGGCTGGTGCAGCAGCGACGCCGCGAGGTCGCAACGCATCCGTTGGCCGAGGCTCAGCTGGCGCACCGGTACGTCGAGCAGCGGCTCGAGATTCAGCAGCGCCACCAGCTCTTCGCGCATGCGAACGAAGCGGGCGCGATCGACTCGATAGATGTCTCGCAGCAGGTCGAACGACTCTGCCACCGGCAAGTCCCACCACAGCTGGGTGCGTTGACCGAACACGACGCCGATGCGCGCGACATGCGCAACACGATCGCGCCACGGCACGAGTCCGTTGACAGTACAACGACCCCCCGAGGGGGTGAGGATGCCGGACAGGATCTTGATGGTGGTCGACTTACCGGCCCCGTTCGGGCCGATGTAGCCGACGATCTCGCCTGCTTCGATGCCGAAGGAAACGCCGTGCAGTGCAATCACCTCGCGATAACGCCGCCGCACGAGGCCGCGAACGGCGCCCCACATGCCCGGGTCCCGTGCGGCCACGCGAAAACGCTTCTCCAGGTTATCAACGAGGATTTGGGGCATGGCCGCGAGACGGTGGGAAGGCGCGCATTGAAACACAAACGAAATTTCGTTCCCATGCCCGGATGGGTTCCAACATACCTCTGCTGTCGCGCGACGGCGTTCCGGCCAGCACCGTGCATTTGCCGCGCGGCGACTGGGCCACCGTACTGGACGCGTTGTGCGCGCGGTTTCCGCGCATCGCACGCGACGCATGGCGCGACCGAATGAACCGCGGCGTGGTGCTCGACGCAAACGGCCGGCCGATCGAGCCGGAACGCGCCTATCGCTCGGGTTTGCGGGTGCACTACTTCCGCGAAGTGCCGGCCGAGGCGCCGATTCCGTTCGACGTCACGGTGCTGCACCGCGACGACCACCTCGTGATCGCCGACAAGCCGCACTTCCTGCCGGTGATGCCGGCCGGCATCCACGTACGCGAGACGTTGCTGACGCGGCTCATCGAACGCCTCGACAATCCGCACCTGGTGCCGCTGCATCGCATCGACCGCGGCACCGCCGGGCTCGTGATGCTGTCGCCGAATCCGAAGACGCGCGCGCAATATCAGGCGCTGTTTCAGGATCAGTCGAACCGGAAGCGGATCCGTAAATCCTACGAAGCGTTGGCGCCCGCGCTTCCCGGCCTTGCGTTTCCGCGCGTCTACAGCAGCCGGATCGTCCGGTCCGCGCAATTCTTCCGGATGTGCGAGCTCGCTGGTACCCCGAACAGCGAAACCACTCTCGACGTGCTCGAAAGACACGCGACGCACTGGCGTTACGCGCTGCAACCGCTGACCGGCCGCACGCACCAGTTGCGCGTGCATCTCGCCGCGCTCGGCGCCGGCATTCTCGGCGACCGCCTGTATCCGGAGTTGCAACCGCAGGCGCCTGACGACCATGCACGGCCGCTGCAATTGCTGGCGCGGGCGCTCGA
>DATJGR010000110.1:0-13959 GCA_035494855.1 Pseudomonadales bacterium | reverse complement strand
CGTTCGGCGATCTCGTTACAGGATGGACCGACGGCCAGGGCTTCGACGTGATTCTCGATCCGGTGGGCGCCGGCTATCTGAAAGCGAATCTGCGCGCGCTGCGCACCGACGGCCGCCTCGTGATCATCGGGCTGATGGGTGGCGCCGTCGCGGAGCTGGAACTCGGACTCATGATGATGAAGCGCCTGCGCGTGATCGGCTCCACGTTGCGCGCGCGCTCGATCGCCGCGAAGTCGGCGGTGATGGCCGATCTCGAACGTCTGGTGTGGCCGCAGATCGAGAACGGCTTGATCAAGCCGATCGTCGACGCGGTGATTCCGATCGAAGAAGCGGACCGCGCGCACGCGCTGGTCGCCGCCGATCAGACGTTCGGCAAAGTGGTCATGTCCATCGGCTGACCGAATGCCGCGGCTAGGCGAGCGCCTCGAGCGCGGCACGCTGGGTCGACAGGGTGTCGATGGCGTTCTGCATCTCTGCCCCGCGTTCGCGTTCCTTCGCCACGACGTCTGCCGGCGCTTTCTCTACGAAACCGGCGTTGCCGAGTTTGCCCTCGATGCGGGCCAGTTCCTGACGCCGCCGGGCGATTTCCTTGTCGAGCCGCGCGCGTTCTGCCGCAACGTCGATCAGTCCGGCCAGCGGCACCATCAGCTTCAGATCGCCGACCAGCTGCATCGCTGCCGGTGGCGGTTCTGCGCCGTCGGCGAGCCATTCGACGCGATCGAGCTTCGCCATGCGCTTCAGCAGCGTCTCGGTGGCGGCCAGTCGTTCGCGGTCGGCGCTGCCGCCGCCCTGCAGCAGCAGCGTCATCGACTGACCCGGCTTGATGTTCATCTCGCCGCGGATCGTCCGCACCGCGAGCACGACACCCTTCAGCCACTCGATCGCCGCTTCGGCGAACGGATCGTCGGTGAGGTCTTCTGCCTCCGGATAGGGCGCGACCATGATCGTCTTGCCAGCGATCCCGGTGAGGGGCGCCACCCGGCGCCACAGCGCGTCGGTGATGAACGGGATGATCGGATGTGCAGCGCGCAAGAGCAGCTCGAGCACTTTCAACAGCGACCGCCGCGTGCCGCGCTGTACCTCTGCGCTTGCGCCTTCGTCCCACAGCAGCGGCTTCGTCAGTTCGAGATACCAGTCGCAGTACTCGTGCCATGCGAAGTCGTAGATGATGTTCGCGAGCAGGTCGAACCGATACGTGTCGATCGCGCGCTCGGCGTCCGTGAGCATTCGTTTCAGGCGCGATCCGATCCAACGGTCGGCGAGCGTCTCCTCGGATGGACCCGCGAGCGCGGTGTTCTCCGTGTTCATCAGCACGAACTTCGTTGCGTTCCACAGCTTGTTGCAGAAGTTGCGATAACCCTCGATGCGCTTCAGGTCGAACCGAACGTCGCGGCCGGTGGAGGCGAGCGCGCAGAAGGCGAACCGCAACGCGTCGGTGCCGTACGACGGTATGCCGTCCGGAAAATCGCGCCGCGTCGTTTTCTCGATCGCCTTCGCCATCTGCGGCTGCATCAGCCCCTCAGTGCGCTTGGCGACCAGGTCGTCGAGTGAGATGCCGTCGACGAAGTCGAGGGGGTCGAGGCCGTTGCCGCGGCTCTTCGACATCTTCTGACCTTCCGCATCGCGCACGAGGCCTGTGATGTAGACCTTGCGAAACGGGACCTGCCCGGTGAAGTGCAACGTCATCATGATCATCCGGGCGACCCAGAAGAAGATGATGTCGTGGCCGGTGACCAGCACGTCGGTCGGATGGTACGTCTCGAGCTCGACCGTCTTCTCCGGCCAACCGAGCGTGCCGAACGTCCACAGCGCGGACGAGAACCAGGTTTCGAGCACGTCGTCGTCCGGCGTCAGCGCGACGTCGGCCGCGAGTTTGTACTTCTGGCGCACCTCGGCCTCGTCGCGGCCGACGTAGATGCCGCCGTTTGCGTCGTACCATGCGGGAATGCGATGTCCCCACCATTGCTGGCGGCTGATGCACCAGTCGCGGATGTCGCGCATCCAGGCGAAATACAGGTTCTCGTACTGCTTCGGAACGAACTCGATCTCGCCGCGTTCCACCGCTTCGATGGCTGGTTTGGCGAGCGGCGCAATCGAAACGAACCATTGATCCGTCAACCATGGCTCGATGACGGCGCCGGATCGGTCGCCGCGCGGCACCATCAATTTGTGCGGTTCGATTTTCTCGACGAGCGTGGCCTCCTCGAGGTCCGCCACGACGCGCTTTCGTGCGACGCTTCGATCGAGGCCGCGATATGCAGTGGGAACGGCGTCGTTGAGGTGCGCATCGGCGGTGAAGATGTTGATCAACGGCAAGCCGTGCCGTTCGCCGACCGCGTAGTCGTTGAAATCGTGCGCCGGCGTGATCTTCACGCAACCGCTGCCGAACGTCGGATCGACGTAGGTATCGGCAACGACCGGAATATCGCGCCCAGCGAGCGGCAGCCGCACGCGCGCACCGATGATCGTCTTGTAACGCTCGTCGTCGGGGTGAACGGCCACGGCGGTGTCGCCGAGCATCGTCTCCGGTCGCGTCGTTGCGACGACCACGTAGTCGAGCCCGGCGGCCGTTCGCGCGCCGTCGCACAGCGGATAGCGGAAGTGCCAAAGGCTGCCTTGCTCTTCGTCGTTCTCCACTTCGAGATCGGAGATGGCGGTCTTCAGCTCAGGGTCCCAGTTGACCAGGCGGCGGCCGCGGTAGATCAGGCCTTCGTCGTATAACTGCACGAATACCTCGCGGACGGCGTTCGAAAACCCTTCGTCCATCGTGAACCGCTCGCGGCTCCAGGCGAGCGAGGAACCCATCCGGCGGATCTGCTCGGAAATCCGACCACCCGACGCGTCCTTCCATTCCCACACTTTTTCGAGGAACTTCTCGCGTCCGAGTGCGGCCTTCGTGAGCCCCTGCGCGTTCAGCTGCCGTTCCACGAGCATCTGCGTGGAGATGCCCGCGTGGTCCGTCCCCATCTGCCACAGCGTCTTCTCGCCCTTCATGCGCCGATAGCGGATCAGCGTGTCCATGATCGTGTGCTGGAACGCGTGACCCATGTGAAGCGAGCCGGTCACGTTCGGCGGCGGAATCATGATGCAGTACGGTTTGCCGTTGCCGCTCGGTTCGAAATAGCCGGCCTGTTCCCACTCTCGATACAACGATTGCTCGAGGGCGTGCGGGTCGAAACTACTTTCCATCTTGCTCTTCGTCGGTGAGTTCGTGGGTGAATCGGGTCAGTTCGTTTTCCAGAATCTGCAGCAGTCGCATGCGCAGGTCGTCGATCCGGCTGTTCATCATTTCGACCAACCAGTCGTCCAGGGTGCAATCGATGCGCACCTTGAGCGACTCGTTCAGCTCGTTCATCTGCTCGGCCGACCAACCGGCGCCGGAGCCTTCGGCGGTGGACCGGGCATCGGCGAGGATCTTGCGCGCCTGGGCGCGCCACTCGTCACCGAGCAACGCCTTGATCGTGGCGTCGGCGAGCCCGGATCTGCCTGCGTCGGCCGCGTCGTCGTCGAACGATGCACGACTGGTGAACACGGACTCGCTGACGGTGAACGCACCTTCGACCATGTCTTCGAGTACCGGCACGTCCTTGCTGTCATCCGATGCCGGTGCGGGGTCGGCGGGCCGGTCGAGCAGCGTTCGGATCGATTCGAGATCGCCGAGCAGCGAAGTCTGCGCTTCGCTATCTAGCGTCGATTCCGTCGGCTTCTTCATCAGCGGTCTTCGGAAGGCTCGATCTCATGATGAAACAGAGGATAGCCTCTGTCGCGATAGTATTTGTAGCGATCGCGTCCGTCTTCGCGAGACGACTGCACGACGATTTCGGCCACCCGCTCGAAGCGCCCGAAGAATGTCGGAATCGTCGCCGCGAGATTGATCAGCAGCTGATCCGCACCGGATTCCGGCTCGCGATGATCGATCACGACCGGCGCGTTCACGCTGGCGGGCTCGCCGTTGATGCCGTGCGGCAGAAAGCGGTGATCGGGGTATTCCCACATCAGAGCGTCGAGATCGCGACTCGCGTCGACGTCTGCGACATGCACGTGCACGCGCTGTCCGGCCGTAACAGCCTTATACGCCAGACGGCACGCAAACCTGCGACGCGCCTCCAGATCGACGTCGGGCAGAATGTAGAAGTCGATGCGCGTCAAATCCCGTCAGGCCTGATTCAGGAGGTACTGGAACAGCATCGGAACGGGCCGACCGGTGGAACCTTTCGCGGCGCCGCTGGCATAGGCGCTGCCGGCCACGTCGAGATGCGCCCACGCGAACTGCTTGGCGAAGCGCGACAGGAAACACGCGGCCACAACGGCGCCTGCGTCTCTTCCTCCGACGTTGGCCATGTCGGCGAAGTTGCTTTTCAGATTCTGCTGATAGTCGTCCCACACCGGCATCTGCCACGCGCGGTCCCAGATGAATTCGCCGGCGCTCAACAGACTCGCCGCCAGCGCATCGTCGTTGGCGAACAGACCGCTGGCATGTGCGCCGAGCGCCACCACGCATGCGCCCGTCAACGTGGCCACGTCGATCACGGCCTTCGGCCGATAACGTTCCGCATACGTCAACGTGTCGCACAGCACCAGTCGCCCCTCGGCATCGGTGTTCAGGATCTCCACGGTCTGCCCAGACAGCGTTGTGACGACGTCGCCGGGACGGCTCGCCCGTCCGCTCGGCATGTTCTCGGCGGCTGCGACCAGCGTGACGAGGTTGATTGGAAGCTTCGCGTCGATGACGGCTTTAGTGGTGCCCAACACGGCGGCTGCGCCACACATGTCGAACTTCATTTCGTCCATCGCCGCCGGCGGCTTCAGACTGATGCCGCCGGTATCGAAGGTGATGCCTTTTCCGATCAGTGCGATCGGCGGCATTTTCGCGGCAGCACCGCGGTATTCCACGATGATCAGCTTGCCCGGCGTCGCACTGCCTTGCGTGACCGACGTGAACGCGCCCATGCCGAGTTTCTCGATTTCGCGCTCGTCGATCACTTTTACGCGCACGCGATTCTTCGGCGAGGCGCCGCGCGCCAGTTTCCTGGCTTCGGCCGCGAGATAGCTCGGGTTGCAGACGTTCGGCGGTTGATTTCCCAGGTCGCGTGCAAACGCCATTCCGGTGTCGAGCGCCTGCGCGTGCCGCACTGCGCTGCTGGTGGCGCCGTGACCGCGCGCGGTGCTGTGCACTGCCAGCTGAGCGATCTGCGCCGGCGGCGTCTCGTCCTGCTGCTGTTTCGACGCCGCGAATCGATACAGCTGAGCAGTGAGCGACGCCAACGCCACGCGCGCCTTCTGATAACCGTCGTATCCGGCAACCTTGAACGCATCGATTGCGAGCACGGAGTCGCGCACCGGTGCGGACTTCAGTGCAGTGGCTGCTGCGCCGATCGCCTTGCGATAGTCGGCCGGACTCAGTTCGGCATCGTCGCCGACGCCCACCACCAGCAGGCGGCGGATCGAGGTTGCCTTCGGCAGCGTGATCAACTGAGCGCGCCCTGCTTTGTCGACGAAGTCGTGGCTCGATGCAGCGAGGTAGTCGTCGAGTTCGAGCGCGCGAGCGACCGAACGCGCGGCGTGCATCGTGACGATCAGACAATCGGTGCGTAGATCCTCGAGTTTTCCCGACTTGGTCGAATACTTCATAATCTCCCGTCTTGTCTGCGCGTGCTTCGAACAAGTCTAATTGAAAAGCCGCGACACACGACACTCGAACGGACGCGGGAACGGATGACGAACACATAGATGGGCATTGCGTTCCGATACGTTTCCCGCGAGTTGTTGGCGGTGTTCTTCGTCACCGCACTGGTGTTGTTGGTGATCGCGCTCGGCGGACGGTTCATGGGTTATCTGCAGGATGCGGCCGTCGGAAAACACTCTGCAGATGCTCTGCTCACGATCATCGCGCTGCGCGTTCCCGAGTTTCTGCAGCTGACTTTGCCGTTTTCGTTCTACATCGCACTGGTGCTCACCGCTGCACGGCTGTACGCGGACCAGGAAATGACCGTGCTCGTCACCAGCGGCAGTTCGCCGTCGCAAGTACTGCTGTGGATGGGCGTGAGCGCGCTCGTCGTTGCGTCGGGCGTGGTGTATCTGTCCGTGCAGGTCACGCCGCACGCGCTCGGAGTACTCGAACGGTTTCTTTCCGCAGAGCGGATCGAGCGCGAGTTCGAAACGATGACGCCCGGCGTGTTCCACAGCTTCAACGACGGCGCGCGCGTGACGTACTCGGAATCGTCTTCGCCGGACAAGCGTGAACTGTCGCGCGTCTTCATCGCTGCGCAGGTGCAAGGGCACAGCGTCACCATCTGGGCGCAACGGGGCAGTCAGTACATCGACGCGATTACCGGCAGCCGCTTCATGCGGCTCGGCGCCGGACGACGTTACGAAGGAGAGATCGGACAGACGCCGTACCGCGTGGTGAAGTTCGAGACGTTGAGTCAGCGCATCGAACAGCGCGATCCCGCGCTCGCCGACATCGAGATCGACGCACAGCCGACGCGCCTACTCGCGCGCGACGATCCGCGGTCGTCGGCTGAGCTGCATTGGCGGTATGCGCTGCCGCTGATGACGCTGATTGCCGTGCCGATCGGATTCGCGCTCGCCCGAGTGCGGCCGCGCCAGGGGCGGTTTGCCCGGATCGTTCCGGCGGTGCTCGCGTTCCTCGCGTATTACTTCGTACTGCTGGTGAATCGCAATGGGCTCGCCGTAGGCCACATATCGAACGCGATCGGCATGTGGCCCGCCCACGCGGCGTTTGCGGCTGCGGGCATCGTGCTGCTGCGGCGATTGAACCGGCCGCACACGGACTGACCCGTTGATACTCCGCATCGACCGCTACATCAGCAGCACCGTCTTCAAGGCGATGCTGGTCGTGTTGATCGCATTCGTCGGACTCAACATCGTGTTTCAGCTGGTCGACGAACTGCGCGAGAAGTACGTCGGCTATGGGTTCTGGCAGGCGGTCGTCTACGTGCTGCTGACATTGCCGAGGCGCATCTACGAACTGATTCCGTATGTCGCCTTTCTCGGCACGTTGGTCGGCCTGGGTCAGCTGGCGGGTCAGAACGAACTGACGGTGTTGCGCGCGGCGGGCGTGTCGGTGAGGCGCCTGTTCACGTCGGCCGCGTTTCCGGCCACCGGCGCGCTGTTGATCGCTTTCGCGCTCGGCGAATATCTGGCGCCCTGGGGAGAAGAGGCGGCCGAGGGATACAAGGCGAAGGCGCGTCAGGCATCTACAACGATTCGATTCTGGGGCGGACACTGGTATCGCGAAGGCGGGCTGTTCATGGACGTTGCGGCAATGGACGCGAGCGGACACCTGGTCGGCGTCCGGCAATTCTTCGTCGACGATGCGCGTCATCTGCGGACTGCGCGCCACGCGGCGACTGCGCGCTACCTCAAGGACGAACGCGCCTGGATGCTGAGCGACGTCAACGAGACGCTGCTCGACGACGGCGGAACGCGCGCGCGCCACCTGGACGAAGTGCGCTGGCCGTCGGACGCGACGCCGGAGTTGCTCGGCATAAGGGTGTTGTTGGGACCGTCGACGCTGTCGATCCGCGGCCTCGACACGCAGATCGCGTACATGGAACGCGAAGGGTTGGACGCGAGCCGCTACAAGCTCGCGTACTGGAGCAAGGTGCTGCAGCCGCTCGCGATTCTCGGTCTGGCATTGCTCGCGCTGTGCTTCATCATCGGGCCGCTGCGCGAGGTCAGCATGGGTACGCGGCTCGCGGTCGGAACGCTGACCGGACTCGCGTTCAAATACCTGGAAGACATTCTCGGGCCGATGAGTATGGTATTTCACCTACCTGCCGCCGTAGCGATCGCGTTGCCGATCGCGGTCTGCTGGCTGGCGGCGATGCTGCTGGTGCGTCGTTCACAATAGATGTCAGCGGGTAGGGCGGTGCACGACGTGCGTGCCCGATAACATATCGGGCCAGGCGCGGCGGTCCGGATCGACGTAGATCCACAGATAGCCGAGGCCGAGCGCCGCGAACGAAAGCCCCGCGCCGACGAATCGCAACAGCGCCTGTCCCAACCGCATCGGCGTGCCGTCATCGGTTTCGATGCGCAGGCTCCAGGCCAGCATGCCGGCCGTCTGACCGCGCCACACCCAGAAGTAGGCGAAGAAGCTGAACAGCTCGACGAACAGAATCGTTTTCACGAACGGTCCAAGCACCGGACCGTTGTGTACGGCCACGCCGATGAACAGCGTCACCAGCCAGATTGCGAGCACGAGCATCGCGTCGTAGGTCATTGCCCCGAGCCGACGCAGCAGACCGGCGGGACGCGGTAGAAGGGCGTCGGGCACTGCTCAGTCGGTCAGGCAGAGAAGGCGCGCGAGGACGCGCAGTCGGCGAATTCGCGGGGCGTCAACCGCGCGGCCATGGATCCGGCGCCGCTTCGCGCGGCTTCGGCAGGTCTTCGATCAGCTGCTGGCGCAGTCGGATGGCACGTCTATACGCCTCGATCAGGTAACTCTGCTCGCCGCTCGATTCGTGCACCGACAGACGCCGCAGACGACGCTGGTAGTCGACGATCTCCCGCAGCATCCGCACGGCGGCGGCACTGGCGGCCTGATGGTCGGGTGACATCTGCGTTTGCGGCGTTGCCATCTCGATCTCCCCTATGTCGCCTTCCGACTTCCTGTCGGCACGAGCGAATATAGGTTACCGAGTTTTATTAATCAACGAGATCAATAAGCAACCTTAACTCGTTGATAACGCAAGTTACCCGAACGAAACGGATCCGGCCCCGTCGAGTTGCGCGGGGCGCCCGCAGAATTCCTCGTGCGTCATCGCGTCGAGCACCCCGGCGTCGCTGCAGTTGCCCCACGCGCGCCGCCCATCGGCGAGACGACAGGCGACATGCGCGATCGATGGGCCGTCGGCGCCGTACATGACCGTGTAGCTTTCGACGTCGACGGCGCCGCGATGCGCCATGGCGACCTCGCGCCGCGGCGTTTCATCGACCTTCGCCTGCAGGTCTTCGTGCCGGAATGCGCGCGTCGGCGCCTGCGACGAGTACACACCGAACGCGTGCTTCGTCAGATATCCGCCGTTTGCGGTGACGAGTCCGCGCGCGTCGCGATCGCCGCGCAGCACTTCCGCCATCCGCGCGATCGAGTGCATGACGTAGTTGTTCAACGGTCCGCCGCCGAACGTGAGGCCGCCCGTCACCGTCAGCGGTCGGCGCTCGTCGAGGCCGAGTTCCGCCGCAGCGACCTCGACCGCGACCGGGAAGCAGCTGTACAGATCGACGTGATCGACACTCTTTGCACTGACGCCGGCCAGTTCGAGACAGCGCGCGCCGGCGAAGCGGATCGCGGGTGACGAATGCAGATTGTCGCGATTGGAGACGAAGTAGTGGTCGTGTGCGTCGGTGCCGGCCCACGGATAGATCCAGCGATCCTCCGGAATGCCAAAGCGCTTGGCGGCCGCTACCGAGCACAGGATCAGCGCCGCCGCCTGATCGACGTTGTTGTTGGAGTTCATCAACTTCGGATACGGAAACGACACCGGTCGATTCGATGCGGAAGGCGTGCGGATTTCTTCTGCGGTGTGCCGCTCCTGAATCCAGGCGTGCGGATTGCCGCTTGCGACATCGCTGAAGCGCGCCCACAACTCTGAGATGCGTTTCAGATGCGCGGGAATGCTTTCGTGGCGCGCGTGTCGCAGCGCATTCTCGAACAGCGGATACAGTTGAATCGGTTGGCCGAGGCCGACCGCCTTCTCCGCATCGTGGCGCATGTTCTTGTCTTCGCCAATCAGCCGGTCCGGCGTGCCGGGCGCCTCCTGCCATTTGAGATCGACGCCTTGCTTGCGCGCCCGCGCTTGCGTGTAGCCGCATTCCGAACCGGTGATAACGATCACTTCATGGCGCTGCGCCTGAATGTCGAGCGCGCTCTGGTTCACCGTCGATTGCACGTAGTTGCCGCCATAAGGCGTCAGCGCCGTTTCGGCGTTGGGAACGCCGACAGCTTGTGCGACGATGCGCGCCGGATCTTTGTACGGCCAGATTCCGCGGATGACGCGCACTGACGTCGCGTGGTTCAGCAAGCTGTTGGAGCCCGCGTCGGCGGCCGCCGCCCGGACCGCGTCGATCATCAGGGTCAAAGGCTCCTTTGCCTGCGCCGGGTCGGCGACGCGCTGCTCGAGCTGGCTGATGCCAACCAGCACCGGCACGGTTTGATCGCGGTTCATGTGTTCGTCTGCCTCATGGAAAGGCTTGGATGATATGAAGAAGACCCCTCAATTAGAAGGCGCCCGGAGGGCGAATGATGCGGTGGAAGCTGCTGATGCTTCTGGTCGTTGCACCATCGGCATCGGCCTGGAACGACACCGGACACATGATTGCGGCGCTGATCGCGTACGACCGGATGCCGTCGTCGGTGCGCGAACCGATGGCGCGTCTCGTACGCATGCATCCCCGATTTCAGGAGGATTTCGTTCCGCGCCTGCCGAAAGCGTTGCGCAACGCCGCCGCAGCCGAGCAGGATCGTTGGTACTTCGCGTTTGCATCGACGTGGCCCGACGCCGCGCGCCGGTTCGACAACGTGCGTGGCGCTTCGGCGCGCGGCGCGCTCGTCGCTCGTTACAACCACGCCGGCTGGCACTACATCAATCTGCCGACCTATGCACAACCATCGGATCGTCGACGCATAGACGCGCCGACGCCGTCGATGAGCGCCGCGGCCGGGGTCGATGAAATGCGCATGAACGTGGTGCAGGCGCTCGACATGCTGACGCGGAACTGGTGCAGAGACTCCGATGCCGAGCGCGCGCTCGCGCTGTCGTGGATCGCGCATCTGACCGCCGACGTCCACCAGCCGTTGCACGCGACGGCGTTGTACGCCGATCCGGCGTTCGAGCGCGGTGACCGCGGCGGCAACGACATTCTGGTAACCGGACAGACGCAGCTGCGCGTGGACAATCTGCACGCGTTGTGGGACGGCGCGCTCGGCTACGAATCGAAATACCGGCATCTCGAGTCGCTCGCACGCGAGTACGGACGCCAGGCATCGAACGCCCCGAAGAGCGACGACAAAGGCGACCTTCTGCGCAGATTCCAGGCGTGGGCGAAACAAAGCCGAGCGTTGGCCGCAAGTGACGCTTACACGCCGGACGTGCGCGCCGCAGTGGTGACTGCCGGCGGTTCGCGACAACCGATCGTATCGATCGGCGACGCCTATCTCGCCGCGATGCATGCAACCGCGGTTCGTCAGATCGCTCTAGCGGGCCGCCGCACCGCGACCGTGCTCGCGGCGCTTGCTGACGCGGGTGCATCGTCGGGCTGCGCCCGACAAGCCAACTGAGGCGCGCGATGGCGATACGGTACGTACTGTGGGACAACGACGGTGTGCTGGTGGACACGGAGGAGGGCTACTACCTCGCGACCAGACGCGCGCTCGGAGAGATCGGCATCGAGCTGGACCGGGCGCACTACCATCGCCTCCGTGCGCGAGGCGTCACTTCGTGGACGCTGGCCGAAGAGGCGGGCCTCGATCCGCGCACGATCCACACGCAACGGACGCTGCGCGACGAGTACTACCAGCAGTTCATTCGCTCGCGAAACGTCGAAATCGAAGGCGTGCACGACGAGATCGCGGCGATGGCCGCGACATACCGGATGGCGATCGTCACGACCGCCAAGCGGCGAGACTTCGAGCTCATTCATCGCGAGCGCCGGATCGTCCGCCACATGGAATTCGTCTTGACCGGTGACGACTTCGAGCCGCACAAACCGCACCCTGCCGGTTATCTGGCGGCGCTCGAACGATTCGGCGCGGCAGCCGATGAAGCAGTGGTGATCGAAGATTCGAAGCAGGGTCTCGATGCGGCGCGCGGCGCGGGACTTGCGTGTCTGATCGTCCACAATCCGTTTTTCGGAACGGCGCACGACTTTGCGGGCGCGACGCGTGTGCTCGGGTCGGTTGCCGAGGCGCGGCGCGTGCTGGACGAAATGCGCGGCGGCACGTCGTCCGACTGACGGCTCGCGAGCGGGCGGTATACACTCGGCCGGTCGCTCACGGTCTGGAGGGAGGCCGTTTCGATGACGCAGTTCAGCGCGTGGCCGCTCGGGGGCGGCGTCTGGGTGGGGCCGGTGCGCAAGCCGCGCAATTCCGCCGCGAACGAGAAAGGCAGCATCCACGACGACGCGGTTGCACAGAAACTCGGATTCCGCGGCGGCACCGTAGCGGCCTCGCTGCACATGGAACAGTTTCCGCCGCTTCTGCTGCACATGTTCGGTCCGCGCTGGTGGAAGTGTGGCGGACTGTCGCTGTACTTCCGATACGCCACCACCGACCTCGAAGCTGCTCAGTGTCACGCGGTCGCGCCGATGCGACCGCCGACCGAAGACGTCCGCATCGAAGTATGGATGGAGCACCCGAAATCAGGCGGTGGGGGTTCGGAGCGGATCGCCGACGGAACCGCGTCCGTCGGTTGTCCCGACCTCGGTTCCGCGCTGCGACAACGCGTTCAGCTGATTCCGGAACCCGGCGAACTGCGGATCCTCGCCCAACTGTCGCCCGGCGCCTGTTGCGACGGTATACCAACGCGCATCCCGCAGAGCGCTCTCGACGAGCGTCTCTCCGTCATCACTGAACCGCTCGATGCGTACACGACCGGTAGTCCGTGGAGCAGGCCGGCGCTGCCACCGAGCCTGATGGTGCGCGCGATGCGCGCGGTGGAACCGGCGCTGCTGGTGCGCAGCGGTCCGGTCGTCGGGCTGTTCGGCGCCATCGAGGTGCAGCATCTGAACGGTCCACTGTTCGTCGAAACCGACTATCTGGCGCGCGGCCGCGTGCTCGCGATCAGCGAAACGCCGAAGACGGAGTTCTTCTGGTACGAAACGACGCTCACCGACCCTGCTGAGGGGACCGACGTCGCGAGCATGCTGATGATGCTGCGATTCATGAAAGCATCGAGTCCGTTGTGGGCGGCGACGAATCCCGGAGCGACCGCGGATGCGGTTGAGACGCTGGATCGCGGCGGCACTGATCGCGGTGGCGCTTGACGCGGTGGCGCTTGATCTTCCACCAGCGTTCGCGTATTCCTGCGTCCCCTCGAGCAAGTATGTTCACCGATGAATGACGAAGAACAGCGGCGTATGCGCGACGACGTGCGCAGCCAGACGGTGGTGCGCAACGTCGAAGACGCGTTGTGGCGCTACAACGAAGAACACGAGGAAACCCTGTCGGTGTACGACGTCATCGGCATGGTGCTGGAAGGGCTGATCGCCGAAGGCATGTGTCCCGCGTGTATCTCCGAATCGGTGCAGATCGCTTTCGAGCACGCCGGTGTCGACCCGAACGAGCACATCCAGGAAGGCGATGGCGATCGCCCCACCATGACCCGTCCCGACGGCGACGTGTTCCACTGAGAATCCCGTCCGCAGATCTCCGCTGAACTGACATTGATGCTTAGCGGCCCGCTGTTCGAAGACCCGGGCGGGACCACGTTCAAGCCGAATTCGATGTGCTGCTCGCGGACAAACGCGTCGTCCACACCGTTGCGCTATGACGAGGGCGCGCGAGCCCGGTCGTATTCGTCGAGCACGACCCGCAACGCCAGCGCGCCATTCGCGAGTGCTTCTTTCTGCGGTTTCTCGAGTCTCTTGATCGCGTACTCGGCGCGTAACGCGGCGCCTCGTTCGCCGATCATCGCGCTGAAAATGAGATCGACCGGTCGGCGCGTGCGCAGATAACGGGCGGTGCGCGCACCACCGCGTTGGTGCTCCTTCCAGCGGCGCTGCACGTCGGTACTGATGCCGGTGTACACGCTGCCGTCGGCGCAGCGCACCATGTACAGATGCCAGTCGGTCATTCGATTTCTTCGCGCAAGGCGGCCAATTTCGTTGGCTTGTATATACAAGGGCGCGCTAGCTATTGATAGGTTAGGCACCTGAGTAGGCACCCAGGCTGCAACCGAGCGTGTGGTTGGCCACCGTCACGCTGATGAAGAGCGT
>DATJGR010000109.1:0-11320 GCA_035494855.1 Pseudomonadales bacterium | reverse complement strand
TTCAGATAGTGACGACACGCCGCCATCAGTTCGGCGATTGGATATTTGCGGTTGATCGGCACCAGCTTGTCGCGCAGTTCGTCGTTCGGCGCGTGCAGCGACACCGCGAGCGCCACGTCGGACACTTCCGCCAGTTTGTAGATGCCGGGTACGACACCCGCGGTGCTCAACGTGACACGTCGCTTCGAGATGCCGAACGCGAAGTCGTCCGTGAGAATCGAGGCCGCGCGCACCGCGTTGTCGAAGTTCAGCAGCGGCTCTCCCATCCCCATCATGACGACGTTGGTCACGCCGCGTTCGTCGCCGAGGCCGCGCAACACTTCGGACACCAATGCAACCTGACCGACGATCTCCGCCGCCGTCAGGTTGCCGTTGAAACCCTGCTTTCCGGTCGAGCAGAAGCTGCAGTCGAGCATGCAGCCGACCTGTGACGACACGCACAACGTATTGCGGCCGCGATCGGGAATCAGCACCGCTTCCACGGCATTGCCGTTCGCCACTTTCAGCGCCCACTTGCGCGTACCGTCCACCGACACGCGCTCGCTGACGATCTCTGGCAACGCGAGCGTCGCGGTCTGCGACAGGTTGTCGCGCAACTTCTTCGACAGATCGGTCATGCCGGCGAAATCACGCACGCCGCGGTGATACACCCACTTCATCACCTGGGCGGTGCGATAGCGCTGCTCGCCGATCGCGTCGAACAACCCCGCCACACCGGCGCGGTCGAGTCCGAACAGGTTTACGAGGGGGGCTTCGGAGCTCACAGTGCATCAGCCTCGCGGGTAAATCTCGTCTGTGCCGAAAAAGTAACTGATCTCCCGTGCCGCGCTTTGAGCCGAATCCGACCCGTGGACTGCGTTGGCATCGATGGACTCTGCGAAGTCGGCGCGGATCGTCCCTGGGTCCGCATCCTTCGGATTGGTCGCCCCCATCAGCTTGCGGTTGACCGCTATTGCGTTCTCCCCTTCGAGAACCTGAATGACGACCGGGCCCGATATCATATAGGTGACGAGGCTCTCGAAGAACGGACGACCTGTGTGCTCCGCATAGAAGCCTTCGGCTTTCGCGCGCGACAGCCGCTGCATGCGCGCCGCGACGATTCTCAAACCGCCTTTTTCGAACCGGGAGTAGATCTCGCCGATGATGTTCTTCGCCACCGCGTCGGGTTTGACGATGGACAGTGTCCGTTCCAATGCCATGAAGAAACTCCGTTATTGTCGGCTATCAACAAGACGCCCTATCTATTTGAATTTTCGAGCAATAGGGGGATTTAGCGGCCGCGTATTATACGCATTTCCTTGGCCTGCGGGCAGTCGCGATCGTCAGGCAGCGCTGCGCTCGCGCAATCGCTCGACCACTTCGATCACGCGCCGCGACGCGCGATCGATGTCTTCCTCGGTGGTGAAGCGACCGACGGTGAAGCGCAGCGACGCGTGCGCGAGTTCGTCGGGCACGCCGAGCGCGCGCAGCACGTACGACGGTTCGACCGTTGCCGACGTGCACGCCGAACCGGTCGACACCGCGATGTCGTCGAGCGCGATCATCAACGTTTCACCGTCGATGCCGGCGAACGCGACGTTCAGGTTGCCGGGCAGGCGGCGCTCGAGATCGCCGTTCACGCTGACGCCGTCCATCTGCTTCAGGTGTGACCACAGACGGTTTCGCAATGTCGCGATGCGCGCGTTCTCCGTATTCATGCACTCGCGCAGGATTCGCGCCGCTTCACCCATGCCGACGATCTGATGTGTAGCGAGCGTGCCGGATCGCATGCCGCGTTCGTGTCCACCACCGTGCATTTGCGGTGCAATGCGCACCGGCGGCAGGCGCCGCACGTACAACGCGCCGATGCCTTTCGGGCCGTACATCTTGTGGCCCGACAGCGACATCAGATCGATCTGCATCGCGGCGAGGTCCACAGTCACTTTGCCCGCGCTCTGCGCCGCGTCCACATGGAACAACACGTTTGCCGCGCGGCACACGTTGCCGATGGCCGCGATGTCGTTGATCACACCGATCTCGTTGTTCACGTGCATCAGCGATACGAGCAACGTGTCGGGACGCAACACCGCGGCCACCTGCTCCGGTTCCACGATGCCGGAAGTGCCCGGCTGCAGATACGTCACCTCGTATCCTTTGGTCTCGAGGTACGCGCACGTGTCGAGCACCGCTTTGTGTTCGATCATGCTGGTGACGATGTGGCGGCGACTCTTGCCGGACGCTTCGGCGACGCCCTTGATCGCCAGGTTGTCAGACTCTGTGGCGCCCGACGTCCAGACGATTTCGCGCGGATCGCAGTTCAGCAACTTCGCCACTTGCGTGCGCGCTTCTTCGACCGCCTCTTCCGCCAACCAGCCGTACACGTGCGAACGCGAGGCCGGATTGCCGAAGTTGCCGTCGGTGAGCAGACAGTCGCTCATCTTCTGCGCAACACGCGGGTCGACCGGCGTGGTCGCCGAGTAGTCGAGATAAATGGGCTTACGCATCGATCAGTTGAGCACGCGCGCGTCGATCAGACGACCGTCGTTACGCTCCAGTCCCGTCCGGGCATCCTGCCGCCGTGAAATCGCCTGCACCTCGCCGCGTTCGATCAGCGAACCAAGGCTGACCTCGGACAGGAAGTCGTCGATTCGCCGCGACAGATCCGTCCAGAGGTCGTGTGTGATGCAGATCAAGCCGTCCTGGCAATCGCCGATGCCGCCGCAGCGGGTGGCATCGATGCCTTCGCCGACGCCGCTGATGATCTCGGAAATGCTGATGCTGCGCGGCGCGCGCGTCAGCGCATAACCGCCGCCCGGTCCGCGCAGACTCTGCACGAGGCGCGCGCGCTTCAGCTTGCCGAACAACTGTTCGAGATACGACTGGGAAATCCCTTGGCGGGCGGAGATATCGGCGAGCGTTACGGGACCGGTCGCGCTGTGCAGTGCGAGATCGAGCATCGCCGTGACCGCGTAGCGGCCTTTCGTCGTGAGCCGCATGGCAATGGGACCGTAACCCGTGAAGGCTCGGCAGTATGCAATACCCGACTATTTTGGTCCAGTATCGGTCCGGTTCAGCGACCGCTCGATCTCCGTCAATGCGCCGCGCAGGATCGCGACTTCCGTATCGTCGGGCCGCAGCCGCGTGAACAGCCGCCGCAGCCGCGCCATCACCTGCCCCGGGTTCGTCGGATCGAGGAAATCGACGCGCGTCAGCACCCCCTGCAGGTGTTCGAGCAGACCGTCGACGGCGGCGACCGTGGCGGGTTCACGGTCCCACGCCGCAGCGCTGGGCGTGTCTACCGGTTGGAGCGTGCTCTGATAGAGCTCGTAACAGACCACCTGCACCGCCATCGCGACGTTCAGCGACGGATACGCCGGATTCGCCGGAATCTGCAGATGCACGTTGCAACGCTGCAACTCGTCGTTGGTGAGGCCGCTCGTCTCGCGACCGAACAGCACGGCGATCGGCCGCCGCGTCGATTCGCCGCGAATGCGCGGGCCGATCTCTTTCGCCGTCAACAACGGCCACGGAATCCGCCGCGACCGCGTGCTGGTACCGATCACCAGCGTGCAGTCGGAGATCGCTGCATCGAGCGAATCGACCACCACCGCACGGTCGAGCACATCGAGCGCGCCGGCCGCGCGCCACTCGGCCTGCGGATCCGGATAGCGTCCCGGACGGACGAGCCATAACTGACCGAGTCCCATCGTCTTCATCGCGCGCGCGGCGCCGCCGATGTTGCCGGGATGGCTCGTTTCGACGAGCACGATGCGCACATGTTCGAGTGATGCCGTCATGCTGGCATTATAACGGCCGTTTCATGGCGCACCGGCACCTGCTAGAATCGCGCGCCCTTCGACACCCGCCTTCTCTCAATGCACGCAATGGTCAACATGGCGCTTCGCGCCGGACGTCGCGCGGGTCAGATCATGGTGCGCGCGATGGATCGCATCGACACGCTGAACATCGTCGAGAAGGCGCGCAACGATTTCGTATCCGACGTCGACCGCGACGCCGAAGACGCCATCATCGATGTACTGCACAAGGCATATCCGGATCACGGCATCGTCGGTGAAGAACACGGCGAATCGTTCAGCGGTGCCGAGTACACCTGGATCATCGATCCCCTCGACGGTACCACCAACTATCTGCACGGCATTCCGCACTTCGCGGTGTCGATCGGACTGAAGTACCGCAACAGGCTCGAACACGCGGTGATCATCGACCCGGTGCGCAACGAAGAATTCACCGCGTCGCGCGGCGCCGGCGCGCAACTGAACGGCAAACGCATCCGCGTCAGCAACCGCCATCGCCTCGAAGATGCGGTGCTCGCGACCGGCATTCCGTTCAGAGACGTCGCGCAGCATCTCGATCCGTACATGGCGATGCTGACGGCGTTCAGCAGCCAGTGTCGCGGCATCCGTCGCGCGGGTTCCGCCGCGCTCGATCTGGCCTACGTCGCCGCGGGTCGCGCGGACGGATTCTGGGAGCTCGGATTGAAGCCCTGGGACATGGCCGCGGGCGCGCTGCTGATCCTGGAGGCCGGTGGCTTCGTCAGCGATCTGATCGGAGGTGAGCGCTACATGGATACCGGCAACGTCGTCGCCGGCAATCCGAAGGTGTTCAAAGCCATTCTGCAGACGATTCGACCAACGTTGACGGCGGATCTGCTGCAAGGCTGAACCGCGCCTGCACCCGCCCGTCAGGGCATATCGTCTTTCGCGTTCTTCTCCGGGATCAGCAGGTCTTCGCGGGTATTGCCCATCGCGAGCACGATGGCCGCGGCAACGTATGTCGACGAATACGTTCCAAACACGATCCCGACGATCAGCGCAATCGAAAAGCCACGCACTGTGTCGCCGCCGAACAGGAACAGCGCGATGACGACCAGCAGAGTCGTAAACGACGTCATCAACGTTCGATCCAGCGTCTGCGTCAGCGACAGGTTGACGATCTCGAGTGCGGTGCCTTTGCGCAGCTTGCGGAAATTCTCGCGGATCCGGTCAGCCACGACGACCGTGTCGTTCACCGAATAGCCGATGACAGCGAGCACCGCCGCGAGCGTCGGCAGGTCGAACGTCCATTGGAATACCGAGAACGCACCCACCGTAACGACGACATCGTGAATCAACGCCACGACGGCGCCGATGCCGAACTTGCTGGTGAATCGAAACATCATGTAGGCCATGACGGCGCCCAGCGCCGCGAGCACGGCGAGGCCACCCGTCTCGCGCAGTTCCGCGCCGACCGCTGGCCCAACGAATTCGGAACGTCGCAGTTGCACGCCTTCGTATTTGGCCGTCAGCGCGTTGCGAAGATGATCCGCGAGCAACGCTTCCGATTCCCCCTTCTGCGGAGGTACGCGAACCAGTACGTCGCGCTCCGAACCGAAGTGCTGCGCGACCGCCTCGTGGATACCGGCATCCGCGAGCGTAACGCGCACGTCTTCCGCGACCACCGGATTGACGAACTGAACTTCCACCAGCGTGCCGCCGGTGAAGTCGAGACCGAAGTTCAACCCGCGCGTTGCGAGCGACCCGATCGAGATCAGCATGACGAGGATGGAGAAGATCGCGCCGTAGGTGCGCAACCCCATGAAATTGATGACGCGGATCGGCTGACTCATACCCGGAGCTTCGTGAGCGATCGGCCGCCGTACATCAGGTTCACCATCGCGCGGGTCACCGTAATCGCCGTAAACATCGATGTGATGATCCCCAGCGTCAGCACGACGGCGAACCCTTTGATCGGCCCGGAGCCGAAAGCGAGCAGAATCACCGCGACGAGCAGGTGGGTGATGTTGGAGTCGACGATGGTCGTGTAGGCGCGATCGAATCCGGCCGTGATCGCGGCTTGCGGCGGCCGCTCTGCGGCTTCCTCCCTCACGCGCGAAAAGATGAGAACGTTGGCATCCACCGCCATACCCATGGTCAGCACGATGCCTGCAATGCCCGGCATCGTGAGCGTCGCACCCAGCACCGACATCAGCGCCACCAGCAGGATCACGTTAATCGCGAGCGCGATGTTCGCGATCATGCCGAACGCTTTGTAGTAGATGACCATGCACAGCAGCACGAGGATGTAGCCGCCGACCGCCGCGTGCAGACCGGCGCGGATGTTGTCTTCGCCCAGGCTCGCACCTACGGTGCGCTCTTCGACGATGTACATCGGCGCGGCCAGCGCGCCGGCACGCAGCAGCAACGCCAGATCGCGCGCTTCGCCCAAACCCACGCCGGTGATGCGGAAGCGGTAGCCCAACGCGGAGCGAATCGTCGCCACGTTGATCAGCCGTTTCTCTTCGACGCTGAAGTTCTGCACCACCTCTTTGCCGTCTTCGACGACGATGCGCGAACGCGGCTTCAGCTCCTTGTACAGAATCGCCATCTGGTTGCCGACGTTGTCTTTCGTCGCGTCGTGCATCCGATCGCCGCCCGCGCCATCGAGCGTGATGCTCACCTGCGGCAGGTTGTTCTGAGGATCGTAGTCCTGCACCGCATTGGTCACGCGGTCACCGGTGACGATGTTGCGCCGCTCGACGATGATCGATCGTCCTTCGTACGGATACGTTTCGGTTTCCGACGGTCGCGCGTCCTGTTTCGCCACCAGGCGGAATTCGAGGTTCGCGAACTTGTTGAGAATCCGCTTCGCATCGGCGCTGTCCTGAACGCCCGGCAGGTCGACGACGATGCGGGTCTTGCCGAGGCTTTGTACCAACGGCTCCGATACGCCGAGTTCGTTCACGCGGTTGCGCAAGCTCTGCAGGTTCTGCTGAATCGCGTACGTCTCGATCTCGCGGATCTTCGTCTCTTTCATCGTCATCAGCAGCGCGGGCTTGCCGTCGACGTCGCGCGGCAGAATCTGGAAGTCGCGATACTCTTTCGAGATCGCTTCCTGCGCCTGATCGCGCACCGGTGCTTCGTAGAACGCGACGGTCACCTTCGTGCCCGACACCATGTCGTTGGCCGGCACGTACCGCAGTCGCGCGTCGCGCAGAATGCGCCGGATGTTGTCTTCCTCGCTCTTCATCCGGTCGCCGATGGCTTTTTCCATGTCGACTTCGAGCAGGAAGTGCACGCCGCCGGAGAGGTCGAGGCCGTAAGACATCGGGTGAGCGCCGAGCGATTGCAGCCACTGCGGCGTGGTCGATGCGAGGTTCAGCGCGACGACGAACTGCGATGCCGTCGCATTGTCGCCGTGCAGCGCAGCCTGCACGATTTCGCTGCCCCGCAGCTGATCTTCGTTGCTGTCGAGCCGCAGCACGGCGCTGCGCGGGTCCATGTGCGTACCCTTTATATGGATGCCCGCATGCCCGAGCGCCTGCGTCGCCTTGTCGACGATCTCCTGAGTCATCTGCACGTCGGCCGCTTCCGCGCGGATCTGCAACGCATAGTCCGGTGGGTAGAGGTTCGGCAGCGAATAGACGAGCCCGATGAGGATCACCACCAGAATCGCGAGGTAGCGCCCCACTGAATAGGTGTTGGGCGCGCGCGCAGGGCCTTCCGATAACCCGAGCAGACTGTCGGTGAGGCGGCTCATCGGCTGGTTCCGAAGCGGACGCCCGGCGTCACTTCTCGTCCAGCGACTTCAGCGTACCTTTCGGCAACGTCGCGCCGACGGCGCTCTTCTGAATGCGCAGTTCGACGTTGTTCGATACCTGCAGCTTCACGAAATCGTCTTCGACTTTCGAGATGCGTCCGACGATGCCGCCGGCGGTAACGACTTCGTCGCCTTTCGCGAGCCCGGACATCAATGCCGCGTGTTCTTTGCGGCGCTTGCTCTGCGGTCGCCACAGGAGGAAGTAGAAGATGCCGACGAAGCCGACCAGAAGCAGCAGGTCCATGTAACCGGGACCGGGCGCTGCGCCGGCCTCAGCCGCATACGCAGCGGTCTCAAATAGATTCATCCGGGGCGTTCCAACCGTTGTGCAGGGCAGCGAAGAGGTTGCGAAATGTACCCATTTCGATGGCCTCGCGCAAACGACGCATCAGTGTCTGGTAGTAGTGCAGATTGTGGATCGTCATCAGAACGCTGCCGAGTATCTCGCCGCAACGATCGAGGTGATGCAGATACGCGCGCGTGAACCCGGCGCACGTGTAACAGCCGCACGCTGCATCGATCGGCTGGTTGCTGTCGCGATGCTGCGCGTTGCGAATCTTCAGTACGCCACGCGACGTGAACAGATAACCGTTGCGTGCGTTGCGCGTCGGCAACACACAGTCGAACATGTCGACGCCGAGCGCGACGGCGGCGGCGAGATCGGCCGGCGTGCCGACGCCCATCAGATAGCGGGGCCGATCCGTCGGCATCAACGGCATCAGACCTTGAAGCACCGCCGCCATTTCTTCCTTGGATTCGCCGACCGAGAGACCGCCCACGGCGTAGCCGTCGAAACCGATTCCGGTGAGGCGCTCGAGCGACTCGCGTCGCAGGTCGGAGTACATCCCGCCCTGCACGATGCCGAACAACGCGGCTTCACTGTCACCGTGCGCGCTGCTGCTGCGCGCGGCCCAACGGGTGGACAGCTCCATCGACTCGCGCGCCTGCGTGTGCGTTGCCGGGTGCGCCGTGCATTCGTCGAACGCCATCACGATGTCGGCGCCGAGATTGCGTTGCACCTGCATCGAACGCTCCGGCGAGAGAAATACGCGATCGCCGTTCACCGGCGACTTGAACTCGACGCCCCCCTCGCTGATCTTGCGCAGCGCGCCGAGACTCCACACCTGAAACCCCCCTGAATCGGTGAGGATCGGACCGTGCCAGCTCATGAAACCGTGCAATCCGCCGAGACCCTGCACTATTTCATCGCCAGGACGCAGCAACAGATGGAACGTATTGGCCAGCACGATCTGCGCACCGAGTTCGGTGAGCTGCGTCGGCGTCATCGCTTTCACGGTGCCGTAGGTGCCTACCGGCATGAAGGCCGGTGTATCGAACGATCCGTGTGCGGTGGTTACGCGACCCGCACGCGCGGCACCGTCGCTGGTATGCAGTTCAAATCGCATCGTCGCACCGCTGTGTGATGAACATTGCGTCTCCGTAACTGAAGAACCGGTATTCGTTCTGCACCGCCGTTTCGTAAGCCGCAAGCACGCGCGCGCTTCCGGCGAACGCGGCAACCAGCATCAGCAGCGTCGATTCCGGGAGATGGAAGTTCGTGACCAGCGCGTCGACGACCCGAAACCGGAATCCCGGATGAATGAAGATGTCGGTCTCGCCGTCGAATGGCGCGAGCGCTCCGCCGAGCGCCGCCGATTCGAGCGCACGCACGACCGTGGTTCCGATCGCGACCACTCGACCGCCGCGCGCTCTGCATGCGGCAACCGCGTCTACGAGCGTGGAACTCACCGACATCCGTTCGCCGTGCATCCGGTGCGCGGCGAGCTCCTGAACGCGCATCGGTTGAAACGTTCCCGCGCCGACGTGCAACGTCACGCGCGCGACTGCGACGCCGGCCGCCACGCATCGGTCGAGCAGCGCGTGGTCGAAGTGCAATCCTGCCGTAGGTGCGGCCACCGAACCGCGCCGCTCCGCAAACACGGTCTGATACCGCGCCTCATCGAACTCGTCAGGCGGCCGGGCGATGTAGGGCGGCAGCGGCACCTGACCGCACGCATCGAGCACGTCGTCGACAGCGCGTTCGAATTCGAACCTGTACAGATCTCCGCTCCGATCGATCACCGTTGCCCGCTCGCCGCGCGGTTCCAGCAGCACGCTGCGGCCGGGCTTCAACGGTTTGCTCACCCGCACCTGACACAGCGCCCGCCGTTCGCCCTCGATCCGTTCGATCAACAGCTCGGCCGCCCCGCCCGAGTCCTTCCGTCCGTGCAACCTCGCTCGGATCACGCGCGTGTCGTTCAGCACCAGCAGGTCGTTCGGCGACAGCAGATCGGGAAGTGCGTCGAACGTACGATGCTCGATCGACCCGCTTTGGGGATCGATCACCATCAGGCGGCTATCGGTGCGGTTCGGCAGCGGCGTCTGCGCGATCAGACGCTCCGGCAGCACGTAGCGGAAATCGCTGCGTGTGAGAGGCATTGGCTTGACCGACCAACGAAAGAGCGCGGCAGTCTACGTGAGCAGCGGGACGGTCGCCAGAGACACGTCGGCCGATTGATTCTGGAGGAGCCGTTGGCTAACCTCCCGCCCTCGCCGCCCGGGTGGCGAAACTGGTAGACGCGCCAGACTCAAAATCTGGTTGGGGAAACTCAGTGTCGGTTCGATTCCGACCCCGGGCACCAACCAGCATCCTGTTTTCCGCCCTTCGGCACCGAACCCTAACGACATCACTACGTTCGGTCAGCAATGACGGGCGCGCGCGATGTCGCCGCCTCACTTCTGTCGCGCCATGGCTGCGACAACACGCGCAACGCTGGCGGCGGGCCATGTCACCGCGGCGTCGTAGTTCTCGTCGAAGCACGGGACGTCTGGTGACAGCGTGAGCCAGGACTGCTTGCGCTTTACCCAGATGTGCGCCTGCGGCGTTGCCAGCGACGTGTCATCGAGCGTGCCGGGCTTGAGCGCATACGTTACTGGAAGGCGTGCGCTCTCCACGTAGATCCTCGTGCGGCAGGTCGCGCAGCCATATGCGGTGCTGCCGGGACCGGGTATCAACGCAGTGATCTCGCCGTAAGTGATCGCGAGGTCCTCGCGCATGATGATGGTCGTCATCGAGAACGCATAGCCAGACGACTTCTGGCAACTCAGACAGTGGCACACGTGTGTGAAGAGTGGCGGCGCATCGAGTCGATAGCGCACACCCTCGCACACGCAGCGACCGCTCCCAACAGGTGTCATGTGATGGCTCCGCAACGGAGTGCACGAAGGTCGGCGTAGGACCAAACCGCAATATGCTCCAGCAGGCGACCATTTGAAACATCGCAAGTGCTTCGAAAGTCGCCTTCCGGCGCTCTCCAGCGCTTCATGAGCGCGTATGAGAATCCCTGCCGAATATGCAAAGTCGGCATTCCGCACGCTTTGAAGTAGGCGACGAAATCCAGTGACGCGGGTACCACCTCTCTCGCCTAACGACCCGACTGGGTTGGACAGATCGAGGTCGTTCAGACTCTGGGCGGATTCGCTGCGTCCGTGGGTCGAAAGGTGGTAGCGTCGCAGCGTCACACTTCGTGATCAAAGAGGCTGCCATGGTGGAAAGGACGACTTTTCGGACGCTGTGTGGGGCGGCGACACTTTGCTTCGCCCTCTCTCCCGCATGGGCGGCGAGCACCGCCTCGAAGGTCATGTATTTCTACTGTTACGCACCGCAGACACAGAGCGGTGCACCACCGCCGCCGAAGGTGTACTTCAGCGGCGTGTCGTCGGTCGTGTATACCGAGGCGAACAG